>JAJTCQ010000001.1 GCA_021323315.1 Gaiellaceae bacterium | reverse complement strand
TCGCCGCCGAGACCGGTGGACTGGTGTCTCGGCGGCGACCGTCATGCGTACGTTCTAGCGCTGGTTGAGCGTGAACGTGATGTTGTCGCTCGCCACCTCTGCGGCCTCCTTGACCGACATCTTGTTCGTCAGGATCCGCGACAGCATCGTTCGAAGGACGTTCCCGTTCTCGACGTTGACCCAGTGCTTCGCCGTCGGCACGAACCAGCTCCTCTTCGCAGCGCGCTCATTGACGCTGTTGCCCAGGAGGCTCGTGGTGTTCGGGATGTTGCCCTTGGCGCGAAGCGCCGACATCGAGGCGTTGTCCGTGAAGGCCGAGATCCAGGACGCGGCCTGCGCCTTGTTCGCCCCGATGGGGACGGCGAGATCCGAACCGCCGAGGAAGCCCGGAATCGGCTGCCCCTTCGTGCGGCTCGGCATGACGAACTGCGCTGTGCGATTCTTGAAGTCGCCGACGCAGCAGCTGAACCAGGCAGGGCCCTGAATCGATGCGGCATTGCCCTGTGCGTACACGTCGTAGGGGTTGGGACGCACCTCGTCCGTTGTCTTGCTGGCACGCGAGGCGGCGTCGAAGAACCGCTTGAACGCAGCCAGGCCGGCGACCGCCTTCGGGCGGTCGAGCGTGCCGATCCACTTGCCCTTGTTCGTCACGGCGATCGTGCCGCCGTGGTCGTAGACGAAGCTCATCGCGAAGTACCAGTCCGTGCCGGCGATGTAGACCGGCGAGAAGGACTTCGCCTTGTTCTTCGCGCCGAGCTTCCTGGCGAGCGCGGTGAACTCTGCAACGCTCGACGGGATCTTCGCGTTGACCGCCTTGAACAGGTCGGTCCGGTAGGTGATCACCCGCGATCCCGCGTAGTAGGGAACGCCGTAGATCTTGCCACCGTACTGTCCCGATTTCGCAAGCCCCGTGAGCCACGTGCTCTTGTTCGGGAACGAGTTCGCCGTCAGATCCTGGAACGCGCCTGCGGCCATGTACTTCGTCATCTCGGTGTTCCCCATCTCGATGACGTCCGGCGCGCTGTTGCCAGCCAGCGTCGCGTCGAACTTGGCGAGGTGAGTGCCCCATGTCTGGTACTGGACGTCGACGTCCCAGCCCGGGTTCTGGGCCTTGAACTGGGCGTTCGCCGCGGCGACCACCTCGGGCCAGCCGGACTGTGCGTCCACCTGCAACCAAACCGTCAGCGTGTCGGCGGCCTTGCCACCCGAGGCTCCGGTGGCTCCCACCGCCGCGACGGCGAGCGCCGCAACGAGCACTGCTGCGGCAAAAACACGTACGTTCATTCGCATCCTCCGCGGCAACTCGGGACTCGACCTGGCCGTGCCGTCAAGACGTGGCAGTCCACGGCCGGAGTCCCAAGTGGTTTATACCAATCTGCCACGGCCGGGAGGCTTCCACATCTTCGGTCGTCTGTCAAGCCCCCATCAGCAGTGACTACCGCCCCGATTGCCCTGCTCATGTCGGTATAAGCGATTGGAGTACGGGGGCCAGGGTTGGTACTAACCACGCTTCGCCGCGGCGACTGCTGGTCTCGCGTTGCCCCGACGCCGTTGCTGCGGGATCGAGAGCGCCGTGACGAGCCGGTACCTGTCGCCTCGGTAGATCGACTCGACGAACTCGACGATCTCTCCCGCGTGTGAATGCGTGGTTCGCTCGAAGCGGAAGGCCGGCGAGTGGAGAGGGACTCCGAGCGCATTCGACTCGTCCTCGTCGGTCACGGTCGGCTCTATCGTCTGCTCGCCGCCGACGACGACGATGCCGTATCGCTCGCGCAGGAGCTCGTAGAAGGACATCTCCTCGAGGTCCGCCGCAGTGAGGCCAGGCACCTGCGACGCGCGAATGTGCACCGTTTCGATCGCCATGCTCTCGCCGTCGGCGAGGCGGAGCCGAACCGCGACGACTACGGGCTCCGACGGCGAAACGTGGAGCAAGCGGCCGAGCCGTGCTCCGGCCGGCGTGACGCGGAGATCGAGCGTCCTGCTCGCGGGCTTCAGGCCCCGGGCGCGCATGTCGTCCGTGAACGAGGTCATCGTCAGCTCCTGCGCGATCTTCGGTTCGCTGACGAACGTGCCCGCCCCGTGACGCCGCACGAGATAGCCTTCCCGTACGAGCTCGTCGAGGGCCGCACGAACCGTTAGGCGGGAAACCCCGAAGTCGGAGCTCAGCTGCCGCTCGGACGGAATCGCGTCGCCAACCGTGAGCTGCTCGATGAGATCGAGCACGAGGTCGCGCGTCGTCGCCTGCTTCGTCATGCCGGCCATCGTAACCCGCTTGCCAGAGAGGTCAATACCAGGCTCAGGTCACCATTGGGCTGACGGGCTGCTCGACCGAGGCGTCGCCCGGGAGCAGGAGCGACGCGCCCGAGACCACGTCGAAGAAGTGAAATCGCGCGGGATCGACTGCGAGCCGCAACGGCTCTCCGACCTCTGCCTCGGTACGCGGATCGACGCGCGCGTTCAGGAGCGAGCCGGGATCGCCCACGAGCTCCGCGCCCTCGCCCTCCTCGTCGCCCTCCGTCGGCGTCGCAATGCGTGTGGCATCGACCCTGAAGAACACATGGGCGTCCGCGCCCAGCTCCTCGAGCACGACGACGTCGACGTCGAGCGTGGGTAGATCGGGGGAGGCAAACCTCGTGTCCTCGAAGGCTTCCGGGCGGATCCCGACCACGACGCGCCCCGAGGTCGCGGACGGCCGTCGGGCCCAGTCGAGCGGGATGCGGAACTGCCCGAAGACGACCTCGCCTCCGTCGATCGTCGCCTCGACGAGATTCATCGCGGGAGAGCCGATGAACCCGGCGACGAAGACGTCGCGGGGACGTTCGTACAGCGCCTGCGGCGTGTCGACCTGAAGAATCCGGCCGTCGCGCATGACCGCTACGCGCTGGCCCAGCGTCATCGCCTCGACCTGGTCGTGCGTGACGTAGACGGTCGTGACACGGAGCCGCTGATGCAATTGGGCGAGCGACGCCCGCATCCCGACACGAAGCTTGGCGTCGAGGTTCGAGAGCGGCTCGTCCATGAGGAACGCCTGCGGCTCCCGCGCGATCGCCCGGCCCATCGCGACGCGCTGTCGCTGACCGCCGGAGAGCTGAGCCGGCCTGCGCTCGAGCAACTCGGCGAGGCCGAGCAGTTCTGCGATCTCCTCCACACGCTTGCGAATTTCCGCCTTCGGCGTCCGGCGAACCCTCAGCCCGTAGCCCAGGTTCTGGCGCACGCTCATGTGGGGATACAGCGCGTAGCTCTGGAAGACCATGGCGATGTCCCGGTGCCGCGGCGCGAGGTCGGTGACGTCACGGCCGCCGATCGCGATCTCGCCGCTCGTCACCTCCTCGAGGCCGGCGATGGAGCGCAGCAGCGTCGACTTCCCGCAGCCCGACGGGCCGACGAGTGCGATGAACTCGCCGTCTCCGATCGCGAGCGACACGTCGTCGAGCGCACGCACGTCGCCCGGGAAGGCTTTCGTGACGTTGCGAACCTCGATCTCCGCCATTGCGTCGGGGTATGGATACCACATTTCCACGCAAGTGGTATTGACCACCGCCAGTTGTCAGCGTAGACTCCCGCGATGATCGACAACGGACTCGTGACGGAAGCGGGCGGCGACCCGGACGCGGGGTACGAGACGCGCGAGACGTTGGAGCTCGTCGAGCTCATGAACGAGGCCGACTCGGCGGTTCCCGCAGCCGTCGGACGGGTGGCTCCGGACATCGCAGCGGTGATCGATGCCGTCGCGGAGCGGCTTCGCGCCGGCGGACGCCTCGTCTATGTCGGCGCTGGATCGTCCGGCATGATCGCCGCGCTCGACGCGTCCGAGTGCGAGACCACCTTCTCCGTTCCGCCGGGAGTCGTGGTCGCACTGGTCGCCGGCGAAGCAGCGGACCCGCCGATGGCCCAGGCGGAGGCCGAGGACGACGGCGAGAGTGGCGCCCGTGACGTTCTGGCGCTCGAGGTCGGCCCCGCGGACGCCGTGATCGGCGTCAGCGCGAGCGGCACGACGCCGTATGCGCTCGGCGCACTCGAGTCCGCGCGCGCCGCCGGTGCGTTCACCGCCTGCGTCGTCGCCGCTCCCCACTCCAGGCTCGGTCGGCTCGTCGAGCACGAGGTCGCGGTCGTCGTCGGCCCGGAGTTCCTTGCGGGGTCGACGCGGCTCAAGGCGGGAACGGCGCAGAAGCTCGTCCTCAACACGATCTCGACCGTTTCGATGATCCGGCTCGGAAAGACCTACGGCAACCTCATGGTCGACGTCGCCCCTGCCAACGAGAAGCTCTCAGGGCGCGTCCGGCGCATCGTCGCGACGGCGAGCGGCGCGTCCGGGCAGGAGGTCGACGACGCGCTGCAGGCCGCCGGCGGCGACGCCCGCGTCGCGATCGTCTCCCTCCTCGCGGGGGTCGACGCCCCCACGGCGCGCCACCGTCTCGACCGCTCGGACCGGAGCATCGCCGGGGCGCTGGAGCTGGCCGAATGAAGCTCGGCGTCGAAGCCGCCGTCGTGGACGGGCAGCTCGTCCCCGGCGACGTCGAGGTTGTCGGTGGCCGAGTCGCCGGCTTGGGACTCTCGTCACCCCACGGTCGCGGCATCGCGGTGCCGGGCTTCGTCGACCTCCAGGTCAACGGCTTTGCGGGCGTCGACTTCCTCACGGCCGACGCCGACGGGTATCGCTTCGCGGCCGACGCCATCCTCGAGACCGGCGTCACGGCCTTCCTGCCGACGTTCATCACCTCCCCCGAAGAGCAGCTCCTCGCAGCCCTCCGCGAGGTCCCTGCCGAGTCGGACGGAGCCCGCGTCCTGGGCGCGCACCTCGAAGGGCCCTTCCTGTCGGCCCTGCGCCTCGGGATCCATCCCGCCGCTGCGCGGCGGAACCCGGATCTCGAGCTGCTCGAGCGCCTCCTCGACGCGGGTCCCGTTCGGCTGGTCACTCTGGCGCCGGAGCTCCCGGGTGCAGGTGCGGTGATCGAGCGTCTGCTCCGGCGCGAGGTCGCGGTGTCGGCCGGGCATTCGGACGCGAGCGCCGAGCAGACGAACCACGCGTTCGATCTCGGCGTGCGGAGCGTCACGCACCTCTTCAACGCGATGCGCCCGTTCCATCACCGCGACCCCGGCATCGTCGGAGCCGCGCTGGCACGACCCGACGTCGTCATCCAAGTCATCCTCGACTGGGTTCACATCGCGCCGGTCACGGCAGCCATGGTGTGGCAGGCCGCCCCGGCGCGGATGGCACTCGTCACTGATGCGGTCGCGGGCGCAGGCGTTGCCGACGGCGACTATCGGCTCGGAGACCTCGACGTCGAGATCCGGGACGGCGTGGCACGCGGCGCGGACGGCGCGCTCGCCGGAAGCACGCTCACGATGATCGAGGCGGTGCGCAACCTGCACGCGCTGGGCGTGCCGCTCGAGGATGCCGTCGGCGCCGCCACGGAGGTTCCGGCCCGCGTGCTGCGACTTCCGAGCGCCGGACGAATCGGGATCGGCCTCCCCGCCGACGTGGTCGTGCTGAACGACGAGCTCGAGGTCGAGCGTGTGCTCGTCGAGGGACGTGCTCGTGTCGTCGGCTGAGCCGGTCGCCGCTATCGCTCCCGAGCCCGGGGCGAGGTTCCGCGAAGAGATCCGCGAGCAGCCCCACGCGCTGCTGCGCCTGCTCGAACGGGAGAGCGAGTTCGCCCGCGTCGGAGCCGAAATGCGGGCGCGAGGCGCGGCGACGATCCGCATGGTCGGCCACGGCTCGTCCGACAACGCCGCCTCGTACGGCGTCTACGCCTTCGGGCTCCTGCCCGGGTGGACCGCGCTCCGGGACTCCATCTCGCTGACCGTGTACTACGGCGCCCAGCTCGACATGTCCGGATGCACCGCGCTCGCCCTGTCGCAGTCCGGACGGACGCCGGACGTGGTCGAGTACGCGCGCCGCGCCAAGAGCCGCGGCGCGTACGTCGTCGCGATCACGAACGACCCCTCGTCGGAGCTCGCAGACGTCGCCGACGCCGTGCTCGAGCTGCGAGCTGGACCCGAGCTGGCGGTCGCCGCGACGAAGACGTACACGAACCAGCTCGCTGCGCTCGGCCTGCTCGCCGCCCACACGACCGCCGACGGCGCTGTCTTCGGGGACGAGGTGCGCGCGGTCGCCGCCGCGATGCCGCAGCTCATCCTCTCGCTCGAGTCGCGGATCGCCAACGTTGCGCTTCCGTTCGCATATGCCGGGCGCATGTTCGTCGTCGGCCGTGGAGCCGAGTTCGCAACGGCGCGCGAGATCGCGCTGAAGCTGCTCGAGACCTGCCGCATCGCGGCGGAGCCGCTCACCGCCACTGATCTCGCACACGGGCCGATCGCGGCAATCGACTCACTCTTTCCCGTGTGGGCGATCGCGTCCGACGATGCGACGTTGCCCGCCGTCGTCGAGGCCGTGGAACGGGCACGCGAAGCCGGCGCGACGGTCGTGGCGAGCGGGAACGCCGCCGACGCGATTCCGGGTGCCGACTACGTGCTCCCGAGCCCCCCGGCATCGCCGCTCCTCGCCCCGCTGCTCTCGATCCTCCCGGGTCAGCTGTTCGCCGGCGCGCTCGCCCGCGCCCGCGGCCTCGACCCGGACACGCCGCGTGGCCTCTCGAAGGTCACGCTGGCGCGGTAACTACCCCGCTAACGCGCGACAGTTTCGCGCGACTGCGCCGACACCTTGTCGAGGATCGCCTCGAGCAGGCGGCCCGACGAGAGGACGTGCTCACGTGCAAGGACGCGCGCGCCCTCCGGGCTGCGCGCGGCGATCGCCTGGCGGATCGCACGGTGCTGGCGGTCGTTCTTCTCGTAGAGCTCGTCGAGGTCTCCGCCCGTCGCCCAGACCGGCTTCACGAGAAACGTCCTTCGTGCCGCCTTCGCCATCCGCTCGATCAGCGGAACCTGGGCGGCACGATAGATCACGTCGTGGAACGAGTGATTCAGATGGAGCCAGTCGCGGGCGACCTCGAGGTCCTGCCGGCCTTCGTGGCTCATCAGCACGAGCGCCTCGGTGGCTCGGTGGAAGCGGCGCTCGGCCCGCTCGAGCTCGGCGAGGTCTTCGTCGGTCATCTTCGGCGTCGCAATCCCGGTTGCAAGGCTCTCGAGCTCGGCGCGCACCATGAAGGCCTCGCGGATCTCGTCGCGCGACAGCATCCGCACGCGTACACCACGATTCGGCTCGAAGCTCACGAGCCCGAGCGCGGCGAGCCGGCGGAGCGCTTCCCGGACCGGGGTCCGGCTCACCTGGAACTGCTCGGAGAGGTGCTCCTGGCGAAGCGTGCTGCCAGGGGGGATCTCGCCCGAGACGATCGCCTCCTCGAGGGCGAGGGCGATGTCGTCGGCCTTCGTGCCGTCGGACATCAGGCGCCGTCCCGCAGGAGCTGGGCGTACGCGGTCAGCGTCAGGAAGTCGACGAATACCTCCTCCAGAGCCACCTTCTCGAAGACCTCCCGCGCCTCGCGGTACACCGGCTCGTCCGGGAGCTCGGCCATGACCTCGCCGATGATCCGCTCGACAGCGGCGCGCTCGACGCGCCCGTGGCGCAGCCACTGCCAGATCTGCGAGCGTGATATCTCCGCGGTTGCCGCGTCCTCCATGAGGTCGTCGATTGCGGCCGCACCGACGCCCTGCAGCCACGCGGCGACGTAGCGGATGCCGACGGAGACGTTCGCCCTGACCCCGGCCTCGGTGATCTCGCCTGGCGTCGCGGCGACATCGAGGAGATCCGCCGCCCCTGTCGCCACGTCCTCGCGCTGCCGATCCAGCTGGTTCGGCCGCTCGCCGAGCACCTCGTCGAACTCGGCCGTCGCGACCGGAACGAGGTCCGGATGGGCCACCCACGATCCGTCGAACCCGTCACCGGCCTCGCGGTGCTTGTCCTCCCGCACGCGGGCGAGCGCGACCTCGTTGACCTGCTGATCGCGCCTGCTCGGGATGAACGCGGCCATGCCGCCTATCGCATGCGCCCCGCGTCGATGGCACGTCTTGACGAGCAGCTCGGTGTACGCGCGCATGAACGGCACCGTCATCGTCACCTGCGCCCGGTCGGGCAGCACGAACTCGGGCCGCTCGCGGAACTTCTTGATGACCGAGAAGATGTAGTCCCAGCGACCCGCGTTGAGCCCGGCGGAGTGCTCGCGGAGCTCGTACAGGATCTCCTCCATCTCGAAGGCCGCGAGGATCGTCTCGATGAGGACGGTGGCCTTGATCGTCCCGCGTGGGATCCCCAGGCGATCCTGTGCGACGCAGAAGACGTCGTTCCAGAGCCGCGCCTCGAGGTGGCTCTCGAGCTTCGGGAGATAGAAGTACGGACCCGAACCGCGCTCGAGCAGCCGCTCGGCGTTCCGCGCGAGGTAGACGCCGAAGTCGAAGAGCCCGCCCGAGACGTGCTCGCCGTCGACGAGGACGTGCCGCTCCTGCAGGTGCCACCCGCGCGGCCGCACGAGGAGCACCGCGACCTCGTCGTTCAGCGAGTAGCTCTTCTCGCCCTGCTCGAGCGAGATCGTCCGCTCGATCGCGGCGGTGAGGTTCTGCTGGCCGCCGACGACGTTCGCCCAGGTCGGGGAGTTCGCGTCCTCGAAGTCGGCCATGTAGATGCGCGCGCCGGAGTTGAACGCGTTGATGACCATCTTCCGATCGCCGGCAGGTCCCGTGATCTCGACTCGACGATCCTGAAGGTCGGCCGGAACCGGCGCGACGCGCCAGTCGCCCTCGCGGATCGACCGCGTCGCTTCGAGGAAGTCCGGCAGTTCGCCGGCATCGATCCGCTTCTGACGCTCGGCACGTGCCAGCAGCAGATCCTCCCGCCGGTCCCTGAACTCGCGGTGGAGCGCGACGACGAGGTCGAGCGCGTGGGGCGTGATGACGCCCGCCTCGTCGGGCGCGAGCACCGAGGTCGGCGCGGCCACGCTCACGGGCCGGTCTCCAGGCCGTGAGCGGGGAGGGGCGTGGGGACCCGGGGTCCCCGCGCTCTCAGGACGAAGGGAGCACGCGGGGGAAGCCTGGTTTCCCCGGCGACCGCGCGTCGGAGAAGAGCGGTCACCCGACCGGCGCCGCCTCGAACTGTGTCTCCTCGGTCGAGCCCTTGAGCGCGAGCGTCGAACTGTCGCCGCCCGAGACGGCCTCGAGCACCACGTCGAAGTAGCCGGCACCGACCTCGCGCTGGTGGCGCGTCGCCGTGTAGCCGTGCTCCTCGTTCGCGAACTCCGCCTCCTGCAGCCGCACGTAGGCGCTCATCCCCTCGGCGCCATAGCCCCGCGCGAGGTCGAACATCGAGTTGCAGACCGCGTGGAAGCCGGCGAGCGTCACGAACTGGAACTTGTATCCCATCCCTGCCAGCTCGCGCTGGAACGACGCGATCGTGGTGTCGTCGAGATGCTTGCGCCAGTTGAAGGACGGTGAGCAGTTGTAGGCGAGGAGCTTGCCCGGAAACCGTGCGTGCACTGCCTCCGCGAACTGCGCGGCCTCGTGGAGATCCGGAGTCGACGTCTCGCACCAGAGCACGTCGGCGTACGGGGCATACGCGAGCGCACGCGCGATTGGCGCCTCGATGCCCGGCGCGATGCGGAAGAAGCCCTCCGAAGTCCTGTCGCCCGTGACGAACTCGCGGTCGCGCTCGTCGACGTCGCTCGTCAGCAAGGTCGCAGACAACGCATCGGTGCGCGCGACGAGCACGGTCGGCACGTCGAGAACGTCCGCGGCGAGCCGCGCGGAGACGAGGGTGCGGACGAACTGCGAGGTCGGCACCAGCACTTTCCCGCCGAGGTGACCGCACTTCTTCTCCGACGAGAGCTGATCCTCGAAGTGGACCCCGGCCGCGCCGGCCTCGATGAACGACTTCATGAGCTCGAACGCGTTCAGCGGGCCTCCGAAGCCGGCCTCCGCATCGGCCACGATCGGCGCGAGCCAGTAGGTGCCGTTCTTCCCTTCGGCCGAGTCGACCTGGTCGGCGCGGAGAAGCGCGCTCGAGATGCGCCTGACGAGCGCGGGTGCGCTGTTTGCCGGGTACAGGCTCTGGTCAGGGTAGGTCTGCCCGGAGAGGTTCGCATCGGCCGCCACTTGCCAACCCGACACATAGATGGCCTTCAGCCCCGCCTTGACCATCTGCACGGCCTGCGCGCCCGTCATGGCGCCGAGCGCGGCGACGTACTCCTCCTCGTGCATGAGTTTCCAGAGGCGCTCCGCGCCGAGGCGCGCGACCGTGTGTTCGATCCGGAAGCGGCCCCGGATGCGCTCCACCTCGTCCTTTCCGTACGGCCGTTCCACCCCGACCCAACGGCCATTCACCTCGCCTACGCCCATCTCGACACCTCCCCACAGATTGTGTGCAATTTGAACTAAATCGGATCCTAGAGACGCCGATAGACAGCGTCAATGGCTTGTTCTCCGCCAAATCGGATCCCGAAACCTCCACGATTGGATCCACAACAGCCGTTGCTGGGATCGCCGCCATGGCGCGGACCGCTTTGGACCCGGCGACATTCGGCACGGCCGTCGCCCACCCGTACGAACGAAGGGCGGCGCAGTCGAGCTCGGGACCGCGATGTTCGAGGGCGCGCTCCGGATGCGGGAGTTCGGCTGCCGCTCGCGACCATGAACCGGCATGGACTGATCGCGGGCGCCACGGGGACGGCCAAGACGCGCGCCTCTAGACTGGCCTCGTGATCCTCATTGCGTTCCTCGTCGGGCTCGTGCTGTCGCTCGTCGGCCTCTTCGTCGCCGTCGTCCGCGCGATCGCACTGTGGCGGCAGGGGAAGCGGACGGGCGGAAAGTTCGGAGACGAGCTCACGCTGTTCGAGGAGCGCTCGGCGCGAACCGAGCAGCTACTCGCGGAGTCTGATCGAGCGAGCCAGGACCTGCAGGCGGCAACCGCCCGCCTCCGCGCGTCGCGCGCGCAGCTCGACGTGCTTCTGGGCACGCTCGCCGACGCGCAGCGACGGACTCGCTGGTTGAGGGTCTTCCTCCCAGTTCGATGAGCCGCGTCGCAGCGGTCGACCTCGGGACGAACTCGACCCGGCTCCTCGTCGCGGACGTCGAGGACGACGAGCTCGCGGAGGTCTCGCGCCGGCTCACGATTACCCGCCTCGGTGAGGGCGTCGACAGGCGCCGTCGACTCCTCCCCGTCCCGATCGCCCGCGTCCGGAACTGCCTGGCGGAGTACCGGCGGGAGCTCGAGTCGCTGGGCGCAGAGCGCACGCTCTGCATCGCGACGAGCTCCGTGCGCGACGCGGACAACGGCGAGGCGTTTCTGGGGGAGATCGAGTGGAGCTACGGGTTCACGACGCGGCTCCTGTCGGGCGAGGAGGAGGCGGCCATGATGATCCGCGGCGTCACGACCGGCCGGCCTCCCCTGAACGGCGTCCTGGTCCTCGACATCGGAGGCGGCTCGACCGAGCTCGTACTGGCGAAGAGCGGCGACGTCGGGTTCTCGACGAGCCTGGACGTCGGCTGCGTACGAATCACGGAGCGGTATCTCGGCTCGGATCCTCCGTCGCGCCCCGAGCTCGCAGCCGCAGGGGCCTACGTGCGCTCGCTGCTCCCCGAGCTGGAGGTGGCCGCGGCGATCGGCGTCGCCGGTACGGTCACGACACTTGCGACGCTCGATCTCGGCGACTCCGAATACGACCCCGAGCGGACGCACGGTCATCGCATCCCGCTTGCGTCGGTCGAGGAGCAGCTCGGACGCCTCGCGGCGATGACCATCGACGAGCGAGTCCGCGTTCCGGGAATCGAGCCCGGTCGCGCGCCGGTCATCGTGGCCGGCGTCCTCGTCCTGCGGGAGGTCATGACGGCGTATGGCCTCGACGAGATCGAGGTGTCCGAGCGGGACGTCCTCCACGGTGCCGCGTTCGCGGCGGACGACTTGCCCGAGCCCGAGGAGGGCGCGGCGCCTCCAGGCGCGTATACGTGCTGCTAGGCCGCGGGAGGCAGCGGCTCGTCCTCGTCCTCGGCGAGCCGCCGCTGGAGGACGCTGCGCGAGAGGACGCCGACGAGGCGGTGGTGGTCGTCCACGACCGGGACTCGCTCGGCGTCCTCCGCTTCGAGAAAGCGGAAGGCCTCCTCGAGCGGGACGTCGGGGCCGATCGTGAAGTGCGGCGCCTCGGCAATGAACCGAAGCTCGGTGGCCGTCGGGTCGAGACCTGGCGCGATCACCTCGCGCACGAGCGTCTTCCGCGTGACGACCCCGACGAGCCGTTGGTTCTCGGTCACGTACACGGCGCGAACCTCCGGCCGCTGGAAGAGCTCTCCTGCCGCCTGCGCAGAAGCGGTCGCGGGGAGCTGGCCCGGGTTCGTGACCATCGCCTCGCGGACAGTGCTCACGGGAAGATCCCACGCGCCTGCAGCGCGTCCGAGACCTGGCGGATGCCGGCCACGAGCGCACCCGTCCGAAGCTTCACGTTGTGGCCGTCCGAGAGATCCCAGACGCGATCGAACGCGGTCGAGAGCTTCTCGGCGAGCTTCGCCCGGATCTCGTCGCGCGTCCAGAAGAGCCGGCCGAGATCCTGCACCCACTCGAAGTACGAGACCGTGACGCCGCCGGCGTTCGTCAGGACGTCGGGGAGCACCGGGATCCCTCGCTCCCAGAGGATCTCGTCCGCTTCGAGCGACGTGGGTCCGTTCGCGCCCTCGGCGATCATGCGCGCGCGAACGCGTGCGGCATTGTCCTCCGTGACCTGATCCTCCCGCGCGGCGAGGACGAGGATGTCGCACTCCAGCTCGAGCAGCTCGTCGTTGGAGATCCGCGCGCCGAGGTCGCACCCTTCGAGCGAACCGTGCTCGCCGACGTACTCGTGTAGTGCCACGACGTCGAGGCCGCCGGCGGCGTGCAGTCCTCCGGACACGTCCGAGACGGCGATGACCGGCGCGCCCAGCGCGCGCAGCTCGGAGGCTGCGATGCCACCGACGTTTCCGAACCCCTGAACGACGCAGCGCTGATCGGCGAGCGTCCACCCGAGCCGGTCGCACGCGCTCGCGACGACCATGACCACGCCCGCACCCGTGGCCTCGTGCCGGAACACGGACCCGCCGATCGAGATCGGCTTCCCGGTGACGATCTCCGGGACGGCGTAGCCGCTCTGCATCGAGTACGTGTCCATCATCCAGGCCATCGTCTGTTCGTTCGTCGCCATGTCCGGAGCGGGGATGTCCTCCTTGGGACCGATGATCGGCAGGAGCTCCGACGTGAAGCGGCGGGTCAGTCTCTCGAGCTCGTTGCGCGAGAGGCTCCTGGGGTCGCACCGGACGCCCCCTTTCGCGCCGCCGTAGGGCAGGCGCAACAGGGCGCACTTCCAGGTCATCCACATCGCGAGCGCCGCGCACTCGCCGAGCGTCACCTCGGGGTCGTAGCGGATCCCGCCCTTCGTCGGGCCCGTGATGCTCGAGTGCTGTACGCGGTAGCCGGGGAACACCACGCGGCGCCCGTCGTCCATCCGGACAGGGATCGAGACGATGGTCGACCGCTCGGGATAACGCAGACGCTCGGCGACCTCCTCCGGGATGCCGGCGACCGGGACGGCCTCGTCGAACTGGGCCACGGCCATCCGGTAGAGAGGCGTATCCCACTCGAGCTGGGCATGGGCAAGCTCCTCGGGCAGGCTCGCCACGGCCGGCGGAGTGTATCCGGCGATGACGCCCTTTCCGCAGGTCGGGAAGCCGCTCGCGCGGATTCCCGACCGCGACACTCCCTGAAGCGCGACTGCGTCGCGGCCGCGGTCGTCGTCAGGACTCACTCCCGACGTGATGCGGATGCCGGGGGCGGGACTCGAACCCGCACGCCCCCGAGGGGACACCCGCTTTTAAGGCGGGCGCGTCTCACCCGTTCCGCCACCCCGGCGTGACGAGTGTACGCCCGAAAGGTGGCCTGGCTGGAGGTCGCACGGCTCAGCTTTCCCTGCTGCCACCGCGTCGCCGCGGTGGTTCGCGGACTACGGTTGCGCGCGCATTACTTGGTCGGTTCTGCGTACGCGTCGTGGTAGTTCCACCACTGGTAGGGCGGTGTCTGCGGATAGCCCGCAGGCGAGTCCTCCCACTCTTCCTGGCGCCCGAGCGCCGTGATGTCGAGGTAGCTCCACGTGCTCCCCATCGCCTCGTCGCCGCGACTGTCGACGAAGTAGGTGCGAGAGATGCGGTCACCGTCCCGCACGAAGGCGTTGGTGCCGTGCCACTCGTCGACGCCGAAGTCGGCGTCGAAGTCGTCGGTGAGGGTGTACCAGGGAATGGCTTCCCATCCCATGCGCTCCTTCAGGCCCTGGATGTCGGCCTGGGGTGCACGCGAGACGAAGGCGAGGGTGGTGTCGCGGGCGTTCAGGTGCGCGGGGTGTGCGACCTGGTCGGCGACCATGGAGCAGCCCACACATGCTCGCTCCGGGTACTCGCCGTTCGCCGTGGTCGTCACGTCCGGACCGTAGAAGAAGCGGTAGACGATCAGCTGCCGACGGCCCTCGAACACGTCGCCGAGGCTCGCCGAGCCCGTCGGCCCCTCGAACCGGTAGTTCTTCTCGACCGACATCCACGGCATGCGCCGTCGCTCGGCGGCAAGCGCGTCGCGTGCGCGGGTCAGCTCCTTCTCCTTCACCAACAGCTTCTCGCGGGCGGCCTGCCACTCCTGCGGCGAGACGATCGGCGGCGTGTTCATCGGACGCTCCCCTCCGTGGCTTCTCGACACATCAAAGCTGACACAGACCGGGCAGGCTGGCGAACGTGGCCTCCGCGGGCGTGGTCGAACGGGCGGTCAGTGGCCGGGCTGGAGGTCGGACGGATCGAAGCGCTCCGGGCCGCGGAACTGCAGGGCGCGGAAGAACGCCGAGACGGCGTCCTCGTCGAACTGCGTGCACTTCGCGAGGAAACCGTTGTCCGTCTCACCGTCGACGACCCACGCCCCGAGCGCGAACTCGTCGCCGAGTCGGTCGAGCGGAGCCATGATCGTCCCGGTCTTGTGGTCGTCGTAGAACGCCTCGAGCTCAGCGACGGTCGCATCGGCGACGTCGTCGCCGTAGAGGATGAAGATGCCGCCGTGCTCGAGGTTGTGGACGACGCGCGCGAGCTGGAGCTCGTCCTCGTAGATCCCGAAGACGGCCGCGATGCCGTAGTGCGGGCCGTTCGTGGGCGGATTGGTGTTCCACTTGTCCGACGTCCCGCCGGGCTGCGCGATCGAGTGGGCGCCCTCGAGCGCCGGGACCTTCCGGAACGTGCAGCCGGCCTCCTCGAACTTCGCGGGGAGCGCGGCCTCGCCCGTGTCGGTCCCACCGACGAGGCCGAGAAGCAGAGCGACGACCGCGAACCCCGCGACCACGCCCGCGATCGCGGCGCCGATCGTCAGCGTCCGCCGCCGCGACGAGGCGTCGCTCGACGTCGTCTGGCGCTGCTTCGGCGCCTTGACCCTCGGTTTCTCGGCCATGCCGCGGGCGAGGGTACCAGCGGGTCCCGTTCAGCCCCGGTTGCGTAAGGGGTGCCGTCCGCCGACCGGACTACCGTGCATGGGCTCCATGGTCATCGTCGCATTGCTCATCGGTCTCTCGGTCGGGGCGTTCGCCGTCCTCGTCGCCGTGCGCCCGGCGCTCGTGGAACGTCGCCGGCGCACGCAGGAAGTGAGTGTCCTCGAGCGCGAGCTTGCCGCGAAGGCGGCCGAGCTCGCGACGGAGCGCAATTCGCGCGAGGAGTGGCTCGCCAGTGTGGTGAAGACGGTCTCGGTCCAGGCGCTCGACGCGAACAGCGCGCGCTTCCTCGAGCTCGCGGAGACGCACCTCACGGGTCACGTGCGGCCGCTCAAGGACTCGCTCGAGCGGATGGACCAGCAGCTGCGGAACGTGGAGCGCGTCCGGCAGGAGTCGTACGGCGCGCTGCAGACACAGGTGACGACGCTCTCGGAGCGGACCGGCAGCCTCACCAACGCGCTCCGAACGCCGCACGTCCGCGGGCGCTGGGGCGAGGCACAGCTGCGCAACGTCGTCGAGTACGCGGGCATGGTCGAGCACTGCGATTACGTCACGCAGGCAACCGTGTCGACCGACGACGGCGCCCTCCGCCCCGACCTGGTCGTGCGGATCCCGGGCGGGAAGCACGTCGTCGTCGACGCGAAAGCGCCGCTCGCCGCGTATCTCGACGCGTTCGAGACCTCCGACGAGGCACAGCGTGGGCGCCACTTCGCGAATCACGCACGCCAGGTTCGCGAGCACATCGGGAAGCTGTCCGCAAAAGGGTACTGGAGGCAGTTCGATCCGTCGCCGGACTTCGTCGTGATGTTCCTGCCGGACGAGTCGTACCTCCGCGTCGCCCATGAGCACGACTCGTCGCTCCAGGAGTACGCGTGGAGCTCGAACGTGATTCTCGCCTCCCCGAGCACGCTGATGATCCTCCTGCGCACGGTCTCGATGACCTGGCAGCAGGAGACGCTCACGGAGAGCGCGCGCGACATCTCGGCTCTCGGCCGCGAGCTCTACAAGCGCCTCTCGACGATGGGCACGCACTTCTCGAAGCTCGGACGCTCGCTCGAAGGCGCGGTCGACTCCTACAACAAGACGGTCGGCTCACTCGAGCGGCAGGTGCTTCCCCAGGCGCGGCGCTTCGAGCAGCACGGGATCACCGGCGTCGAGCCGCCCGAGTTGCAGCCGATCGAGCGCCAAGCGCGTCCGCTGACCGCTGCCGAGTTGGTCGAGCCCGGGCAGCAGCAGAGGCTCGAGGCAGTGGGCGCGGGCAACGACGCTGCGTGAGCTGGGGACACGGGGAACATCGATCAGCGTCGATGCGTTCTGGTGTGTGGCGCCACGCGCGGTGGCGTTACGCTCTGGCTGAGGAGGCTCGTTGAACGACGTTCGTGACGTGATCATCATCGGTGGGGGCCCTGCGGGATACACCGCAGCGCTCTACACCGCCCGTGCAAACCTGAGTCCGCTCGTCATCGAAGGCTTCAACTGGGGCGGGCAGCTGATGATCACGAGCGACGTCGAGAACTACCCTGGCTACGCCGATGGCGTCATCGGTCCGACGATGATGGCCGACTTCCGCCGCCAGGCGGAGCGCTTCGGCGCGGAGTTCATCACCGACGACGTGACTCGAGTCGACTTCTCCGAGCGCCCCTTCCGCGTGTTCATCGGCGACACCGAGCATCGTGCAGACTCGGTCATCGTGGCGACCGGTGCGACCGCCCGACAGCTCGGCCTCCCGTCCGAGCAGACGCTCCAGGGGCGGGGCGTCTCCTACTGCGCCACGTGCGACGGCGCCTTCTTCCGCGACAAGGTCGTCGCGGTCGTCGGCGGCGGTGACTCGGCAATGGAGGAAGCGACGTTCCTGACACGCTTCGCGAGCAAGGTCGTGATCATCCACCGGCGCGACGAGTTCCGCGCGTCGCCGATCATGGTCGACCGCGCTCGCGAGAACGAGAAGATCGAGTTCGTGCTGAATGCCGTCGTCGACGAGGTGCTCGGCGAGCGCAACGGGCACGTGACGGGTCTCAGGCTCCGCGACACGGAGACCGGCGAGACACGCGACATCGAGGCCGACGGCCTCTTCGTCGCCGTGGGTCACGATCCGAACACGGCGCTCTTCCTCGACTGGCTCGACCATGACGATCAGGGCTACCTCGTGACCGATCCGCGGTCGACGCGGACGAACATCGCGGGCGTCTTCGCAGCCGGCGACGTTCAGGACCACACGTATCGCCAGGCGGTCACCGCGGCCGGGTCGGGGACGATGGCGGCGCTCGACGCGCAGCGCTGGCTCGAGGAGCAGCGCCACCAGCCGGAAGTCGCCGTCGCGACCGCGTAGCTCGTCCGACCGCACCTCGCAGTACCCTCGCGCGCTATGGCCGCACGCTGGCTCGACCTCGTCGATCCCGCCAAAGACGAGCTGCTGCGAGCGCTCCCGCCAGGTGTCGACCCCGATGTCGTGGAGGTGCTCCTTGCACCCGCGAGCGATGGGGTACGGGTGCGCCCGTTGCTCGAGAGCCACGGCGGGTACGTCTTCGGGATCTTCCTCGAGGCGGTCCCGGAGCAGGAGCAGGACCGGATCACGTACCGCGAGATCGACGTGGTCGCGTCACCCGACCTCGTCGTCACGGTCCGCAAGACGCCGACGGGCTCGACCGCATGGATCTCGGCGCCAGTCGAGGCGTCGTCTCCAGGCGAATCGGCCGGAGCGCTCCTGCACCGGCTGATCGACGACGTCGCCGAGTCGTTCCTGAGCGCGGTCGGAGCGGTCGACGAGGAGATCGACGAGCTCGAGGAGCACATGGAGGACTGGTCACCGGAGCGCGTCCGCGGTCGGGTATCGGGCCTCAGGCAAGACCTCCTGCATGCGCGACGGAACGTCTCCGCGACTCGCGCCGCCATCCGCCGAATCGTGGATCACCGCTTGGACGTCTCGGACGATCGTCTGTTCCCCACCGACGTCGAGCAGCTCTTCGTGGACACGTACGAGACGCTCGTGCGGGCCGGCGACGAGCTCGACGTCGCCCGCGACCTTCTTGCGAGCGCGCGCGACCACCATCAGGCGAAGGTCGCCGAGAGCCAGAACGAGATCGTGAAGACGCTCACGGTGATCGCATCACTCGTCCTCGTTCCCACTCTCATCGTCGGCTACTACGGACAGAACTTCGAGGGCGCGTTCGACGACTGGCACTGGAGCCTCGCCTTCTCGACGAGCCTGATCGTGGTGACGACAGTCGTTCAGCTCGTGGCCTACCGCTGGCGCCGGTGGATCTAGCGAAGCCGGCTCGAGGGGCACAGGTCCTCGACGACACACTCCTCACAGAGCGGCCGGCGCGCGTTGCACACGCGGCGGCCGTGCCAGATGAGGAGATGCGGGAAGCGAGCCCAGTCGGGTCGCGGCACGACCTTCTGGAGGTCGCGCTCGATCTTCACCGGGTCCTCCTGACGCGTCAGGCCGAGCCGTTGCGAGAGACGCCTGACGTGCGTGTCGACCACGATGCCCTGCGAGTGCCCGAGCTCCGAGGACACCACGTTCGCCGTCTTGCGCGCGACGCCCGGAAGCCGGACGAGCTCCTCGAGCCGCCGCGGCACTTTACCGTCGAACTCCGCGACGAGCGTCTGCATCGTGCCGCGGATCGCCTTCGCCTTCTGGCGGAAAAACCCCGTGGCGTAGATGTCCCGCTGGAGCTCCTCGAGGGGCACGGCGAGGTAGTCCTCGGGCCGACGGTACTTCTCGAAGAGCACCGGTGTGACCTTGTTGACGTTCACGTCGGTCGTCTGTGCGGAGAGCATCACGGACACGAGCAGTTCGAGGTCGCTACGGAAGCGGAGCGCGATCTCGGCGTCGTCGTGTTCGGTCGCGAGCCTGTCGATGATCGGCACGATTCGCTCGCGCCTGCGACCGAGCCCGCGACGGCGCGCCTCGCGGACGTAGCTACGCGGCACGCAGCGACTCGAAGTAGGCCGTGGTCTCGTCCGAGCCGGGCGGGTTGAGGAGATACGCGACCGCCCGCTCGTCGACCGGCGCGCCGATCGCCTCGATCGCACCGATGCACGCCTCCACGTCGTACTCGCTCCGCCGGAACTCGACGCGAGGCCCGAGCAGCGCCCAGTATGCGCCCCGCGTCCCCTCGTACGGCATGCCCACACTTCCGGGATTCACCACGCGAAGGCCGCTCGAGAGCATTCGGTCGTACTGCATGTGCGTGTGCCCGCAGACAAGAACGTCCTCGTCGATCGGCCCGAGTAGCGCGACGAGCTCTTCGTCCGGCGTGATCCGCGTGTAGACCGGCGTGTCCGCGACCGGCGTCGAGTGGCACACGAGGACGCTGCCCAGCCCGTCCACCTCGAGTTCGAGGGTCAGCGGCCACGCGACCACCTCGGCGATTCTGTTCGAGCCGAGGCGCTCGACGTTCCAGGACGCCTGCTCCGCGCTGAACCGTTCGACCTCTTCGGTGCGATCGGCATTCCCGTGCACGAACCGCGCGCCGGCAGCGTCGAGAAGGTCGAATACCTCCGCAGGCCACGGGCCGCTGACGCTGTCGCCCGCGACGACGATCTGGTCGACCTCCTCGCGCTCGATGTCCGCGAGCACGGCCTCGAGCGCAGGCAGGTTCCCGTGGATGTCGCTGATCGCCGCGACGCGCACGCCGCGAGGCTAGCGCGCGTGCGCGAACGGAAGCCGCGGTCCGGCGCAAACGAGGTCGAGTGCGGGACAGTCGGCGCACACGAACTCGCTCGGTGTCGGCCGGAAGTCGCCGGCACGAATCCGGGCGATGGCCGCGGAGAGCTCCGACTCGAGTCGCTCGGAGTCGGCGAGCGTGAACGACGTCGAGACGACGGCGTCCGGCGATTCGAGGAACTGATATGCGACCTCGACGTCCGTGGCGCCGCTGCGCAGGCAGACGAGGGCGTAGACGAGCCTCTGGAGACCGTACTCTGCGTCCACGATCTCGGCCGGATCGCGGCCCTCGAGCGCGTTCGACTTGTAGTCGACGACGAGCGCGCGAGCTCCCTCCTGCCAGAGGACGTCGAGACGGCCGCGGATCAGCACGCCGTCGTGCTCGAACACGAACGGCCGCTCGGGGCGGGCGCCGGAAAGCCTCGCGAGCCGTTGCGCCAGAGAGGACGCGCAGTACGCGTCGACGAGGGCGGCGACACGGTCCAGCTCGTCGTCTCTCACGGCCGGATACCAGTCGCGGACGGCAGCATCGAGATCCGCGCGCGGAGGAGCCGTCGGAGCGTCGAGCGGCACGAGCTCGAGCAGTCGGTGCACCGCATCGCCGATCTCCGTCGCAGCCAGACCGCCGTCGCCGCCCTCGCTTCGCAGGGGCTCCCGGCGTGGGAGGCCGAGAACGCGCTCGGCGTAGAAGCGGTACGAGCAGCGCTCGAAGAGCGCGAGCGCGCTGTACGAGAGCCGCCGAACGTCATGTACGGGCGGTTCCGGGATCTCCGCGAGGCCGGGCAGCTCGATCCCGAGGCGTGGTCGTCCGGTCGGGAGCTCGTCGAAGAGCCGAAGCTGTGACTCCGAGTCGTCTGCGGGCTCGACGAGGACCTCCTTCCCCTCGACGGCGTCGTCCGCCGGTCCGTAGCGCGCGACCGTGAGCACGAAGCGCGCGTCGCCCCGCTCGAGCTCCACGGGAGTGTGGCCGGCCTCGGTCACGATCTCGTGTGCGTCGAGACGGTCGAGCACCCAGCCGATCGGCGTGGAGCGATCCGCGGTCCGCTCCGGGTCGATCGCGCCCGAGACCACCAGGCGGTCGATCGCTCGCGTCATCGCGACGTAGTAGAGGCGCAGCCGCTCCTCACGCTCCTGATCGCCGGCGGCCTGGCGAACGTCGTCCCAGCCGAAGACGGGCCGGCGGTCGCCGCGGGTCGGGTGCACCATCCGGAAGCCGAAGCGACCATCTGACAGCGCGACGATTTCGTCCGGGCTGCGTGGGCCGCCCACGTCGCGTCCTGCATCCGCGACCACCACGACCTTGAACTCCAGGCCCTTGGCTGCATGGATCGTGAGCAGGCGCACGGCTCCACCGCCCTCCTCCTCGGCGACGGCTTCCAGCTCCTTTGCCCCGAGCGCGTCCTGATCGCGGACGAAGCGGACGAAGCCCTCGATGTCCGCTCCGCGAATTGTCTCGTACTCGCGTGCGAGCCGGCCGAGCTTGCGGAGGTTCGCGAAGCGACGGCTCCCGTCCCAGCGCGCGAGCACGGCGAGGTCGTAGTCGTGCTCGCCGGCGATCCGGTCGCACAGAGCCTCGAGCCCGACCCGGGCGGACGCGCGCACGAGGCGCTCGTAGCGTTGGAGGAACGCGCGCAGCAGTCGCTCGTCTCCCGGCTCGAGCCCTTCGGGCAGCGAGCGCTCGAGCGCGGTGAAGAGCGGCCGGCGCGGTGCGTTTCGGCGCAGGAGCACCAGCGTGTCGTTCGAGACGCCGACGAAAGGCGACGCGAGCACGGTCGTCAGCGCGACGTCGTCGTAGCGGTTGTGCAGCAGCCGGAGGTAGGCGAGCAGATCGACGACCTGCTGCTGCCCGAAGTAGCCGCGGCCGGTCGCGCGGAAGGTCGGCAAGCCTTCACGCCTGAGCGCCTCCTCGTAGCGCTCCGCGTCGGTGCCTGCGGCGAAGAGCACGACGATCTCTCCCGGCTCGGCCTCGCCCGAGTCGACGAGCTCGCGCACGCGGCTCGCGATCCGTCGCGCCTCTCCCGTGCGCCAGTGCTCCGGCGCGTCGGCAAAGCTCGCCTTGTCGGTGACGAGCAGCTCGACCGGATGGCCGAACACCGGGTCGGGGAACTCCGCCGAGGCGGCGAGGGGTTGGTACTCGTCCCCGAAGGCGTCGCCGAACAGGTGGTTGATCGCTGCGAGCACCTGCGGGCGAGAGCGGTAGTTCCGGGTCAGGGCGAGCAGGCTCTGCGCGTGTGCCCGGCGCTCACGGAAGACCTCGAGGTCCGCATGCCGGAAGCCGTAGATGGACTGGAACTCGTCGCCCACGGTGAAAATCTCGGTGAGGTCGGGGTGCGCCACGAGGTCGATCAGCTCGCACTGCAGGCGGTTCGTGTCCTGGAACTCGTCGACCATGACCATGCGGAAGCGCAGCTGAGTCGCGTCGCGGACCGCCGCGTCGTCGCGGAGCAGGTTGCGCGCAGCGAGCTGGAGATCCTCGAAGTCGACGGCTGACTCGCGGCGCTTCGCAGCGGCGTACTCGGTCGCGAACCGTTCGAGCAGCTCCTGCAGCAGGTCGCGGTCGTGCGCGGCCAGCTCCTCGAGCGCCGCCCGCTCAGCGTCCTTGCGGGCGAACTCGAACGCCGCAGCGCGAACGCCCCGGGACGCGAACGCGCTGAGATCGACGAGCTTTTCCGGAAGCGACCCGGCCGTCGCGACACGCAGCGCCTCGCCTGCATTGCGTCGCTGGGTCTGCGTCGCGGATGAATCCCCCGCGAGCAGCTCTGCTTCGGCCCGAAGCCGGGAGATGGCGTCGTCGACGCTCGGACGCTCGCCGAGCTCGAGCACGAGCTCGCGACCCGCGGAGCGGAGCGTCTCGTAGACCCCCGTGAGCATCCGCCGCAGGCCGTCGGCGCGGTAGGTCGCGAGCAGTCGGAGCCGCTCCGGCTCCTCGCCGGCACAGAAGGCCTCGAGCGCACGCTCGAACGCCTCTCCGCGCAGCACCACCGCGCCCGCGTCCACGAGCTCCCGAAAGCGCGGGTCGAGGCCCGCCGCGAACGGGTGCGCTCGCAGGAGCCGGTTGCAGAAGCCGTGAATCGTGGAGATCCACGCCCCATCGAGCTCACGGGCCAGGTCGGGCCGGCCGCGCTCGCGCAGCGCGGCTCGGATGCGCGTGCGGAGCTCCCCCGCCGCCTTCCGGGTGTAGGTGATGACCAGGATCGAGTCCACGTCGACACCGCGATCGCAGACCGCACGCACGTACCGCTCGACGAGGACCGACGTCTTGCCGGTTCCAGCGCCTGCCGAGACGAACACGGACCCCTCCGCCTGGACCGCACCGAGCTGGTCGTCGTTGAGGAGTGACTCGACCTCGACGATCGTCACGCTCGCTGCACCCGGCACATCGGCCAGAGGTCACACCACACCGGACACCCGTCGCCTTTCGGGTCGTGCCGGACGTCGCCCGTGCGGATCCGCCCGGCGTTGTCCGCCGCGCGCTCACGAGCCGCCTCGACCTGCGCCCAGAATGTCTCTTCGTCGAGGTAGTCGTCCCTCGCGAAGCCCGGCAGGTCGTCGCGAGCGCTATCCCGCAGCATCCCGCGCGTGAGCCGGCGTCCCGCAAGCGCCCGGTAGACGCCACCGAGCGGCTCGACTCCGACGAGATCGCGCAATGCGAGGATGTAGAGCGGGATCTGGAGGCGCAGCTCACGATCGATCTCGCGCGCAGAGTGCGCACCCTTCCCCGACTTGTAGTCCTGGACGATCCCGCGGGCGCTGAACGGGTCGATGTCGATCCGGTCGATCTTGCCGGAGAGATACACGTCGTCTGTGAGCGGGAGGCCCCGTTGCAGCTCCGGCGCGGCGCGCTCCGAACCGAAGGCGACCTCCAGCCGGCGTGGCACGAATCCCACGTCCGACGCCGCCTCGTCGCGAAGGAAGCCTTCGAGATCGGCGCGCAGCGTGTGGCGGAGCTCGGCCGCCTGCAGGTCGGTGAGGTCGAGCCTGACCCCGGACTCGAGCGCCGTATCCAGATAGCGGTGCACGAGCGCCGTCGCCGCGTCGAGGTTCTCCGGCGTGACGCGCTCGGAGTCGAGCTCGCGCGGAAGCGCTGCGTAGAAGCGGTGCAGCGTCGTATGCAGGACCTGGCCCCGAAGGAGCGGATCGGGCTCGGCGTCGATCCGTTTCGGATCGATCACGCGCTCGAAGAGCCACGCCGACGAGCAGTCCGCGAAGCGCTCGAGCTCTGTTGCAGAAAAGACCGTCTTGGCGGCGAACGGCTCGAGCACGACGGCGTTCCGCAGCGTTGTCGAGCGGTCGAAGGCCGCTCGCGCGCGGTCGAGCCGGCGCGACCAGTCGTTGGCGGCCGCCAGCGCGTACGCCCCCTCCACGTCCTCCGCAGCGAGTCGCACGACGGCACGAAGCCGCTCGCGTTCGCTCGGCGCAGACTCGAGCGGCCAGGTCAGGGCCGAAAGGGAGCGCCGTCGCGTCGCCCGTTGGACTTCGGCGTCGTCGAAGAGCGACCTGAGGTCCTCCCAGAAGGGGCTTGGCTCGCGCGGCGAACCCTCGTCCCCGGCCGCCTCGCGTGCGAGGACGAGTCGCCGAGCTGCTCGCGTGCAGGTCGTGTAGAAGAGATAGCGGTCACGCGCCACCGCGTCGGGACGCTCGAGCCGGGTCCCGAGCTCGCGGCGTGCCTCGTCGTCGATCAGCGGCGACGGCCTGGCCCGACGCGGGAACGCACCTTCCTCGAGCCCGAGCACGAAGACAACGTCGAACGCACGTGTGCGCACGTGCTCGTGATCGAGGACGATGACGCGACCGGTGGAAGGGCTTTCGGGCGCGACCCACGTTCGGTCGAGCGCCGCGACGACATCCTCCTCGCCGACCGCGATGCCGCGCTCGGCGAGGGCCTGCAACTCGTCGAGCGTGCGCACGACCATGCGCTCGGCGCGAGCATCGGCACGGGCGTCGTCGCCGACGGGTGGCGAGTCGACGCCCCAGGCGTTTCGCACCATCGACTCCACGAGCTCGCGCACCGCCGCGACGGGATCGTCGGCCGCACGCAAGGCCACGAGCGCGGGGATGTGCGCACCACGCAGGCGCTCGCTCTCCTCGTCGACCCGATCCGGGTTCGCGATTGCGCGGCCACGGAGGCGCCCTTCGACGAAGTCGACGGATCGACGCTCGAGCCCGGAGAACGGCGAGCGCAGGAACGCGAACAGGTCTCCCCGCGTGCCGCCGAGCCACGCGTAGCGGAGCAGCGAGAGCTGCGCCCGGCCGATTGCCGTGTCTCCGAGACGGCGACCGTGCTCGATGGCAAACGGCACCCGAAGCTGCGACAGCGCAGCGCCCAGCGGAGCGCGCCAGCGGTCGGGCGAATCACAGACGATCGCGACGCGCTCCGGCGCGAGCCCGCCTCTCACCAGTGCCGCGACCTCGCTAGCGAGGAGCTCCACGGTTCCCCGTACCCCGGCACCCTCGAGGAAGCGGATCGCACCGTCGAGCGGCGGAGCAGCTGCCGGTTCGTCGGAGAACAGCCAGCGCTCCACGTGAGCCAGCGCTGCGGGGAGAGGGCGCACGGGCACAGCCGGGCGCGGGAGCTCCTCGATCCTCCCGCTTGCGAGACGCGCGAGATCCTCGACCGTCCGCTCGAGTGTCTCGAACGCGGCTCGCCCGGGCTCGTACGGGATCGAGACGGTGACATCCGTTCTCGCCGAGAGCGCCTCGAGCAGCGCCCACTCTGCGCCGGTGAGATCCTCGAAGCCGTAGGCAAAGACCGGCGCGCCCGACCACGCGTCGAGATCGCTCCGGAGCCGCTCGACGGCGGACCGACGCATGCCGTCGCGATCCCGCAGGCCCAGCGCGGCGAGCTCGTTCCGGTACGAGACGACGAGCTCGAACAGCTCGCGATCGAGCGCGTGGGGCTCGACCAGCGCCGACTCGAGCTCCGCGATCGTCTGCAGCAGCGCGTCCGCGAAGCCGGAGGTCGCCGCGGACGCGCCGAGGCTCTCGAGCTCGACCCCTGCGATTGCGCGGCGGACCACGAACGCGCGCTGGATCTCGGATGCCACGCCGCCTCCGTACGGGTCGATGCCCGCCAGCTGACGGAAGATGTCGTCGAAGGTCCCGACGGTGCCGGCGAGCAGCGCCGGCCGTCGCTGGACGAGGTCACGCTCGATGCGGTCGACGTCGACGCGGTTCGGGACCACGAGCCACGGCTCGCGCTCGAGCACGTCCAGATAGCGCTCCAGGAGCAGCGCGACCTTGCCGACGTGAGCCGGCCCAACGACGAGCGACAGAGCCATCCGTCCATCGTAGTCCCGGCTTCGGGCGCAACTTCGTGCGCCGGGAAGCCGGTCAGTGCAAAGAGCGTCGAAACTGCGGCGGCTCGGCGACCGCCCGGCCTACGCCATCGACTTCGGCCTGCGGCCGCGCCGTGCCACCTGCTGGCCGGGCATGCCGGCCGCGCAATCGTCGCACAGGTCGGCCTGCTTCGAGCCGCGGCGAGCATCCTGGTAATTGAGACGCATGACCGCGCCCCGGCTCTCGGGAACTTCCTTGCTGCAGTTGTCGCATACGAGGATCGTCTTTCGCGCCATCAATTTCTCCTTGATCTCAGGTTTCGATGTCGAGCAAGCGTAGAAAAGTCATGGCAAAAACGCAAGTCGAAAGAATCGTCGGTCATTATCGCCGCCGATCCACCAGTAGGATGCCGTCGTGCAAACCGTCGCAATCCTCGAAGGCGACCAGACCGGACAGGAGCTCCTCGACGAAGCCCTGCGGACGCTCGCGCCTGACGTCATCGGCGTCGAGCTCGAGTTCCTCCGCTTCGACCTCTCCCTCGAGGGTCGTCGTGCGACGACGAACGCCGTCGTGTACGAGGCTGCGGCGGCGATCCGCGAGCACGGCTTCGGCCTGAAGGCAGCGACGGTCACCCCCGAGGGGGCGGGCGACGTGGGCTCTCCCAACCGCATCTTGCGCGAGGAGATCAACGGTAAGGTCATCGTCCGAACCGGTCGGCGCATCCCCGGCGTCGTGCCGCTCGGCGGCGTGCATGCGCCCATATCCGTCGTGCGCATGGCCGTCGGTGACGCGTACGGCGCCAAGGAGTGGCGCGAGGGCGAAGGCGACGACGAGGTCGCCCTCCGGACGGAGCGGATCGAGCGGCGCATCTGCCATGCCGTGGCGGAGTTCTCGTTCCGGCAGGCCGAGCGCATGGGCGCGAAGGTCTTCGGGGGGCCCAAGTACACGGTGAGCCCGATCTACGAGGGGATGCTCAAGGAGGAGATGGACGAGGCCGCCGCGCGACACGCAGACGTGCCGTACGAGCCGCAGCTCATCGACGCGACCTTCGCGCTCCTCATTTCGTCGAGTGGCGCACCGATGGTCATTCCGGCGCTCAACCGCGACGGCGACATCCTCTCGGATCTCGTCCTACCGCTGTTCGGCTCCATCGCAGGCTCCGAATCGCTGCTCGTCGCGTTCGGCGACGACTACGTGCCGAGCGCGCTGATGGCCGAGGCGGCGCACGGCACGGCGCCTGCGCTCGAGGGGAAGGACGTCGCGAATCCGATGGCCATGATCCTCGCCGGAGCTGCCCTCCTCTCGCACGCCGAGGACGAGCGGACGCAGACCGCAGGCCGCGCAATCCGGGAGGCCGCCCTCGAGGCCGTCGCAGACGGCACCAGGACTGCGGATCTCGGCGGCCACTCGAGCACGACCGACTTCACGGACGAGGTCATTCGCCGCACCCGCACCAAGCTCGACGTGTGGGCCTCTCTTTGACGGTTCCGGGCACGACTTCAACGGCCTCGCCGTAGAGTTCGCCCCCGCATGCGCGTCGCTGTTCCGAAGGAGACGGCTCCCGGCGAGCGCCGGGTCGCGCTCGTTCCCGAGACCGTCTCGAAGCTCGGTGACGGATTCCAGGTGCAGGTCGAACGTGGAGCGGGAGCAGCCGCAGGCTTCGGCGACGAGGCCTACGTCGACGCGGGGGCAGAGCTCGTCGACGGTTCGATCGCCGCGCGCGCGGACTGTCTGGCGTGCGTGCGCTCGCCGTCCCCCGAGCTCGTCGCCTCTCTCTCGGAAGGGACCGTCGTCGTCGGGTTCCTCGAGCCGCTCACGGATCGGGCCGGGATCGCGCGCCTGCGCGAGCACGGTGCGGTCGCGTTCGCCATGGAGTCGATCCCGCGCATCACCCGCGCGCAGTCGATGGACGCGCTCTCGTCGCAGGCCACCGTCGCGGGGTACAAGGCCGTCGTCCTCGCCGCCGACCGCGTGCCGCGCCTCTTCCCCATGCTCATGACCGCAGCCGGGACGATCGCACCCGTGCGTGCGCTCGTCATCGGCGCCGGAGTGGCCGGGCTGCAGGCGATCGCAACCGCGCGTCGGCTCGGCGCCGTCGTTTCGGCATTCGACGTGCGCCCGACCGTCCAGGAGCAGGTCGAGAGTCTCGGCGCCGCATTCCTCGATCTCGGCGTCCGCGCCGAGGAGACCGCAGGCGGCTACGCGACCGAGCTGACGCCCGAGCAGCAAGCGCAGCAGCAGAGAGCGCTCGAGGAGAGGATTCCCGACTTCGACGTTGTCGTGACGACGGCCGCCGTTCCGGGAAGGCCGGCACCGAAGCTGATCCCGCGAAGTGCGGTCGAGAACATGCGCGCCGGCTCGGTCATCGTCGACCTCGCAGCCGAGACGGGCGGGAACTGCGAGGTCACCGTGCCCGGTGAGGACGTCGAGCACGCCGGTGTCGTCGTGATCGGGACGACCAACCTGCCGTCCACGATGGCGTTCCATGCGAGCCAGCTCTACTCCCGCAACGTCGGCGCGCTCCTCGCGCATCTCGCACCCCACGGCGAGCTGGCGCTCGATTGGGACGACGAGATCACGAGCGGTGCTTGCGTGACGCGCCCGGAGCCAGCAACGTGAGCCAGCTCACGTTCGTCCTCGAGCTGACGATTCTCGTGTTGGCCGCGTTCCTCGGCTTCGAGGTGGTCTCGAAGGTCCCGACGATGCTGCACACCCCGCTCATGTCGGGGACGAACTTCATCCATGGCATCGTGATCGTCGGCGCGATCCTGATCCTCGGCTTCGCGGATGACACCTTCACGAAGGCCGTCGGCTTCGTCGCAATGATGCTCGCAACCGCCAACGTCGTCGGCGGCTGGTTCGTCACGGACCGGATGCTCGAGATGTTCAAGCGGCGCCCGGAGCCCAAGAAGGACAACCCGGACTGAGCCTGCGTGCACGTTCGCGTCCTCCTCGGTCGTCGCTCGCGGTCCGCGGCCGGAGGGCGCGGCACGGGTGCACGGGCCCGGCAGGCCGCGCGCCGCGAGCGGCAGGCAGCGGCGGAGCCGGGCTCCGCAAGGGGAGAGCCCCTGCGGGTGAGGAGAGCGCGGCGTGATCTCGGATCCCGACGTTCTCTCCCTTCTCTATCTCGTCGCGATCGTCTGCTTCATCCTCGCGCTTCGCTTTCTTTCGTCTCCGAAGCACGCGCGGCGCGGCAACTGGCTCGGAGGAGTCGGGATGCTCGTGGCCATCGCGACGACGCTGCTCCTCGAGGGAATCTCGAACTGGGTCTTGATCGTCGTCGCCGCGGCGATCGGGAGCGTCGTCGGCGTGATCGGCGCGCGGCGCGTGAAGATGACCGCGATGCCGCAGATGGTGGCCCTGTTCAACGGGGTCGGCGGCGGCGCGGCCGCCCTCATCGCGCTCGCGGAGTTCCACGAGCTCGACGGCGTGCTCGTCTGGGACGAGGCTCTCTCCGTCGCGCTGTCCGCGCTGATCGGGTCGATCTCGTTCGCGGGCTCCCTCGTTGCGTTCGCCAAGCTGCAGGAGCTGGTCAGCGGTCGGCCGATCGTCTTCCCCGGCCAGAACGTCGTGAACGTGCTGATCCTCGGCGGCGCAGCAGCGCTCGCGATCGCCATCGTCGCCGGACTCGAGGAGCAGTGGGCGATCGTGGCACTCATCCTGCTCGCGCTCGTCTTCGGCGTCATGTTCGTGCTCCCGATCGGCGGAGCGGACATGCCGGTGGTCATCTCGCTCCTGAACGCGTTCACCGGGCTCGCCGCGTCTGCGACCGGCTTCGTCCTCGACTCGACGGTGCTCATCGTCGCGGGAATGCTCGTGGGCGCGTCGGGAACGCTGCTCACACTTCTCATGGCGAAGGCAATGAACCGCTCGATCGCGAACGTGCTCTTCGGCGCGTTCGGTCAGGTGCAGGCCGGTGCCGGCCAGGCGCGCGCGGACGACGGCCGCACCGTGCGCGCGACGGGCGCGGACGACGTCGCCGTGCAGCTCTCCTTCGCGCGGAAGGTCGTCGTCGTACCCGGATACGGGATGGCTGTCGCCCAGGCACAGCACGACGTGCGGCAACTCGCCGACCTGCTCGAGGAGCGTGGCGTGGACGTGAAGTACGCGATCCACCCGGTCGCGGGGCGGATGCCCGGGCACATGAACGTGCTCCTGGCAGAGGCGAACGTCCCGTACACGCAGCTCTTCGAGATGGACGAGATCAATCCGGAGTTCCCGCAGACCGACGTGGCGCTCGTTATCGGTGCCAACGACGTCACCAACCCGGCAGCGCGCAGCGATCCGGCCAGCCCGATCTATGGCATGCCGATCCTCGACGTCGACAAGGCGGCCAGCATCATCGTCATGAAGCGCTCGATGAATCCCGGCTTCGCAGGCATCGACAACGAGCTCTACCTCGATGGCAAGACCACCATGCTCTTCGGAGACGCGAAGGAGTCGGTGCTCAAGCTGATCTCCGCTGTGAAGTCGTCGTGATCCCGGTCTTCCGGGCCGCCGACGTCGAGCGCGCGGTCTCTCCACACGAGGCCTACGGCGCCGTGCGCGGTGCATTCGAGGCGCACGCCCGCGCAACCTGGTCGATGCCGTCCAAGATCTACGTCTCGAACTACCCGGCCGGGGACTTCCGCGCGATGCCGGCGATCGGCGACGGGCATGCGCTGCTCAAGTGGGTCACCTCGTTTCCCGGGAACCCCGCGCGCGGGCTGCCGACGGTCACGGGCCTCGTCCTGCTGTCGGATGCCGAGGACGGCCGGCTGCTCGCCGTGCTCGACGCGGCCGCCGTAACCGCGCTCCGGACGGCCGCAGCCGGCGTGCTGGCCGCGGACACGCTCTGCCGCGCCGAGGCATCGTCGCATGCGGTGATCGGAGCAGGAGTCAACGGCGCCGAGACGGTGCGAATGCTCGTCGCGCACGGGGTCACGCCGCTCGTGTGGGACGTGCAGGAGGGTCGTCGTACACTCGTCGCGGAGCAGCTCGGAGCCCGGGTCGCGTCCAGTGCCACCGAGGCGCTCGCCTGCGAGGTGGTGATCACCGTCACTCCCGGCGCGGAGGTGCTGTACGCGGAGGGCTCGCTGGAGCCAGGCCAGCACGTGTCGCTCATGGGCGCGGACGGGCCGGGGAAGGCCGAGGTAGCGATCGAGGAGCTCCGCCGCTCCCATCTCTTCTGCGACGACTGGGAGCAGGCGAGCCACGGCGGCGAGCTCGCGGCAGCCGTCTCAACCGGTGCCGTGACCCGCGGGGACGTCACGGAGCTCGGCGCGGTACTCGTCGGCGAGGCCGACGCCCGCCGGAGCGCCCGCGACGTCACGCTCTTCGACTCGACCGGCCTGGCAATACAGGACCTGGCGATCGCGAAGGCTGCCTACGCGAAGCGCGAAGAGCTCGACTTGCAGGCGATCGACATCTAGGACGGGGAACACTGCAGGCTTCGACTTGACGCCCAGGTGTTCCCCGACGTGAGCCAGATCCAGCTCGGGTTGCGGGCGAACGCCGCGCAGTTCAGCCTCCTCGTCGGCCTGAACGCGCTCGTCGGGGCGATGGTCGGCCTCGAGCGCAGCGTCTTGCCTCTCATCGGCGAACAGGACTTCGGCCTCTCGTCGACCTCCGCGATTCTCGCCTTCGTCGTTGCGTTCGGTGTCGCGAAAGCCCTTGCCAACCTGGGGGCCGGCGCACTCGCGGACCGCGTCGGTCGCAAGCGGCTCCTCGTGATCGGCTGGCTCTTCGCTCTGCCCGTCGCGCCGCTCATCGCGGTCGCACCGAGCTGGTGGCTGATCGTGGCGGCGAACATCCTGCTCGGCGTGAACCAGGGGCTCGCCTGGTCGATGACCGTGCTGATGAAGATCGATCTCGTCGGGCCCGCACGGCGAGGTCTCGCGCTGGGGCTCAACGAATCCGCCGGCTATCTCGGCGTGGCCGTGGCGGCGTTCGCGTCGGCGGCGCTCGCGGCGAGCTTCGCGCCTCGCACGGTGGTGTGGGTAGCCGCTCTGCTCGTCTCAGCGGCAGGCGTCGTCGTCGCGACCGTCTTCGTCCGCGACACAGGAGCTCATGTCTCGTACGAGCAGGCGAAACACGGCGAGCGTGCTCCCGTGCGGCTCCGCACTGCCTTCGCCGACGCGACGGTGCGCAACCCTGTACTACGTGCCTGTTCCCAGGCCGGGCTCGTCAACAACCTGAACGACGCGCTCGCGTGGGGGCTCGCCCCCCTTTACCTGGCAGCGAATGGCGCCAGCGTCCCCCGCATCGGCATCGTCGCGGCCGTCTATCCGGCGACGTGGGGACTGCTCCAGGTCTGGACGGGGTGGCTTTCGGACATCGTGGGGAGAAAGCCGCTCATCACCCTCGGGATGCTCGTTCAGGCAGCAGGACTTGCGCTGCTCGTCGCGGGCGGAGGCGCCTTCGTTCCCGCACTCCTCGCGGCGATCCTGCTCGGGGTCGGCACGGCATTCGTGTATCCGACCCTGATCGCCGCGGTCTCCGACGTCGTCGAGCCTCGCGACCGCGCTTCGGTCGTCGGCGTGTATCGGTTCTGGCGCGACATGGGCTTCGTCGCCGGCGCGCTTCTCGCCGGTTTCGTCGCCGACGCCGCTGGCGCCGGGCCGGCGATCGTGGTCGTCGCCGCGCTCACCGCACTCAGTGGCCTCGCCGTTCTTGCGACCCCCTGGAGACGAGACGTCGCACCGGGATCGAGGTCGACGCGCAGTCGGCTCAGTACGTGACGAGCCGCGACGGCTCGAAGTGGTCGAGCAGCGGGTTGCGGTCGCCGAGGATCGCGCGAGCGACCAGACGCCCGGACGCGAAGCCCAGGACGTTCCCGTGGCCCGAATAGCCTCCCGCCATCCAGAGCCTGTCGTCTCCCGCCGCATGCCCGACGACCGGCAGGAAGTCGAACACCATCCCGAAGATCCCCGCCCACCGATAGTCGACGCGCACAGGCCGGCCGACGTGCTCCTCGACGAACCGATCGAGCGCGTCTTGGACGACGGGCGTCGTGAGCTCCTCCGCCGTGAACTCGGTGTCGATCGACACGTCCCTGAAGCCGCCGGCGACGATCCGGCCGTCCGGCCGCTGATGCCAGTAGTCGAAGCCGTGCCGGCCGTAGTGCGGAAGCTCGAAGAGCATCTCCTCGATGGGCTCGGTCGCGATGACCTGACCGCGCGTCGGGACGACGAGGCCCTCGAGCTCTCCGAGGAGACCGCTCGGGTAGCCGTCGGTCGCGATCACGACGACCTCGGCGCGTGCGTCCTCCAGGGAAGAGATGCGCGTGTGCTCGTGGATCTCGACACCGGCCTCGGCTGCTCTCCGGGCGATCCGGCGCACGAGCCGAGCCGGCTGCAGGACGCCGTCGGGCGGATGGAAGAGCGCCGCCGGGTACCGGCCGGCGAGCGGATGCGACAGGTCCTCGCGCCACTCCGCAGCGAACCCCGCGTCCACCAGGGCGTCGTACTCCTCACGCAGCTCGTCGCGCTCCTCGTCGTCGGCCGCAAGCCGCAAGCTTCCGGTATGGCGGAACGCGTCGCCCGCGAGCGCGGCGAGCGCGGCGAGTTCCCTCTCCGTCCAGCGCCAGATCGAGGCGGTCGCCTCCGCGCCGATCGACTCGACGAGCACGGGGTACGCGGCTGCGCCGCCCCGGAGCGCGAAGCCGCCGTTGCGTCCGCTCGCGCCACCGGCGATCTCGCGAGCCTCGAACAACCGGACGCGCTTGCCCGCCTCGGCGAGCGCAAGCGCGCACGCGCAGCCCGTGATCCCACCGCCTACGACGGCAACGTCTGCGCTGCCGTCGAACGCGACGCGCGGGAGCGGCTCGGTCGGCTCGTCGAGCCAGAGCGACACGGTCGACATCGCAAGCCGATCCTAGATGGCTACTCGATAGACGCCGTCCTCGAGGGTGACCCGACCGGCGAGCTCCAGCTCGACGAGGGCGGCGGCTCCCGCACCGGCCTCGACACCGGATGCTCGAACCACCTCGTCTCCGGTCAGGGAGCTGTCACCGATCCGCGCGAGAATCGTCTCGGCAGTCGGCCCTAGCGACGCCGCCGATTGCGCGGCTCGCTCGATTCCGTAGGCCTCGAGCACGTCCTCCACGCACGTCACGGGCGTGGCGCCGAGCCGGAGAAGCGCATTGGTTCCCGCAGACAAGGAGCTCGTGATCTCACCCGGCACTGCCAGCACCTCGCGGCCCTCCTCGAGCGCGAAGTCTGCGGTGATCAGCGCTCCGCTTCGCTCGCGCGCCTCGACGACGAGCGTCGCGCGGCACAGCCCGGCGATGATCCTGTTCCGGGCCGGGAAGCGCCACGGCGCCGGCTCGATGCCCGGCTCGTACTCGGACACGACGAGGCCGGCCTCGACGATCCGGCGCGCGAGCTCGGCGTGCGCCGCCGGATAGTCGCGATCGACTCCGCACCCGAGCACGGCGACGGTCGGCCCACCGCCCTCGAGCGCTCCCCGATGCGCGTCGCCGTCTATGCCGCGTGCCATCCCGCTGACTACCACGAGCCCGGCACTGGCGACATCCCGCGCGAGCGACCGCGCCACTGACCGACCGTACGAGGAGCATGAACGCGCGCCGACGACGGCTACCGCGGGCTGATCGAGCAGCCTGGGCGCGGCCGATCCGCGAAGGAAGAGCGTGGCTGGAGGATCGTGGATCGCCGCGAGCAGGCGCGGGAAGGTCGGATCGCGACGATGGAGACACTGGACCTCGGTCACGGCGCGGACAGCTCCCCGGGCATCCGATACGAGAGAGCCTCGGCGACGTGCGCGGGCTCGACCGCTCCCGTGTCCGCGAGCGCGGCGATCGTGCGCGAGACGCGCGCGACCCGCGCGCGGCCGCGCCCGGACAGTGGAAGGCGGTCGACTGCGCTCGAGAGAAGGTCCGACGCTGCGTCCGTTCGGCGGGGCGGCGATGCCCGAAGCCGCGAGCGAGCATCGCGAACCCGTTCGCGCACCGCTGACGACGCCTCCGCCCGCGGCGCGGCGAGCTCCACGGCGCGTGGCCGTGGCATCGCCACGGCGAGGTCGAATCGATCCAGCAGTGCCCGCGAGAGCTTCTCGCGATACGCGGAGAGTCGTTGCGACGAGCAGGAGCATTCCAGAGCTGGATCTCCCCGCCCGCCGCACGGGCACATGTTCATCGTCCCCACGAGCTGGAATCGCGCAGGAAAGAGAGCGTGGCCTCCGACGCGCGCGACCTGGACGTAGCCGTCCTCGAGCGGTTGCCTGAGCGACTCGAGCACCGAGCGCGGGAACTCGGGCAGCTCGTCCATGAAGAGGACTCCCCGATGTGCAAGCGAGATCTCTCCCGGTCGCGGGCTTGGTCCTCCGCCGACGATCGCAGGCGCCGACGCGCCGTGATGCGGTGCGCGAAACGGGGGCAGGGTGACGAGCACGCGTCCGGCCGGGATGACGCCGGCGACCGAATGGACGCGCGTCACCTCGAGGGCCTCCGGCCGGGTCAGCGGTGGCAGGATCCCCGGCAGGCGCCGCGCGAGCATCGTCTTGCCGGTGCCCGGCGGCCCCATGAGCAGGAGGTTGTGCGCGCCCGCAGCGGCGATCTCGAGCGCTCGCCGCGCACGTTCTTGCCCGCGCAGGTCGGCGAGGTCCGGTGCGAGTGCGTCCTCGATCGCGCTCGCGTCGATCGGCTCGAACGACGGCGCGTCGATCCGGCCGCGCAGATACTCGACGACTTCGTGGAGATGCGTCACCGGCACCGGGTCGATCCCTGCCAACGCGGCCTCGGGCGCCGACTCCGCCGCACAGACGAGACGCGTCAGCCCTGCACGGAGCGCACCTTCGGCGACGGCGAGCGTGCCGGAAACCGGGCGGATGCGCCCGTCCAGGGCGAGCTCGCCGACGGCGGCGTGCTGGGCCAGGCGCTCGGGCGGGATCTGCCTCGTCGCCCCGAGCACGGCGAGCGAGATCGGCAAGTCGAACCCCGACCCCTCCTTGCGCAGCGCGGCCGGCGCGAGGTTGACGGTGATGCGCCGGTTGACCGGCCACTCGAGGGCGGCGGAGACGACGCCACTGCGGACGCGGTGCTTCGCCTCCTGGCAGGCACGGTCGGCGAGCCCGACGATCGCGAAGCCGGGGATGCCCGGCTGGAGGTGCGCCTCGACCTCGACGCGACGAGGCTCGAGCCCGACGAGAGCCTGAGTCACTGCGCGCGCGAGCACTGCGCGAGGATGCCGGGAAGACGGTCACACGTGGTGACCGTCTTCCCGGAAAGACAGCTACAAGTCTGCTACGGCGTGTAGCAGAGGGCGTGCACCGTGAAGGTGCTGTCGTTTCCGCTGTCGTTCAGGCCGACGCCCAGGAATCCGACGACCTGGTTCTGTGCGTTGAGCTGTGGCTCGAGCTCACCAGTCATTAGCTCGCGACCAGCCGTATCGTCGCTCCAAGACGTTCCGCCGGAGATGGCGCGCTCGTTGCCCTGGCACGACGCCGTGACGCGCGCCGAGTTGTACGCACCGTTCTCCGCGGCGCCTCCCGCGACGGGAGCCGAGGCGGTACGGACGGTGATGGCACCGATGACGCCCGCGGCGCCTGCGGGTCCGGCTGCACCAGCGGGTCCGGCCGGGCCCTGTGGCCCGACAGGACCCGCTGGGAGCTGGCCGGCCGCGAAGTCGGAACGGAGGAGCGACCGCGGCGCGACCTTGGCCGAGTTGACGGCGTTGTTGCGGAGCTTCGGATTCGTCACGGCTCCGGTTCGGAGCTGTGGCGTGCCCACGCTGTTTCGCGCGAGTTGGGTGACTGCTGCCACGCTCGTGCCGCCGAGCGCGACGAGCAGCGCCAGACAGGCAACGATCATCGCCGGCGATGGCCGGCTGAAGAGCTTGCTCATCTCGTAGACCCCTTTCTCATGACGTCGAGCCAGGCTACCCCCGTCGACGGTCGATTCCTGTCATGCCCCAAGGACCTCTTACGTTTCCCGTACACAGACCAGAACCGATTCGAAGTACTCGCCCGCGCGCCGGCCCGTCCGGCGGTTGACGTGGCGCTCGAGCCGGTCCGCGAGCCTTAGGCCGCTCCTGCGCAGGATGTCGGGATACAGGTCTCGGCGATCGTTCACGACCACGAGCACGGGCGCGCCGTCGGGCAGCTGCGCCGAGCTGCGCGCGAGCACCGTGGAGACGCCGTCGACGTAGCGCTCGATCACACGCCGGCTGGTGCCGGCCGCGGCGGCGCCGAGCTCTCGCTCGCGACGGTCGTCCAGCCCGAGGATCTCGTAGGCATACCGATGCTGCTCGTGGTAGTCGATGAGCCCCGGGTAAGGCGGCGAGGTCACGATCGCGTCGAACCGTCCCTCGAGATCGACGCTGGTCGAGTCGCTGTGGACGACCCGCGCCGTGCATCCGGGCCTGCGCACCTCCTGGAACGCCTCGAGTCGCGCAAGTGTGTCGAGCAGGTAGCGGGAGAGAAACTTGCCGGCCTCCCGCACGGGGGTGCAGGTGCGCCGATGCTTGTGGCACCAGTACGGCTCGCGCTGTGGCTCGCGCGGGAAGTCGAGGTCGAAGTGGGTCGTCAAGCGCGCCGAGCGTGCAGCGCGCGCCAGCACGACGCGGAGCACGTCGGCGTGCTCGTAGTCGTCGACGATCGAGCGGAAGTGCAAGAGCTCGGCGGCCGCGTCGGGAGCGAACCACTCCCGTACGTACGCCGTCGCCCGCGCCCGCGATCGTCCTCCATGGGCCAGAGCGCGACGGAGATCGGTCTCGAGGCGGTCGAGTTCGTACTCGGTGGTCTTCACGCGCATCAACAGGCAGTTGAACGCGGCGACGTCGACGCCGACCGCGTCGTAGCCGGACTCGAGGCACTGCACGAGCGTGGTCCCCGATCCGGCGAAGGGATCGAGGACGCGTCCGCCCGGGCGAACATATCGCTCCAGGAGCGCCTCCACGAGCTGCGGGACGAACTTCCCGAGGTACGGATGGAGGCGGTGCACGTGCTTCGTCCGCTCGCGCTCGGGGAGTTCGGCCTCCGACCACGAGAGATGTAGGTCGGCGGCGAGGTCCTCGTAGAGCGCGGCCTGCGTCGCCATGCACGCTCCTTCGCCCCCCGGGCTCGCGGTCCTACATGAGTGGCACGCGCTCCACTCTCCTCCCGCGCACTCCGGCGGCCTCGAACCCGAGCTCCAGACGCGCAAGGTCGGGGTGGCCCGCGAGCCAGCCCGCCGCCGCGGCGTGGACGCGCCGCACCTTCTCCTCGTCGATCATCTCGAGCGGATCGCCGTACGCCACGCCGTCCTTCTCCTTCACCTCGACGACCAGCAGCCGCCCGCCGCGGCGCAGTATCAGGTCGAGTTCGTACCGCCCCACACGGGCGTTCGCCTCGACAAGGCGGTAGCCGCGAAGCCTGTAGTGGAAGAGGGCGCGCCGCTCGCCGCGGTTCACGCCGCTTCGATAGCGGCGTAGCAGCGAGCCTGGAAGGAGCGGCGATGGAGCTCGGACGGGCCGAACGAGCGCACGGCCTCGTTGTGGGCGGGGGTGATGTACCCGACGTGCGAGACGAACCCGTAGTTCGGGTACAGGGCGTCGAGGCGGCGCATCACCCGGTCGCGGACGACCTTCGCGACGATCGAGGCTGCTGCGATCGCAGCGCTCCGGGCGTCGCCGTCGACGACGGCACGGTGCGGAGGCGCGCTCGGGCCGAGCCGGAAGCCGTCGACGAGACATGCGTCCGCGGGCGGGTGCAGGTCGGAGAGGACCGCACGGAGGCCCGCGAGGTTCGAGCGGTGCAGGCCGTTCCGGTCGATCGCCCCGACGGGCACGACCCGGACACTGATGGCCGACGCGCAGGCTCCGACCGCACCGAACAGCTCCTCGCGTTCCGCGACCGAGACCTGCTTCGAGTCGTTCAGCGTCGACAGCGGGCGCACGCGCGAGCCGTGCAACGTCTCGTAGTCGAGGAGGACCCCGGCGACGACGAGCGGCCCGGCGAGCGATCCCCGCCCGGCCTCGTCCGCACCCGCAACGAAGCGGACGCCGAGCTTGCGATCGAAGCCGAGGAGGCGCTGGCCGCTGGATCGAGCCACGCGGCGGAGTGTACGAGCTAGCTCTGCCGGAGCTCGCGGACGCGCGCCTTCTTCCCCACTCTCTTGCGCAAGTAGTAGAGCTTGGCGCGCCGAACGTCACCGATCGCGACGACCTCGAGCTTCTCGATCTTCGGCGAGTGAAGGGGAAACGTCCGCTCGACGCCGACGCCGAAGGACTGCTTCCGCACCGTGAAGGTCTCGCGGAAGCCGGAGCCCTGGCGCTTGAGGCAGATGCCCTCGAAGACCTGGATCCGCTGCCGGTTGCCCTCGATGACCTTGAAGTGGACGCGCAGCGTGTCCCCTGCCTTGAACTGCGGCAAGTCCGTGCGCATGTTGCGCTGCTCGAGGCTCTCGATAATCGTGTTCATCGCAAAGGAACCGGCCCGGAAGGCCAATGATGGTAGCGGAACCGTTCGCATCAAGCTTCGGCTGCGGAGCCACTCTTCGCGATCGGAGGTTCGCGCGAGTGAATCGCCGATGCGGACGACTCAGCGGAAGCTGATTCGCAGGGGCGGCCAGTAGGTCATGAAGACGGGCCCGATGAGGTTCCCCTCGGGCACCGAGCCCCACACCCGGGAGTCACACGACTGCGAGCGGTTGTCCCCCATCACGAAGTAGTGGTCCTGGGGGACCCTGAACGTCTCTTCGGGACCGATGTCTCGCCGGTCGTTCTCGATGTACGGCTCGTCCAGGCGCTTCCCGTCGACGTACACGAACGCCGCGCCACGGCGCAGCCGAATCCCGACCCGCTCTCCCGGCAGCCCGATGATGCGCTTGACGAACGTCCCGCCCGCGCCGCACTTGGCCTTGGCTGCAGGCGGCGTCTCGAAGACGACGATGTCGCCGCGCTGCGGGTCGCGGACGTGATAGATGAAGCGGTTCGCGAGCACCCGGTCCGAGAACCGCGATTCGCATCCGGGAGCCGGGCGGGCGCAGTGCAGCGTCGACTCCATGGACGACGAGGGAATGCGGTACGGGTTGACGACCCATGCCTTGATCGCCAGGACGATCGCGACGGCGCCGACGATGGTCACGATCCAGTCGACGGTGATCCGGAGCCTGCGCGGCAACCGGCCGGTGACCCGGTCCAGCGGGTGGTGGAACTCGTGGTGCTGGCCCGAGCCGTCGTCCGCAGACGAAGGCGGTGGTACGGGCCACGAGAACGGCGGAGCGGGAGGCGGTGGCGAGCGGTACGCGCGCGGCATCGTCCACTCGTCGGGTGCGTCGCGCGGGATCTCCCGCTCTTCGGTGTCGCTCACGAGAGGGCCTTGACGTTCTCGCGTCTCCACGCGTCGATCCGCGCATGGTCGCCGGAGAGGAGGATCTCCGGCACCGTCCAGCCGCGGAACTCGGCAGGACGCGTGTAGTGCGGATACTCGAGACCCCCGTCCAGCGCTGCCGAGAAGCTCTCCACCTCGCCTGAGCCTTCACTGAGCGCTCCCGGAAGCCTGCGCGCGACGGCGTCGACGAGTGCGAGCGCCGGAATCTCCCCACCGGACAGGACGTACGGACCGATCGAGACGACGTCGGTGCACAGATGGTCGAGTATGCGCTGGTCGAAGCCCTCGAAGCGCGCGGACAGGACGGTGAGCGCCGACTCGAGGCTGAGCTCCTCGACGAGCTCCTGGTCGAGCTGGCGTCCCTGCGGCGAGAGCGCGATCACCCGATGCTCCGGCACGCCGCCGTACACGGCTTCGAGCGCAGCCGCGACCACGTCGACACGCAGCACCATCCCCGGGCCGCCCCCGTACGGGTCGTCGTCCACCTGCCCGGCCGTCAGGGGGGTCGAGTCTCGATAGTTGAAGATGCGGAGCTCGAGCTCGCCGCCGAGCACGGCAGCGAGCGGACGCCGCTCGCGAGCCCAGTCGAACGCGGCCGGAACGAGCGTGAAAACGTCGAGGCGCACGACGCGAAACCGTAGCCGTCAGTCGGTGAAGCCGGGATTGAGAAGGACGCGGCCGGCGTCGACGTCCACCTCGCGGACGCAGTCCTCCACGAGCGGGAGGAGCACTCCCGTGTCGAGCTCGAGCGCGTCGTTGGCGGGGCCAGGATGCACCTCGCGCACGACTCCCACGACTTCGCCGCGCTCGTCGAGCACCTGGAGGCCGATCAGGTCCGAGACGTAGAACGCGTCGTCCGGGAGCGGGGCGAGGTCCTCGCGTCGCAGGCCGAGCTCCGCCCCTCGCTCGACCGGGCGGTCGAGCTTGATCGCACGGCGACGACCGCCGACCTGCCGTGAGACCGTGACACGTGCCGGCTGGCCATCGACGAGCAGCTCGGCGCCTATCTCGAATCGCTGTGGGTCCTCGCTCGCCTCCTCGACCACGAACGCACCGTCCACGCCGTGCGGCCTCCCGACCCTCCCCACGCGGACGAGCTCGGAGCCGGGCTCAGCCGGCAATCTCGAGCACGTACCGTTCCTCCGCACGTGCGCCGCCCGCACGGACGACGCTGCGGAGGGCACGCGCGAGCCGGCCCTGCTTGCCGATCACCTTCCCGACGTCGTCGGGCGCGACGTACAGATGGAAGACGATCGCATCCTCGCGCTGCTCCGTCTCGACGCGCACCGCGTCGGGCTCGTCCACGAGCCCCCGCGCGAGCCATTCCAGAAGCTCAGCCATTAGCCTGGGGCAAGCACGGAGTCCGCAAGCACGGATTCCGTACGCGCAAGATTTTGGAGCCGCCGGCTTCGCAGGCCGGGTTGCGGTGTGCTCACGAGCCGCCGAAGCCCGCGGCTCGGATGAGCCGCGAGACGGGAGCCGTCGGCTGCGCGCCCTTCGCCATCCAGTCCTTGATCTTCGCCTCGTCGAGGTCAATCGTGGACGGGTCGGTCTGTGGGTTGTAGCGACCGACGATCTCGATGAAGCGACCGTCGCGCGGCGAGCGCGAATCGGCCACGACGACACGGTAGATCGGGTTCTTCTTCGATCCGACGCGTGTCAACCTGATCTTTACAGCCATCTCTCTCCTTGCAGCAACGACGTTGTGGACGCCGCATTCTACGTGTGCGGAGGAAACGCTCCCGGACAACTTCCGGTGCTGGCCATCGTCAGAAGCCGTGTGAGCGCGAGCCGTCGGCAAGGCGGGACCGCTGTCTGACGACCACTGGGGCGGAGGGAGCCTCAAAGGGCCGCTCCTCGCCATTCTCGGCACCATCGTCGTCGCGGCGGGAGTGATCGGGCTCTTCGCCTGGAGCCCATGGGTGCAGCCCTCGGAGTCCGAGTGGCTCAGCAGGTACGAGGCATGGTCCGACGGGGTCGCAGCGTCGCTTGACGGCGGACTGACCGTGTCGCGAGTGACGTGCGAGACGACGTTCGACGACGAGGTCGGGAATCCGCCGAAGGAGCGACTCCAGCGCCTGTCCGATACGGCTCGCCGCGGCTGTGCCGCGCTGTCTCGAGGCGGCTGGCGGGCATCCGAAGAGGGCGTCGTGCGTTCACTCATGGCGGCGCACGACGATCTGCTCCCGCCGCGACAACGCCGTGACCTGGCGACGATCGCGCACTCGAGCGTCGGCATGCAGCCGACCGTCTACTGCTGGCGACCCGACGCCTGGGCGGCGTTCTCCGAGCAGTACGCGATCGTGCGCGGAGGCGAGGAGGCTTCGCTGAAGGGAATCGCGGACACGTCGAGGAGGCGCATCGACCTCGACCCCGGCGTCTGCGCCGCCCTCGGTCGTTACCTGCAACGGAAGCGCCCGTCGCCCCTGACCTACCAGAACTTCGAGCTCGCCGAAGCCCTCTCCGTCCTGAGCCACGAGGCCGAGCACCTGAAGGCGCCGTCGGCGTCCGAGGCCGCCACCGAGTGCTACGCGGTCCAGCACGTTCGCCCGCTCGTCCACGAGGCCTGGGGGGCGAGCTTCGCGCACGAGATCGCGCTTCATGCGTGGGAGCTCTCGTACCTGAGGCTGCCGCCGCAGTTCCGATCCGACGGGTGCCGCAACGGTGGGCGGCTCGATCGCAACCCGAGTGTGAACGCCTGGCCCTAGGTCTAGCGCCGGGGAGGCTGCACGCCGGGAAGGGCAGGCAGCTTCCCCTTCCCCATCTGCTTCATCATCTTCGCCATCTGCTTGCGGGCGGCCATCAACTTGTTCACCTCGTCGAGGGACGTGCCGCTGCCCGCCGCGATGCGCCGCCGGCGCTGGGTCGAGATGACGTGCGGCATGCGGCGCTCCTGAGGCGTCATCGAGAGCACGATCGCCTCGACGCGGGCGAGCTGCTTCTCGTCGAGGTCGAGCCCCTGCAGCTGCTTGCCCATGCCGGGGATCATCTTGAGGACTCCCTGAAGCGGCCCCATGCGGCGGATCATCCGGTAGCTCGCGAGGAAGTCGTCGAACGTGAACTCGCCCGCACGGATGCGCTTCTCCATCTCCGCCTGCTCGTCCAGCTCGACCGCGGCTTCGGCCTTCTCGATGAGCGTGAGGACGTCGCCCATCCCGAGGATGCGCGACGCCATGCGGTCGGGATGGAAGTACTCGAGCTGGTCGAGCTTCTCCCCGACGGAGACGAGCTTGACGGGGCGACCGGTGACGGCTCGCACGGAGAGCGCAGCCCCACCGCGCGCGTCGCCGTCGAGCTTGGTGAGGACGACGCCGTCGAACGCGACCCGCTCCTGGAACGCGATGGCGACGTTCACGGCCTCCTGGCCCGTCATCGCGTCGAGCACGAGGAGCACGTTGGTCGGCTTCGTCGCGGCGGCAACCCGCTCGAGCTCGTCCATCAGCTCCACGTCGACATGGAGACGGCCGGCGGTGTCCAGGATCACCACGTCGAGGCCGTCCTTGCGGGCGCTGTCGAGCCCGAACTGCGCGGCCTTGACGGGATCGCCGCGATCGAGCGCGTAGACGGGAATCTGGATCTGCTTGCCGAGCTGCTCGAGCTGGTCGACTGCGGCAGGACGCTGCAGGTCGCACGCGACGAGACCCGGGCGCTTTCCGTCCTTGCGCAGGAGCAGCGCGAGCTTCGCGGCCGCTGTCGTCTTGCCGGAGCCCTGCAGTCCGGCGAGGAGGATCACGGTGGGCGGCCTGCCGAATGCGAGCCGCGAGTCGCCCGAGCCCATGAGCGCGGTCAGCTCCTCGTGCACGATCTTCACGACCTGCTGGCCGGGGGTCAGGCTCTTGAGGACATCCTGGCCGAGCGCGCGCTCCTTCACCGTGGCCGTGAAGTCCCGTGCGACCTCCAGGTTGACGTCGGCCTCCAGGAGCGCGACGCGGATCTCGCGCATCGCGCTGGAGACGGCCTCCTCGTCCAGGCGGCCGCTGCGACCGAGGCCGCCGAGCGTGGCCTGCAGCTTGTCGGAGAGCGTGTCGAACACGGCCGGACAGTGTACGCCGAGCGTTTCGACTCCTAGACTTCTCGCGTGACCGGGTCGGACGACGCACGACGCCCACTTCCCTCGGGCACGGTGACGCTCTTCTTCGCAGACGTCGAAGGGTCGACGCGGCTGCTGCATCTCCTCGGGAAGCGTTTCGCGCCTGCTCGTGCCCGCATGCGGGAGCACGTCCGCAAGGCAGCCGCCGACCACGACGGTGCCGAGGTGGACTGGGCCGGCGACGGCGTGTTCCTCGCGTTCTCGAGAGCGACAAACGCCGTTGCAGCGGCCGCGCAGATCCAGCGGGCGCTGGCGGAGGAGCCGTGGCCCGACGACGAGGCGCACCGCCTGCGCATCGGGATCCACACCGGCGAGCCCGACCTCGCTCCGGACGGCTACACCGGGATGGACGTCGTCATCGCTGCCCGGGTGTGCGCCTCGGCGCACGGCGAGCAGATCGTCGTCACCCGCACGACCAGGGACATGGCCGGCGCCGAGCCCCTTCCCGGTGCCGCGTTTCGCCCCCTCGGCCGCCACCGGTTGAAGGACGTCCCGGCCGCTGTGCAGGCGTTCCAGCTCCTCGGGCCTGGGCTTCGCGTGGATTTCCCGCCCCTCAAGACCCTGACGGCGACGAGCCTGCCGGCCTTGCATCATCGCCTCGTCGGGCGCGCGGACGCCCTCGCTCGCGTGGAGGCTCTCCTCGAATCGCCGGAGGTGCGCCTCGCGACGATCACGGGCCCGGGAGGAGCCGGCAAGAGCAGGCTCGCGCTCGAGGTGGCCGCGCGGGCGGCACTCGATCGAGCCGTATATCTCGTCGGCCTCGCCCCCATCCTGGATCCCGAGCTGGTGCCCGGCGCGATCGCCCGCGCGATCGGAGCGCGAGAGTCCGGCAGCCGTAGTGTGATCGAGTCGATCGCCGACAACCTGGGCGGGGCCGGCGCGCTGCTCTACCTCGACAACCTCGAGCACCTCCCGACCGTCGCAGCCCAGGTCACGGAGCTGCTCGATCGCGTGCCCGACCTCCAGGTCCTCGCCACGAGCCGCACGCCGCTTCGCCTGTCGACCGAGCGTGTGCTGCCTCTGGAGCCGCTCGCCCTCGACGACGCGACGACGCTCTTCGTCGAGCTTGCGGCAGCCCGCGGTGTCCTCCTGCAGGACGACGCGCTTGCGTCCGTCCACGAGATCTGCCGGCGACTGGACGGGCTCCCGCTCGCGATCGAGCTGGTCGCGGCCCGGCTCGCGGTGCTCCCTCCGTCCGAGATCCTGCGCGCGCTGGGCGAGGGCCTCGCGCTCGAAATGGAGGGCCCGGTCGATCTTCCCGAGCGCCAGCGGACGCTCCGAGCGGCCATCGACTGGAGCTACCAGCGCCTGAGCCCGGGCCAGCGCGACCTGCACGGCGCGCTCGCGGTGTTCGCCGACAGCGCCACCCTCGACGATGCGCGCGCGGTGGCGGAGGCTGGCCCAGCATTCCTGTCGGATCTCGAGGCGCTCGTCGGCTGGAGCCTCATTCGCAGCGACTCGACCGACGGGGAGGTCCGGTTGTCGATGCTCGAGACCGTTCGGGAGCACGCGCTGGGCAACGCTGAGGCGGAAGGACATCTCGAGGAGCTGCAGCGCGGCCACGCCGAGCGTTTCCTCGCACTCGCCCTCGAGGCCGAGGGCCACCTTGCCGGCACGGAGCAGGCTCAGTGGCTGGAGCGCCTCGAGCGGGAGTTCGACAACCTGAGAGCCGCGCTCGACTGGCTGCTCGCTTCCGCGCGGGCCGAGGACGTTCTTCGTGCAATCTCGGCGCTCGAACGCTTCTGGCGCGCACACGCACACGTTGGCGAGGCGCGACGTTGGCTGACGATCGGCCTCGAGCTTGGGACGAACCTTGCGCCAGACGTGCGAGCGGACGCGCTCTGGGCATCAGCGCGCCAGGCGGCTGCCCAGAGTGACTGGCAGGCGGCCGTTCCCGTGCTGCAGGATGCGCTCGTCCTCTTCCGTGCGCAGGGCCGCAGACGAGACATCGCTTTTGCGCTATCCGAGCTTGCGTTCATTGCTCTTCGGCGAGGTGACAAGGACCTTGCCTCAAGCCTGAGCAGCGAAGCGCTGATCATCGCTCGCGAGCTCGACGAACCGCGAGCGACATCGGGCGTGCTCGCGATTCTCGCCGACGTCTCGCGGATCCGCGGCGACTTCGAACAAGCGGTCGCGTTCTCCGACGAGGCACTTGCTCTTCGTCGATCGCTTGGCGACGCGACTCTCGTGATGGATTCGATCTACCACGTCGGTGTGTCCACCTTCGCCGCCGGCGACTACGTCCGCAGTACTGAAGCGCTGATGGCGACCCTCGAGCTCGCTGGCGAGCTCGGAGACGCGCTGTACAGGGCCGCCGCGCTCTGTATGTTGGGGGCGATCGACCTGCTTCGAGGCGATGTTGCGCCTGCACATCCGCGCCTGGACGAGAGCCTCTCGATCTACACCGCGCTGGCCGACGACCGCAGCATGGCGGAATGTCTCTGCGCCCTAGGCGGATATGCGGCGGCGACAGGCAGGCCCGTGGACGCCGCGCGCCTCTGGGGCGCGGCGGACAGACTTCGTGGCGATAGTCCGCTCGAGTACGCGGAACCCGCGATCGAGGAGCGCTTCCTCTCGGTGGTGATCGATGCGCTCGGGGAGCGACGCTATTTGGAACTGAGGTCTGAGGGACGCTCGACCGGTACCGAGACCACGGCCGGCGTGCTTGTTGGCGAGCGGGTAACGAAGTAGGCTCGTCGGTCCAACGAAAGGAGTAGCTATGTCCGAAGCGGACGACGGTCGGGGGCACCGGATCCACGCCTTCGAGGGCGAGGTCGAAATAGATTCGGCCGAACAGGTGTCGATCGACACGGGGCTCGCGAGAGCCATCGCCGACGCGGCGTATCGGGCGTACTACGACGCGCCGGATCTGCGTAACACGTACTTCGAGGTGAGTCGGATCCAGGTACGGGTCGGCAACCCGGGTCCAACCGCATACAAGGTCATCATCACGCCGGGCGGTTGAGCCGGAAGGCTCCTTCGCATCAGGCGCTTCCTTCATCGCCTCGAGTGAATCGGACGCACGTGCTAGACGCGCTTCCGCGCAAGACCGACTAGCCCTACTCGCCGTTCCCGCCGAGACCGCCGAGCGTCGCCTGCGGCTTGTCGGAGAGCGTGTCGAACGCGGCCGGACAGTGTACGCCGACGCCCTCGACTCCTAGACTTCTTGCGTGAACGGGTCGGACGACGCCCCAAGCCGGCTTCCGGCCGGCACGGTGACGCTCCTCTTCGCCGACGTCGAGGGGTCGACGCGGCTCCTGCACCTCCTGGGCAAGCGGTTCGGCCCAGCGCGGGCACGGATGCGCGAGCTCGTGCGCATGGCCGCAGCCGACAACGGCGGCGTCGAGGTCGACTGGGCCGGCGACGGTGTATTCCTCGCGTTCTCGCGAGCCAGCGACGCCGTGGCGGCCGCCACCTCGATCCAGCGCTCGCTCGCGGAGGAGCCTTGGCCCGACGAGGAGGCGCACCGCCTGCGCATCGGCATCCACACCGGGGAGCCGGAGCTCGGCCCGGAGGGTTACGTCGGGATGGACGTCGTCGTCGCTGCCCGAGTGTGCGCCTCGGCGCACGGCGAGCAGATCGTCGTGACGCGAGCAACGAAGGACATGGCAGGCGCCGAGCCCCTTCCCGGCGCGGCGTTTCGGCCCCTCGGACATCACCGGCTGAAGGACGTTCCGGCTGCTGTGCAGGCGTTCCAAATCCTCGTGCCTGGGCTTCGCGAGGAGTTCCCGCCACTCAAAACCCTGACGGCGACGAGCCTGCCGGCTTTGCACCATCGCCTCGTCGGGCGCGCGGACGCCCTTGCTCGCGTGGAGGCTCTCCTCGAGTCGCCGGAGGTGCGCCTCGCAACGATCACCGGCCCAGGTGGAGCCGGGAAGAGCCGGCTTGCACTCGAAGTGGCTGCGCGGGCAGCGCTCGATCGGCCAGTGCACCTCGTCGGGCTCGCCCCCGTCTTGGATGCCGAGCTCGTTCCAAGCGCGATCGCACGCGCGATCGGCGCGCGCGAGTCGGGCGGCCGGACCGTCCTCGAATCGGTTGCCGACAGCATGGACGGCTCCGGCGCGCTGCTTTACCTCGACAACCTCGAGCACCTGCCCACCGTCGCACCCGTCGTCGCCGAGCTGCTCCATCGCCTGCCCGACCTCCAGATCCTGGCCACGAGCCGCACGCCGCTTCGGCTCTCGGCAGAGCGCGTTCTGCCGCTCGAGCCGCTGTCGATCGAGGACGCCACGACGCTCTTCATCGAGCTGGCCGCAGCACGCGGCGTCCTGCTGCAAGAGAGCGCTCTCGCGTCCGTCCACGAGATCTGCCGGAAGCTCGACGGCCTGCCGCTCGCGATCGAGCTCGTCGCAGCCCGCCTCGCGCTCCTGCCGCCGACCGAGATCCTGCGCGCACTCGGCGAGGGGCTCGCACTCGAGATGGAGGGCCCGGTCGACCTGCCCGAGCGACAGCGGACGCTGCGCGCCGCAATCGACTGGAGCTACCAGCGGCTGAGCCCGAGCCAGCGCGCACTGGCCGGGACGCTGGCCGTCTTCGCGGACAGCGGTTCGCTCGACGATGCGCGCAAGATCGCAGACACGGGCCCCGAGTTCCTGCGCGATCTCGAAGCGCTCGTCGGGTGGAGCCTGATTCGAGCCGAGTCGGCGGACGGTGAGCTCCGGCTCTCGATGCTGAGAACTGTCCGCGAGTACGCCCTCGAGCACGAAGCGTCCGAGGGGCGACTCGACGAGCTGCGGCAGCGCCATGCCGAGCAGTTCCTCGCACTCGCCCTCGAAGCAGAGCGCGAGCTCGCCGGCATGGAGCAGGCGGCGTGGCTCGACAGGCTCGAGGTTGAGTTCGACAACTTGGGGGCGGCCCTCGACTGGCTCCTCGCCTCGGGTCGGGCCGAGGACGCTCTACGCGCGATCTCGGCACTCGAGCGGTTCTGGCGCGCACACGCGCATGTCAGCGACGCCCGCCGGTGGCTGTCTCTCGGGCTGTCACTCGCAGACGGAGCGCCTGCCGACGTGCGGGCCGCGGCCCTTCGAACGGCGGCCCTCCAGGCCGCTGCCCAGAGCGACTGGGGCGCCGCGCGAAGCATGTTCGACGAGGCGCGCGAGGTGTATCGGGCAGAAGGTCAGACTCGCGACGAGATCCTCGCTCTGTCGTATCTCAGCTTCTTCTCGCGGATGCAAGGCGACATCGACGTCGCACAGCAGTACGCACACGACGCCGTTGCTGCCGCGAGCCGCCTGGACGACGATCGAGCTCGATCGGCCGCCGCCACCGTGCTCGGGGATGTCTACTCAGCTCGCGGCGAGCACCACCTCGCGCTCGCGCAGTACGAGCAAGCAGTGCAGCTCCGTATCCGGTTCGGCGACCCGCTCCTCGTAGCGGACGCGATCTACAACCTCGGCGTCGCCGCGTTCCACGCGCACGACTTCCGCCGCGCTCGCGAGGCATTCGCGGATTCCCTCTCTCAAGCTCGGGAGCTCGGCGAGGTGCCCTACGTTGCGGCTGCGCAACTCATGCTCGCCGAGCTCGACCTCCTGGAGGGCGCGGCCGAGGCCGCCGCGAGCAGAGCGCGCGAGAGCCTGACGTTGTACACCGATCTCGAGGACGATCGTTCACGTGCCCGCTGCCTTGTCGTTCTCGCCGGCGCAGCTGCCGAAAGCGGATCGCCGGAGACGGCGGCGCGCCTGGTGGGCGCCGCGACGGCTGCTCGCGGCACGGATGAACCCGATGAGTTCGAGCTCCCTGTCCTCGAGCGGTTCACGCCTGTGCTCGAGGCGCGGCTCGGTCGCATTGCGTTCGACGAGCTCGAGCGGGAAGGGCGTGCCCTTCGCGACATTGTGTTGATCGAGGCGAAGCCGTAGGATCCCCGCGTCACCAAGACTGGAGGCTGGGACGATGGGAGAGCCAAGACCAGGCGGCGAGAAGACAGTCTACGTGGGCGAATCCACGGGACGACCCGCAACGGTGGACGAGGCGCTGAAGGGCCTCGCCGAGCAGATCGTCAACGAGTCGAGATTCGTAACCGGCGGGGAAGAAGGGACCGGACCGAAGTGGTTCGACATCACCTTCATGCAAGTGGAGATCGAGAACCAGAACGTCAAGACGTTCTCGATCGGTGCGACGCCACGTAGCTAGGGCTGCGCAGCGACGGCTCAGGCGACTGAGGCGTCGCTGCGACTCTCGTTCACCGCTTTGAAGCCGCCGAGCTCGGCGACGGTGACGTCTGCGACCACAGCGCCGAGGCCCAGGAGCGCCACGAAGCGCCGCCGAAGCAGCACACCGAGCACGAGGAGCCCCCATCCGGCGAGCCCGACTGGGCCGAATCCGATGGTCGTTTCGCGGCGCTCGGTCACGCCCCGATCCTAGAAGGCGGAGGCGCGTCCGGGGACGCGCCTCCACGCACCATTAGCTAGCCCAGCTCGCGACCGCAGCCGGAAGCGAGACAGCGCCGATCCGGTCGATCATGTCGGGATCGGCGGCGTACAGGTTGTGCAGCGGAACGATCGTGATGGAGGGCTCGCCCGTGATGCCGAGTTCGCTCACGACCGGCAGCATCCTCTGCTCGAGGAAGCTGTTGAACGCCTGCTCGGTCTGCCACAGTTCGAACACGTCGATCCCGTGATCCGTCTCCGTCGCCGCATGCAGCACCGAGCCAGCAGGCGGGTTCGCGTCGAGGCCGAGCTTGGCCATGACGGCGTCGTACTGGTCCGAGGTCAAGCCTGGCCAGTGCATGGTCATCGCGACAGCCATTCCCAGTCCTCCTTGCCTGCGTCGCCTCAGGGGTCGTGCCACAGCGTACGCGGGCCCGAGGACCCACGCAACGACCTAAAGCCCTCGATCCAGTGATTCGCACCCCTACTCAGGGGGAGATCAGGGCGCGTGCGTAGTCGCCGGCGTCGAACGGGCGGAGATCCTCGACGCCCTCGCCGACACCGACGAGCTTCACGGGAAGACCCAGCTCGACCGCGATTGCGATTGCGACGCCTCCGCGGGCGCTGCCGTCGAGCTTCGTCAGCGCGACCCCGGTAACGCTTGCCGTCGCACCGAAGAGCTTCGCCTGCTGGAGGCCGTTCTGACCCGTGGTCGCGTCGACGACGAGCAGCGTCTCGTGCGGCGCGCCCTCGACGCGGCCCTCGATCACGCGCCGCACCTTCTCGAGCTCGGCCATGAGGTTCGTCTGGGTATGGAGCCTGCCGGCGGTGTCGATGATGGCCACGTCACGTCCTCGAGCCCGCGCCGCCTCGACGGCGTCGAAGGCGACGGCCGCGGGATCCGCGCCGCGTGGCGCGCCGACGAAGTCCGCGCCGGCCCGCTCTGCCCAGATCTCGAGCTGCTCCTCGGCGGCCGCGCGAAAGGTGTCCGCCGCGCCGACGAGCACCGACCGCCCGTGCTCGTGGAGCTTGCGCGCCAGCTTCCCGATCGTCGTCGTCTTCCCGGTGCCGTTGACGCCCACGACGAGAATCACGCTCGGCCTCGCAGCGACGGCCAGGGTCGGCGGGTCGCCGAAGAGCTCCTCGACCTCGGCGGCGAGCGCGTCCTCGAGGCCACCGGTGAGGCCCCTGGCCTCGAGTCTTCGCACGAGCTCGGCTGTCGCGGGGACGCCGACGTCGCTTCGGATCAACGCCTCCTCGAGCCGCTCCCACGCCTCGTCGTCCGACGAGTCGAAGCCGGCGGACGCGAGCTCGGCGGTGAGCGCCGTCCGACTCTTCGCGAGGGACTCCCGCATCCGCGCGAAGAACCCGGTGCGCTCGGACTCGTCCTCGGGCGCGACATCGTCGCCGAGGAGCTCCGACCAGGTGTAGCTCACGATGCAACCTCGGTTACCTCGTGAGCGTGGAGGAGTGTGCGGAAGCAGGAGGTTCCCCAGACCCGGAAGAAGGGGGCACACGGGCGAAACATGGTTTCCGCCGTGAACGTTCGCCGCAGGCGAACGTCGCTCACACCGCAGCAGCGAGGGGTTGCTGGTGGTGCGGAAGCCGCCGGGAAACGACCTGCGAGACGCCGTCAGGCCCCATCGTCACGCCGTAGAGGATATCGGCGGCCTCCATCGTCCTCTTCTGATGCGTCACGACGACGAACTGCGCGCGATCGGAGTAGCGACGCAGGAGTTCGACGAAGCGCGCGATGTTCGTGTCGTCGAGCGCCGCTTCGACCTCGTCGAGGAGATAGAACGCACAGGGCCTCGCAAGGAAGAGCGCGAAGAGGAACGCGATCGCGCCGAGCGCCTTCTCGCCGCCCGACAGCAGGGAGAGGCGGGTGATCCGTTTGCCGGCGGGACGCAGCTCGACCTCGATCCCCGGCTCGATGCCTTCCTCCTCCGACTCGACCAGCCGGAGCCTGCCCTCACCGCCGGGGAAGAGCGTGGCCGCGACCTCCTCGAAGTGCTCGGCCACCGCGGCGAAGGTCTCCGCGAAGCGGCGCTCGACGGTCGCCGTCAGCTCGGCGCGGAGCTTCTCGAGCTCCTCGAGGCTCTGCTCGAGATCGGCACGCTGCATCTTCAGGTCGTCGAGCCGCTCCTTCTCGGCCTCGTACTCCTCGCGTGCGAGCGGATTGACCTGGCCGAGCGTGACGCGGCGGTTCTCGAGTCGCTCGACGCGGGCGACGAGCTCGGCGCGGTCGTCTCCGTCCGCGGCCTCGACCTTTCCCGCCGAATCGAGCCGCCGCCTCGCGTCCGCCACGTCGGCGTCGATCCGCGCGATCTCGACATCCCTGGCCGTGACCGCTGCGCTCGCCTCCTCCAGCTCACGCCGCAGGGCCACCTCTGCCGCCCCGAGGCGTCGGAGCTCGTCGCCGAGATCGCGCGCGCGGGTGGCGCCCGCGTCGACCCTGGCGCGCAGCGGTGCTTCGAAGCGGCTCCCCGCGCGTCGGGCATCCTCCACTCCCTGCCGGAGTGCCGTCGCGAGATCCACGAGGCGGCCGAGCGTCCGGGCGTCGATCGCCGTCGCGCGCATCCTCGGCGCGCGACCGAGCGCGGTCTCGGCCGCTGTGGCCCGGCCGGCTGCGGCCTCGGCGGCACTCGTCGCCGCAGCGACGTCCTCGGCGAGTGCCGACGCCTCGGCGGCGAGTGCGCTCCGCCGGCTCTGGAGCTCGAGCAGGACGGCCTCTGCGGTCTCGCCCACGAACCACAGCTCGCCGCGCGCCGGGTCGTAGCCGAAGCCCTCGGCCGTCACCGACGGTGTGGAGACGTCGAGCAGCTCGTCGAGCGGCACGACGGGGAACTCCGCCACGAGCTCTTGCGGCGGGCGCCCCGCGAGCACCGTGAGGCTTCCGAGGCCTGCCGCGCGAGCGCGTTGCAGCAGGGCCAGCCCGACGGTCGGGTCGTCCGCGAGCACGGCCGACGCCCGCGACCGCAGCGCGGCCGCGACCGCGCGCTCGTCGCCCGACGGGACGTCGAGTTCGGCCAGAGCGAGGCGAGCGCCCTCCTCCGCGAGGGCACGAGCTGCCGGCGGCAGGCCCTCCTGCTCGGCCAGCGCCTGCTCGAGCGCGCGGAAACGCTCGGCCACGAGCTCCGCACGCTCGGAGACGGCGATGCGCTCGCGCTCGGCGCTCCGCGCCGCGTCCGCCGCCCGACCCGCCTCCAGCTCGAGACGGGCGAGATCGCTCTGAGCTCCGGGCTCGTCGTCCGCTGCAGGCGTCTCGCTGCGGAAGCGCTCGAGCAGCGCGGCTGCCGACTCCGCCCGCAACTCGAGACGCTCGCAGCCGCCCTGGAGCCGATACCGCGCCGCAACCGCAGACTCTCGCCGGCCCGCCGCGTCCGACAATTCGTCCTCGGCGCGCGCGCGATCGACCAGCAAGCCCTCCAGTCTTCCCTGGGCGCCCCTCTTCGCGAACGCAGCCGTGTCACGGCTCTCCTCAGCCTCGGAGCGGCGCGCGCCGAATTCGGCGAGATCGAGCTGCGCAATGCGTGCGCGCAACCCTGCGATCTCCGAGCCGAGCTTCTCCGCGCGCTCGGCGGCCGTGGCCTGCAACGCCAGCGGGCGCAGCCGCTTGCGCACCTCGTCCTCGACGTCGCGCGCGCGCTCGACCTGAACGGCAACGCGAGCGAGCTTGAGCTCGGCACGATGTCTCCGGCGCTTGAACTTGCCGAGCCCGGCCGCCTCCTCCACGAACGCGCGCCGGTCCTCGGCCTTGGATGCGAGCACCTGCTCGACCTTCCCCTGCCCGACGATCGAGTGCATCGCCGCGCCGAGCCCCACATCGGCGAGGATCTCCACGAGATCGGTTCGCCGCACGGCGGCGCGGTTCACGAGGTACTGGCCTTCCGCGCCACGGACGAGCCGCCGCGCGATCGACACCTCCGAGAACTCGAGGTCGGGCCAGGCGCCATCCTCGTTGTCGAAGACGAGCTCCACCTCGCAGTGCTCCGCGGCCCGGCGATCCCCACCGCCCGCGAACAGGACGTCGTCCGGCTTCTCCGCGCGAAGCTCGGACGGTGTCAGGGAGCCGGCCGCCCAGACGATCGCATCGGCGATGTTCGACTTCCCCGAGCCGTTCGGCCCGACGATGACGGCGACCCCCGGCTCGAGACTGATCTCGAGCGAGTCCGGGAACGACTTGAAGCCGCGGATGCGGAGCGAGCGCAGGTGCACCGGGAGAGGATTCTCGCGGTCGTCTCGGACGACTCAGATGCGTTCCGGCACGACCCCGAGGGCGTCGAGTGCCTGGCGTGCGGCCTCCTGCTCGGCCGCCTTCTTGGTCGAGCCCCGGCCGATGCCGAGCTGTTCGCCGGCGACATGGGCGGCGCAGACGAAGCGACGGTCGTGGGGCGGCCCCTCGACCTCGAGCACCGTGTAGTGCACCTGCCGGCCCGTTCGCGCCAACGCCTCCTGCAGCTCCGTCTTGTAGTCGACGTGACTCGAGCGCGCGTACTCGATGCGCTCGGAGAACGCGTCCACGATTGCCGGCTCGATCGCCTCGAACCCGTGCTCGAGGTAGACGGCGGCGATCGCGGCCTCGAGCACCGCCGCGAGGACGTTGCGGCTGCGAGAGATGCGCTGGAGCTCGTCGCGAGGCGCCTCGCGCGCGAACTCCAGCAGCCGGTCGCCGAGGCCGAGCTCCTTCGCGACCGCAGCGCAGCTCTGCCGGGACACGACGTGCGCGCGCACCTTGGCAAGCCGGCCTTCGGAGGCGCCGGGAAAGCGGTCGAAGACGGCGCGCGCAATGGCGAGCTCGAGCACGCTGTCACCCAGAAACTCCAGCCGTTCGTACGAGTCCGAACGGTCCTCGACCCACGAGGTGTGGGTGAACACCTGCTCGAGACGAACCGGAGGAAGCCTCGAGATCAGGCGACCGAGCTGGGCCGACCCGCCTTCGCCGGCGTCCGACCCGGTCGGGTCGAGGTCAGCCCTGGTGCGCGATGACGTAGTCGATCGCCTTGCCGACGGTCGTGAGCTCTCGAGCGTCCTCGTCAGGGATCTTGAGCCCGAACTGGTCCTCGAGGTCCATGACGACCTCGACGAGATCGAGCGAGTCGGCCCCCAGATCCTCCTCGAAGGACGCCTCTTCAGTGATCTCGGTCTCGTCGATGCCGAGCTTCTCGCTCAGCGCGCCCTTGACCTGCTCGAGGATCTCCTCACGCGAAGTCGCCATTCCTGAAATCTCACCTCTCTACCGTCGGGGTCGTGGAGCGCGCCGATGCTAACAGAGTCGTGGCGGAAACCTAGGTTCGCGCCCCTGCGTCGCCACAGCGGCACCGCAAGCAGGCGACGAACCTCCAGGCCGGCAGAGTCGGCCTACGGCCTACAACGCGGTGTTTCCGTCACCGGCTGAAACGCGAGCAGCTGCCGCATAGGTCGTAAGTCGGTGCTGCAGGCGGCCCACGACGTCGTGCTCCACTCCACGGGCGGCGTGGCGGATCGCGTTCGCGATGGCGACGCGTGAGCTGGAGCCGTGTGCGATGACGACGAGCCCGTTGAGCCCGAGGAGGTAGCCGCCCCCGTACGTCTCCGGATCCAGGCGTGAACGGATCCCTCGTGCGGCGGGTCGGATGAGCGCGCCACCAAGCTTCCCACGTGTGGACGACTCGAGCTCGGAGCGGAGTGCGTCGAGCAGGCTCTTGACCGTTCCCTCGATCGTCTTGAGCGCCACGTTGCCGGTGAAGCCGTCCGTGACGATCACGTCCGCGTCGCCCTCGAGCAGTGTCCGTCCTTCGGTGTTCCCGCCGAACCGGAGGTGGTCGGCCCCGCGCAGGAGCTCGTGTGCCTCGAGCGTGAGCTGGTTGCCCTTCTCGGGCTCTTCGCCGATGGAGAGGAGCCGCACCTCGGGATCGCTGATCTCCAGGATCTCCTCCGCGAACACCGCGCCCATGTGTGCGAACTGGACGAGGTGCTCGGGACGCCCGTCGGCGTTCGCCCCCGCGTCGATGAGCACACTACGGCCGACCTTCGTCGGGATCACGATCGCGATGGCGGGGCGGTAGACGCCCGGCAGCCGGCGGATGTGGAGAAGCGACGCGGCGAGCATCGCGCCGGTGTTCCCTGCCGAGACGACTGCGTCCGCATCCCGGTCCGCGACCGCGCGAGCAGCCCGCACCAGCGAGGAGTCCGGCTTGGCGCGGACGGCGTACACGGCGTGCTCGTCCATGTCGATCGTCTCTGGGGCCGCGATAAGCGGCAGGCCGTGCCCATCGAGGCTCGGCGGCCCGACGAGGAGGGGCTGGATCTCGGCGGAGGCAGCGTCGACCGCGCCGGCGACGATCTCGTCGGGCGCGCGATCTCCGCCCAAAGCGTCGACTGCGACGCGGATCATCCGCGGAGTATCTACGGCGCGTCGAGGCGGAGCGGCTCGACGTCCCGGCCCCTGTACGTCTTGCAGGTCGGGCAGACGCGGTGCGTCCGCTTCGGCTGCTTGCACGTCGGGCAGACCTGGAGGTGCGGCGCGGAGATCCCGTGCTGGGCGCGACGCTTGTCGCGGCGCGACCTCGATGTCTTTCGCTTCGGAACGGCCATGAGCGGCTGGGCACTATAGCGGCAGCGGGAGCTCTTTGGTCGGCGCGATCCGCTCCAGAAAACGGCGGTCGTGCGAGACCACCACGAGGGTCCCTTCGTAGTCCACGAGCGCACTTTCGAGCTGCTCGACGGCCTCGAGATCGAGGTGGTTCGTCGGCTCGTCGAGGACGAGCAGGTTCACGCCGCGGGCCTGGAGCTCCGCGAGGTGCGCTCGCGTCCGCTCTCCGGGCGACAGCGACGCGCACGCACGACCGATGTGCTCTGCGCGGAGCCCGAACTTGGCGAGCAGTGTGCGAGCCTCCACCCGCGCGAGACCGGATCGCGTCATCAGCTCGTCGACGAGCGGAGCCCCGCCGGAGTACGCGTCGCGCTCCTGGCCGATCGCGCCGATCACGGTCCGTCTGCCCACCACGCGGCGTCCGCCGACGAGGCCCGCGCCGTCGAGGACGAGCCGGAGCAGCGTCGACTTCCCGGCGCCGTTCGGCCCGACGATCGACAACCGCTCGCGCGGGGCGAGATCGAGATCGACGGGACCGAAACGAAACGTGCCCCGCTCGGCGACCGCGTCCGCGAGCTGCAACACCACGTCGGAGGGGCGCTCAGACGGAAGCGTCAGTTCGAGCTCCCACGGCTCGAACGGCTTCGGCGGCAACTCGTTGCGCTCGAGGAGCCGCTCGGCCTGGCGCACCTTCGTCTGCAGCGCGTGGGTGGCGCGCCGATCCTGGCCCCCGGTCTTGTCCCCGAGGGACGCGCCCTTGCCACGTGCCTCGGTGCGCCGCGTGCTCAGGAGCCGTGTGAGCTCCTTGCGTCGCAGCTGCCCCTGCTCGTAGTCGGCCAGGGCCGCCGCGCGCTCCGTGTCGCGCGCGGCCTCGTACTCGCTGAAGCCTCCGGTCCACTCACGTACGCGATGCGTGTCTGCCTCGATCGACGCGATGCGGTCGACCGTGCGATCCAGGAACTCGCGGTCGTGCGACACGACCACCAGCGCGCCGCGATACGAGCCGAGGAAGCGCTCGAGCCGGTCCAGCCCGTCGAAGTCCAGGTCGTTCGTCGGCTCGTCGAGGAGCAGCAGGTCGAAGCGTGAGAGCAGGATCGCCGCGAGCGCCACGCGCGACGCCTCGCCGCCGGACAGACCCACGAGGGCGCGGTCGAGATCGAATCCGAGGCCGAGCTCGGCGCAGGTCGTGCGTGCGCGCGCCGTGAAGCTCCTGGCCCCGAGCGCCACGAGGCGGTCGAGTGCGGCCGCGTAGCGGTCGCCCGCCGCATGCCCGTCCGCGAGAGCGTGCGCAGACTCCTCGAGCTCCCTCTCCGCGTGGTCGATCCCGGCCTGACGGGAGAGCCAGGCGAGAATCGAGACACCGCGCTCCGACACGCGCTCCTGCGCCAGGTAGCCGATGGCCGCCCGCTCGGGCGCGCGCACGACCGTCCCCGTGTCCGGCAGCTCGTGACCGACGACGATCCGCAGCAGCGTGGTCTTGCCCACGCCGTTCGGCCCGACCAGGCCAACGCGCGCCCCCTCCCCGATGGTGAGCGTGACCTGATCGAGAATGGCCTGGGCGCCGTGGTGCTTGCCGACGCCCGCGAGTTGCACTCGCATGGACGACCTCCGAGACCGTGGACGAGCGCACGCCGGGCGGCGCACGCGAGATCGGGAATGGAGTCGTCAGTCCGTCATGGTGGCGCCCTGCAGGGCCGCCCGGGCATCGTAGACGACCCGGTAAGCGCCATGTAAGGCGCTGTAAGAGATCCGCAAGAGTTCGCGGCGGCGACCCCTCCGGCGCGTCATAACCCTGACGACCAAGGAGGGGTCATGTCTCTGAGAACACGATCGGATCGCTGGATCATCGGGGGAGTCGTCCTGCTCGCGCTCGTCGCGATCTGCGCGCTCGTGGTCCCGTCGGGCGAGGGCGTTGCGGCGCCGACCGCACCACCGTCGAACACCGCCGAGCCGACGATCAGCGGCCGCGCCGAGCAAGGCCGCACGTTGACTGCGTCGCCCGGTTCGTGGACCGGTACCCGACCGATCTCATACGCCTACCAGTGGCTGCGCTGCGGAGCGGACGGCGGTCGGTCCGACGGAGGCGACTGCACCATCGTCTCCGGCGCGACGCGCCGCGACCACCGGCTCGGACGGAGCGACGTCGGCTTCCGGATGCGGGTGCGCGTCACCGCGACCAACGCGGACGGATCGCGCGTCGCCGCTTCGAATCCGACGGCCCCGGTCGCCGGGCCGCCCGTGAACACCGCCGTCCCGTGGCCGCGAGGATCGACGCTCGTGGGCCAGGTCGTCACGGCCGAACCGGGGACCTGGACGGGTGCGTCGCCGATCTCGTTCGCCTACCGCTGGCTGCGCTGCAACTCGGCCGGCGGCGAGTGTGCGTCGATTGCCGGCGGGACGTCCCGGAACTACCGGGTCGGCCAGAGCGACGTCGGCCGGAAGCTGCGGTTCAACGTGACGGCGCGGAACTCGCTTGGCAGCGTGACGATGATCTCGACGGAGTCCGCCGTCGTGACGGAGCCCCTACCTGCCGGGGCGATCAAGTTGCCGAGCGGCGAGTACTCGATCCCGGCGGTGAGCGTGCCGTCGAACCACCGGCTGATCGTCTCGCAGGTGCAGTTCTCGCCGAACCCGGTAACGGGCCGTACGCGGGTGCTCACGGTGCGCGTGCGCGCGAAGGACACGCGCGGGTTCGTGATCCGGGACGCGCTCGTCTTCGTGCGGTCGACGCCGCGCGTCACGACCGGCGGCGACCGGCAGGTCACCACGACCGACGGCTGGGTCACGTACCAGCTCGCGCCGAACGGGAACTTCCCGAAGCCGCGGCGGGGCTACAACGTCCAGTTCTTCGTGAAGGTGTATCGCTCAGGGGATCCCGGCCTGGGCGGCATCGCCGGCTACCGCCTCGTGCAGGTGCGCTTGGCGAGCTAGAGGTCGAGCTCCACCGCGCCCGGCCGGAAGTCGGCCGGCTTCAGGGATCTGCGATCCGGGTGTCCGCGGCAGCGGATACCCGGATCGTTGACAGGATCAGGGCTCTTGCGACGAGGGCGTCGCGCTAGCGGACGTCCTCGTCCTGCAGCAGACCTTGCAGCGCCGCCCAACGAGGGTCCGGGTCGCGCTCGAGGTGCTCGTGGGGCTCCTCGTTCAAATCCTTCCCGCAGACCGGGCAGAGCCCGGCGCAGTCCTCACGGCAGAGGATCTGCTCGGGAAGCTCGAGAGCAACCGCATCCCGCGCCCACGCACTCAATTGCAGGTGGTCGTCGACGACGTAGTCGGAGTGGAGCTCGTCGGAGGCCGGCGCGTCGAAGTCGTGGAATTCGCGCGCACGGACGTGGCGCTCGACCTCGGCGAACCCGAGGCAGCGCATGCAGGGACCGTTCAAATGGACGTCGAGCTGCACGTCGAAGACCGTCGCGCCGGAGGCCTGCGACAGCTGCAGCTCGACGGGGATCGTTCCGGGCATCGCTTCGTAGCGCTGCCCGCCCAGCACGAACGGCTCGAGCTCGACGTCGAGCGTCTCCCTCCGCACCTCGCCCGGGCGGAGACGGAGCGTTCTCAGATCAACGGTCGTCGTCACCGTCTGAGGGTACCGCAGGGTCTCTCTATGACTATTAGCCCGCCTGCTCAGCTGCTACTTTGCGATCATGGAAGCTGATCGCTGGCTGGGGCTCGATCTTCGGCATCTGGTCGCGCTCAAGGCAATCGCCGACGAGGGCTCCTTCGGGAGGGCGGCCGAGAAGCTCGGCTACACGCAGTCGGCGATCTCGCAGCAGATCGCGACGCTCGAGCGCATCGTCGGGCTCCGCCTGATCGAGCGGCCGGGCGGCCCAAGGCCTATCTCGCTGACGGAAGCGGGCAGCATCCTCCTCCGGCACGCAGACGCGATCCAGGCGCGGCTGCTCGCGGCGAAGGCCGACATGAGCGCGCTCGAGGCAGGTGACGCCGGACGCCTCCGTGTCGGGACGTTCCAGAGCGTCGGCGCGAAGATCATCCCGCGGCTCCTGCGCCGTTTTTCCGAGAGCCATCCGCAGGTCGAGATGGTGCTCCGCGAGTCGCAGGACGAGAGCGAGCTCCTCGAGATGATCGAGCGCGGCGATCTCGACGTCACGTTCTGGACGCTCCCGGTTGCCGCTGGGCCGTATGAGACCGTCGAGCTCCTCCACGATCCCTACGTGCTCGTGGTTCCGTCGGACTCCCCGCTCGCGGCACTCGAGCGCGCGCCGACGCTGAAGGAGATCGTCCTGCACCCGATCATCGGCTTCAACCACTGCAGCGCGATGGACCACGTCGAGTCGCAGCTCAGCTCGACCGGCCGTTCGCCGAACATCGTCTTTCGCTCGGACAACAACGGCACGGTGCAGGGTCTCGTCGGCGCGGGCGTCGGCCTGGCCGTCTCCCCGAAGCTGACCGTCGACGAGGACGACGCGAGCGTCGCGGTGATCGACCTCCACGGGAGGATCCCGCCACGGGTGATCGGACTCGTCTGGCACTCGGACCGCCATCGCAGCGCGGCAGCCGAAGCGTTCACCGAGTCCGCGCTCGCCGTGTGCCGCGAGCTCGCCGCAGAGCCTGCGGCCGCGTAGCACGTCACCCGATTCAGTCGGAGCAGGCGGCCGGCTTCCTTTCCCGGGCCGGTGTCCGCGCCGGCTGATACCCGCTCTGCGGGGAAACCTCAGCTGAAGCGATCGAACTCCGGAGCGGGCTCGACCGGCTCGAGTGGCTCTGGCCCGACGCCGGCGACGACCGTCTCCTGCGAGCGCTCGTGCAGTCGTTCGCGGCCCCGTTTCACCGCGGTGAGGAACTTGTCGAGGTTCAGCTCGAGCGTCGAGAGGATCGAATCGGCCCAGTCCTCCATCTCGAGGCGCGTCTCGCGCGCCCGCCGCTTGGCGTCGTCGACGATGTCATCGGCCTGCTTCTCGGCGAGCTTGACGATCTCGGTCTGCGAGGCCTCGCGCATGGCCTGCTCGCGGGCGTCCTGGATGATCCGGTCGCACTCCCGTTTCGCCTCGGCGAGCATCTCCTGACGCTCCTTGACGATCCAGCGGGCCTGCTTGATCTCCTCGGGAATCGTCGCCCGCATCTGGTCGAGGATCTCGTAGATCTCCTCGCGATCGAGGCGGACCTGATCGGTCAGCGGCACGGCCTTCGCGTTGTGCACGAGGTCGTCGAGCCTGTCGATGAGCACGAGTACGTCCATGGGCGGCCAGTCTACTCGGAGGGTGAGACGGGAGCGCCTGGGCGCCCGTCCGGATAGATCTCCGTGAAACGTCGCGCGACGGCGGCCGGGACGAGCTCGTCGACCTTCCCGCCGAAGGAGGCGATTTCCTTGACGCCGCTCGACGAGACGAAGCTGTACAGGGGGCTGGACATGACGTACAGCGTCTCGATCTCGGGAGCGAGCTGCCGGTTCAGGTGATTCATCTGGAACTCCCACTCGAAGTCCGAGATGACACGCAGGCCCTTCACCATCGTCGTCGCGTCGTGCTTGCGCGCGAAGTCGACGACCAGCTCGGAGAAGACGTCCACGACGACGTTCTCGCAGGAACCGAGCGCGTCCTCGAGGAACGCCACGCGTTCCTCGACACTGAACAGCGTCTGCTTGTGCGTCGGGTCGCGGACGACGCCGATCACGATGCGGTCGAAGATCGCCGCGGCGCGCTTGATCACGTCGACGTGGCCGTTCGTGACCGGGTCGTAGCTGCCTGGGCAGATTGCGGTGATCATCGCGAGAAGACCGTAACCCGCGCGGAACCGTACCGGCGTGTGGTGACGAGATCGAGCGGGAGCTCCGGCTGGACGCGATCCGCGGTCTCGACGACGACGAGCGCGTCGTCGGCAAGCACATCGGGCAACAGCTCACCGAGCGTCTTGGCGTGGGTCTCCCAGTCCTCGTACGGTGGATCCGCGACAACGAGGTCGTAGCGACGTCCCCGCGAGCGGTCGTCGCGGAGCGCGGACGCCACCTCGCGTGCCACGACGGTCGCACCCGTAAGCCGAAGCTTCTCGAGGTTCGCCTGGATCACGCGCGCCGCCTCGCGGTCGCGCTCGACGAAGACGCAGCTGGCCGCGCCCCTCGACAGCGCCTCGAGGCCCAGCGCGCCGGAGCCTGCGAACAGATCGAGGACCGCCGCACCATCGACCTGCCCGACGATCGAGAACAGCGCCTCACGCACCCGGTCGCTGGTGGGACGGGTGACTGCGCCTTTCGGTGCCGCGATCCGGTGGCCTCGCCGCGAGCCGGCGACGATCCTCAAGACTCTCCGAGGTGCTCGGACTCGCCGAGCAGGCGATCGACGGCGTCCGCGAGCAGGCCCTCGTCGGTCAGCGTGCGCGCCACGTCGCGCGCGCGCTCGAGAAGATCCTGGTCGCGGCGCAGGCGCACGACGCGGAGATCCGAGTAGCCGGACTGCCGCGCACCGAGCAGCTGCCCCTCGCCGCGGATCTCGAGATCCCGCTCTGCGAGTTCGAAGCCGTCCGTCGTGGCGACCATCGCCTCCAGCCGCTCCTCGGCGCTTTCAGAGAGCTCGTCACGCGAACGCGAGACGAGCAGGCAGTACGACTGCTCGGGCCCGCGTCCGACGCGGCCGCGGAGCTGGTGGAGCTGCGCGAGGCCGAAGCGGTCGGCCTCCTGAACGATCATGATCGTCGCGTTGGGCACGTCGACGCCGACCTCGATCACGGTCGTCGCGACGAGGACGTGGAGCTCGCGCGCCTTGAACTGCGCCATCACTCGTCGCCGCTCGACGGGTGGCAACCGCCCGTGCAGGCAGCCGACGCGGTAGCCGCGTAGCTCGGCCGAGCGGAGCCGCTCGGCCTCCTCCTCCGCCGCGCGCGCGACACGCGTCTCGGAGGCCTCGATCAGTGGGCACACGACGTAGGCCTGCCGGCCGTCGTCCAGGTGCCGGCACAGCCGGGAGTACGCCGCGGAGCTGCGGTCGTCCGTGACCCATGCCGTGACGATCGGCTTGCGGTCGGCAGGCGGAAGCGCGAGCTCCGACACCTCGAGGTCGCCGTAGACGGTCAGCGCGAGCGTCCGGGGGATCGGCGTTGCGGTCAGGTGAAGCACGTGCGGGCTTCGTCCCTCGACCAGCGCGCTGCGCTGCGCCACGCCGAAGCGGTGCTGCTCGTCGACCACCGCGACGGCGAGGTCGTGGAAGTCGACCTCCTTCTCGATCAGAGCATGGGTTCCGACCACGATCCGGGCATCTCCGGAGGCGATCAGCTGGCGCGCGGCCGCGTGCTCCTTCGCCCGCAATGAGCTCGTGAGCAGCGTGACGCGCAGGCCGAGCGGCGCGCACAGCTCGTCGATCGTGAGGAAGTGTTGCTCGGCCAGTGTCTCGGTCGGCGCCATCAATGCGCCCTGTCGCTCGCGCTCCACCGCACGCAGCAGCGCGTGCAGCGCGACGACGGTCTTGCCGGAGCCGACGTCGCCCTGCAGCAGGCGCTGCATCGGGATCGCGCGGTCGAGGTCGGCATCGATTTCCTGCATCGCCCGCTCCTGGTCCGAGGTGAGCTCGAACGGCAGCGAGCTGCGGTAGCGCCCGATCAGAACGCCCGGCTCACCGAGGGGTTGCGCAGACGCGCTCTCGCGTGCGGCGGCCGTGCGCAGCAGCGCGAGCCTCAGGACGAGGAGCTCGTCGAACGCGAGCCGCGTGCGCCCGACCTCCGCCTCGGCGAGCGAACGGGGGCGATGGATCGCGGCGAGCGCGTCCGCGCGGATGGGAAGGCCGTCGGACACGAGCAGTGCGCCGGGCACGTCGTCCCCCACATCGCGGACGTACGCGAGCGCCTGGCCGTGGAGGTCGCGGAGCTTCTTCTGCGTGACGTCCTCCCCCGCCGGGTAGACGGGGGCGAAGTCGCCGGTCTCCGCGTCGCCGTCGAGATCGTACGACGAGACGGCGAAGCCGTGACGATTCGCACGTCCGCGTATCCGCACCGACGTGCCGGCGACCAGCTTCCCCTCGAGCCAGGGCTGGTTGAACCAGGTCGCCTTGATCTCTCCGGTCTCGTCGGCGATACGCGCCGTGAGGATCTTCAGCCGGCCCCGCCGGCGACTCGTCGCGGAGCGGACGACGCCTTCGACGACGGCCTCTTCGTCCCCGAACAGATCGCAGATCTGCTTGGTCGGTACCGGCTCCTCGTAGCGCCGCGGACGCTGCCAGAGGACGTCGCCGACGGTCCGGAGGCCCAGCTTCCCGAGCCGGCGGGCGATCGTCGGGCCGACTCCGTCGAGGGACTCGATCGAGGCGCCGAGACGATCGGGTCTCGGCGCCGACCGAGGCCGGGGCCAGACCTCGGGCGCCTCGAGTCCTGCGAATCCAGTCGGAAGCACGATGCGCGTCACCGTCCCCATCACGCCCGATGATAGGTCCCGAGAGCGGCCGTCAGGCGTCGATGGCAAGCGTGTACAACCAGCCCGGTTGCCAGCGAAACGAGCCTTCGACGAGTTCCTCGAGCGGCGTGCCTTCCAGGATGTGGTCGAAAGCCCATTTGGTCGCGGAGTGCCCGATGACGGCGATGCGCTTGTCCGGGTAGCGCGGGGGCAGGTCGTGGAGGAAGCTGCGGGCTCGCGCGACGACGTCGAGGTAGCTCTCACCCCCCGAGTACGGGTCGACGACGTGCTTCGTCCGCTCGATCTCCAGTCGCGCCACCGCGGTCCCGTTGAGCATCCCGTAGTTGCACTCCCGCAGACGCCAGTCCTTGAAGATCGGCAGGCCCTTTCCGCCGAAGGCGATCTGAGCCGTCTCGACGGCTCGTCCGAGATCCGAGGTGAAGACGGCCACGACCTCGTCGTCCTCCCGACGCTCGCGGAGCTCCTGCGCCTGCCGCCGCCCGAGGGTGGAGAGCTGCCCGTCCAGCCAGCCCGACGCGACCCAGCGCTCGTTGTCCGTCGTCGTCGAATGCGTCTCGAAGACGATTTCGATCTTCGACGCGCGCCTGCGGCGGGCCATGGCTCAGTCGGTGTCTTGGAACCAGAAGAAGCCGACCGCGCCTGGCCCGGCGTGCGTGCCGACGACCGCGCCGAGCGTCGACGTGAACTCGACTTCCGCGTTGGGTCGCACGCGCCACGCGAGCTCGGAGAGCGTTCCGACCCACTCTGCCGAGTCGGCGTGCGCGACGGCGACCCTCAGCCCGGGCTCGTCGGTGGTCGCATCGGCGAACCGTCGCTCGATCTCGGCGACGGCCTTCTGCTTGCCGCGTACGCGGGCGACGGCGACCACTTCCCCGTTCTCCACGCTCAGCACGGGCCGCAGGTTCAGCAGCGAACCGGCAACGGCCTGCGCCTTCCCGATGCGACCGCCGCGCTGGAGGTACTCGAGCGTCTCCACCGTGAAGAGCACGTCGCAGTGCACGTGGAAGCGCTCGACGAGCGCCGAGATCTCGTCGTCGGTGGTTCCGCGCGCGAGCCTGCGCTGGATGGCGTGGGCAAGCATCGCGATCGCGAGCGACGCCGTCATCGAGTCGACGACGCGCACCTTGTCACCGCCGACGTCCTGCGCCGCGAGCTCCGCACTCTGAAAGGTCCCGGAGACCTTGGCCGACACGTGGAGCGAGTAGATCCGCTCGTAGGCGGAGAGCGTCTCGTAGGCCTCGACGAAGTCCGCCGGCGTCGGCTGGGCCGTGGCCGGCGTGACCGGCGAGGTGCGGAGCTTCTCGTAGAACTCCGCGGGGCCGAGCTCGAGGTAGTCGCGAAACGTCTCGTCGCCGAAGCGCACGTACAACGGGACGAAGCGCATGTTGGGGAACCGCGCGGGTGCGTCCGGGTAGTCGGACGTGGAGTCGAGGACGATGGCGGTGTTCTCGCTCGTCAGGTTCACTGCCTCACCTCCCGACCGCCGCACGGACTGCGCGAACGACCGCGTCGATCCCCTCGTCCTTGCGCACGAGCGCCGCTCCCGCGCCCGACGCGGCATCGTACTCCTCACGACCGGCGGAGGCGCTCAGGAAGACCACGGCCGAATCGATCTCCGCCGCGACTGCCGCCCCGTCGACGTCGGGCAGGCGGTAGTCGAGAACGACGACGTCCGGCTCGTGCTCGCGAACAGCGCGAACCGCCGCGGCGCCGTCCGCAACCGCGCCGACGATCTCCAGGCCGGTCCGCGTCCCGAGCAGGAAGACGAGCGAGTCGCGATAGACGTCGGAGTCCTCGACGAGGAGCACGCGTATGGGCGCGTCCTCCGCGGTCACTGAGCGACGAGGAGCAGCGGGTAGTGCGGCTGCCCGCCCTCGTGGATCTCGACCTCGAGGTGGGGGTCACGCTCCTCGAGCGACGCGACGAGGCCGTCGAGCGGAGGAGCGTTCTCGCCGGTCAGAATCGTGAGGAAGCCCTGTCCGCCGGCGAGCACGCGGTCGACGACCTCGTCGAGGACGACGTCGAGGTCGCTGCCCGAGATGACCGCGACGTCGTCGACGAGACCGAGATACTCACCCTCGCGGATGTCGACGCCGTCGAGGCTCGCGTCGCGCGAGGCGACGGTGATCTCCGCGGTCGCCGCCCCCTCGAGCTCCTCGAGCATCGCGCGCTCGTTCTCGTCGGCTGACTCCGTCGGCACGAACCTGCCCATGGCCGCGAAGCCCGCCTGCACCGATTTCGACGGGATCACGCGGACGGTCTTTCCGCTCATGGACGCCGCCTGCTCGGCCGTGAGAATCACGTTCGAGTTGTTCGGAAGGACGAGCACGTCGTCCGTCGGGACCGCCTCGACGGCGTCGACGATGTCCTTCGCAGACGGATTCATCGACTGACCGCCCTCGATGACGCGCGTCGCGCCGAGGCTCTCGAAGAGACGCCGGTTGCCGCGCCCGGGACAGACGGCGACGAGGCCCGTTGCGAGCGTCGCGAGCGCGGACGGCGCGCCGCCTTCGAGCAGCCGAACCTCGCGCTGCGCGGTCTGGTGGTGCATGTTCGCGATCTCGACCCCCTCGACCACTCCGACCGCTGTCCCGAGCATGAGTGCATGCCCGGGATCGTCCGTGTGGACGTGCACCTTGAGCGCCGTCGCATCCCCGACGACGAGGAGCGAGTCGCCGATCTTTTCGAGCTCCGCTTCCAGCCCGTCCTTGTCGAGCGACTCGCCCTCCACGACGAACACCGTGCAGTAGCGGTACTCCGATAGCTCCTGGTGGATCGCGTCGAAGCCGAGTGCATCGGCTTCCATCGGCGCCTCCGGGAGCTCCTCACCCGTCGCGCCGTGGACCATGCCCCGCGCGATCTCGACGAGGCCGGCGCCGCCGGCGTCGACGACCCCGGCGTTCCGCAGCACGTCGAGGAGCTCAGGCGTGCGAGCGACGGCGTCCTCGCCTGCCGCCAGCACGGCTCGGAGCAGGTCGGCGGGCGGGACGCGGCGGTGCTCCTTCTTCTCGCTCTCCTCGGCCATTTCGCGAATGACCGTGAGCATCGTCCCCTCGACGGGGCGCTTGACGGCGCGGTACGCCGTGTCGCTCGCGCCTCGGAACGCGCGGCCGAGCAGCGCCGAGCTGATGCCCTCGTGCTCACCGAGCACCTCGACGAAGCCACGGACGATCTGCGAGAAGATCACGCCGGAGTTGCCGCGAGCTCCCATCAGCGCCGCGCGTGTGACGTCCTTGGCGACGGCCTCGCTGTCCGTGGCCGTCGACGCGTCGAGCGCCTCGACGATCGAGCGGAGGGTCAGGACGAGGTTCGTTCCCGTATCGCCGTCCGGCACCGGATACACGTTCAGGTCGTCGATGCGGCGGCGGTGCGCCTCGAGGTTCTGCATGGCGCTCCGCGCGAGATGACGGACGAGCTCGAGCTCCATCAGTGCCGGACCCCTTCGATGTGCACCTCGAGCGAGGCGATCGGCAGGCCGACCATCCGCTCGAGCTCGTAGCGCACGCGCGAGCGGACCGTCTCCGCGACCTCTGCGAGCTTCAGCCCGTGCTCGACCACGACGCGCAGCTCGATCGCGAGCCCGTCCGCCCGGAGGTCGACGTCGACGCCCTTCTTGATCCCCCACGGAAACAGCCGGGAGAGCCGGCCGCGCCCCGCGAGCGCGACGACGCCGTAGCTCTCAGCCGCTGCCAAGCCGACGATCTGCGTGATCGCGTCGGGAGAGATCGCGATGCGCCCGCGCTCGGTCTCCGCGATCACGAAGGGCTCGCGCTCCACGGCGCGAGGATATAACCGAGTCGGCGACAGAATGAGTTCTGTCCCCGAACGTGTCTTGCTCAGACCGCTTTCTGCGCTTTCCCGGCCTTCAAGCACCGGGTGCAGACGTATGCGCGCGTCGCGTGGCCGTCGAGCAGCACGCGCACGCGCTGCAGGTTCGGGTTGAAGCGTCGCTTCGTCGCGACCATGGAGTGGCTCCGGCTGTTGCCGAAACCCGGCTTCTTTCCACAGATGGCGCAGACCTTGCTCATGAGCGGCGACCGAGTGTAGCTGTCAGTGGGCGGCGGCCGCCGCGCGGAGGTGCGCGAAGAGGTCGGCCATCTCGAGCGCGCTCCGCACGGCTTCGGCGCCCTTGCCGACACGTGCCTCGGCCTGCTCGACGCGATCGAGCGTGAGAACGCCGAACGCGACCGGTACGCCCGTTTCGAGCGCCGCGAGCTGGAGGCCGCTCGCCGCCTCACTCGAGACGTAGTCGAAGTGCGGCGTGTCACCGCGGATGACGCAGCCGAGCGCGACGATGCATGCGAAGCGCCGGGTCTTGGCGAGCGCGGTCGCCGCGAGCGGGAGCTCGAAGGCGCCGGGTACGACCATGATCGTGATCGCCTCCTGACCGACGCCCGCACCCGCGAGCTCCGAGAGCGCGCCGTCGAGAAGCTGGGACGTGACGCTGCCGTTGAAGCGCGACACGACGACGCCGACCGCACGCCTCCCGCCTTCCGACGCTCCCTCGAGCACCGCGTAGCCGTCAGGGATGTGCAGATCGCCCGCGGCGTGCTCGTGCGAGAGCTCGACGACGAGCGCCTCCTCGACGATCTCCGCGTCCTCCGGCTCGCTCGTCTCCTCGACCTCCGCCGGCTCGACCTCGTCGAGCTCTACGGCCACCGAGTGCTCCGCCTCCTCGCCCTGGGTCGCGGTTCCCCAGGCCGGCCCGTCCTCCGCAGAGGCGTCGACGGGCTCGTCGGGCTCCGCCTCCACGGCAGCCTCGGGCTCAGCCGGGTCGGGCTCGCGTGCCCAGTCGTGAAGGACGTTCTCGCTGGTCGAGTCGATGTCGCGGTTACTCATCGGCCTCCTCCGGGACGGCGCCCTCGAGCCGCGCGCCCTGGTGGTGAAGCTTCGTGATCGTGTGGCCCAGCTTCTCACGTTTTACGGCGAGGTAGCGCGCGTTCTCCGCCGTAGGCTCGACCTCGAGCGGGACCTGCTCGACGACGGTCAAGCCGTAGCCGTCGAGGCCCGTGAGCTTGCGCGGATTGTTGGTGAGGATCCGAATCGTCGTGAGGCCGAGGTCGGCGAGGATCTGGTTGCCGATCCCCCACTCCCGCGCATCGGGCGGGAAACCGAGTGCGAGGTTCGCCTCGACCGTGTCGAGCCCGCTCGCCTGCAGCTCGTACGCACGGAGCTTGTTGAGAAGCCCGATCCCGCGTCCCTCCTGGCCCATGTACAGGACGACCCCGCGTTCCTCCTCGGCGATGCGCGTGAGCGCGTTCTCGAGCTGCTCGCCGCAGTCGCACAGGAGCGAGTGGAAGACGTCTCCGGTCAGGCACTCGGAGTGCACGCGCACGAGGACGTTCTCCGCGCCCTCGAGGTCGCCCTTGACCAGCGCGACGTGCTGCTTGTCGGTGAGAAGCTCGCGGTAGGCGACCGCCCGGAACTCGCCGAACTCCGTCGGCAGCCTGACCGAGACGGCACGCTCGACGAGCTTCTCGGTGCGGCGCCGGTACTCGATGAGGTCGGCGACCGTGACCATCTTCAGCTCGTGGCGCTCGCAGAAGACGGTGAGATCGGGCACGCGCGCCATGGTCCCGTCGTCGTTCATGATCTCGCACACGACGCCTGCGGGAATCAGGCCTGCGAGCCGCGCGAGGTCGACCGCCGCCTCGGTCTGGCCTGCGCGCTCGAGCACGCCGCCCTTCTTGGCGCGCAGGGGGAAGACGTGCCCGGGCTGAACGAGGTCGTGCGGTACCGAGCCTGGATCGATCGCAACCTGGATCGTACGTGCGCGGTCGTGGGCCGAGATCCCGGTCGATACGCCCTCGCGCGCTTCGATCGAGACAGTGAACGCCGTATTGAGCGGCGCCTCGTTGTGATCCGTCATCGGGCGGAGGTCGAGCTCGTCGCAGCGCTCGGGTGTGAGGCAGAGGCAGATGAGGCCTCGCCCGTGCGTGGCCATGAAGGTGATCGCCTCGGGCGTGACGAACTGCGCCGCGATCGTGAGGTCTCCCTCGTTCTCGCGGTCCGCGTCGTCGACCACGACCACGAACCGCCCCGCGCGGACGTCCTCGATCGCCTCTTCGATCGTCGCGAACGGCGACGCCGTCTCGGCCTGGTTCAGGTCGGTTGCCACGCTCGGATCGTAGCCCGGCACGTCGTGCCTGTCCGCGAAGCGGACCAGTGGAGGCGTCCGGGAAACGGGAGGCTCTCCCAGCTACCTTCGCAGGAGCCGCTCGACGTACTTCGCGAGGACGTCCGCCTCGAGGTTCACCGGCTGCCCCGGTCTGAGCGCGGCCAGCGTCGTCGCCTCGAGGGTGTGCGGCACCAGTGCGACCGCGAACGCGTCCGGGCTCAGCTCGGCGACCGTGAGCGAGACGCCGTCGACCGTGACCGATCCCTTCTCGACGCAGTAGCGCAGCACGTCCTCGGGCGCTTCGACGAAGACACGAAGGCCCTCACCCTCAGCCTCCACGGACTGGATCCGCCCGACCGCGTCGACGTGGCCTTGCACGTGGTGCCCGCCGAGCTCGTCACCCACGCGCAGCGCCGGCTCGAGGTTGACCCGGTCGTGCCGCTCGAGCGCACCCACCGTCGTGCGGGCGATCGTCTCGGGGACGGCGTGAAAGGCGAGCTCCTCGCCCGAGATGCTCGTAGCCGTGAGGCAGCAGCCGTTGAGCGCGACAGAGTCGCCGACAGCAGCTGCTGCGGCGGTGTTCGGCGCACGGACGACGAGCGCCCGACCGCCGCCCGCCTCCTCCACAGAGACGACGACGCCGAGCTCGCGGACGATCCCGGTGAACACGGCCGGACCGTACCTAGGGCTCGTGCACGTAGGCCTGGAGCAGCACGTCGGCGCCGACCGATCTCGCCTCCATGCGCGTGAGCTCGAGCGGGCGTGGGAGACCCTCCAGCATCTCCGGTCCCTCGCCGGAGAGCCGCGGCGCGACGAAGACGAGGAGCTTGTCCACGAGATCCTCCTCGAGGAAGGCGGCAGCGAGGGTCGGGCCGCCTTCGAGCAGTAGCGACTGGACGCCGTCGGCAGCGAGCGCGTCGAGCTCCTCGCGGAGCGGCCCGGAGCGGAGCTCCAGCTCGGAGCCCTCCGGCAGCGGGCCGCGGCCGAACGCGATCCTTCGCGGCTGCCGGACAACAGGCACGTCGCGCGCGTCGAGTCGCGGGTTCTCCGAGCGCACGGTTCCCATCCCGACGGCGACGGCATCCGACTGCGCGCGGAGCACGTGCACGAGCCTTCGCGACGCCTCGCCCGTCACCCACCGGTCGCCCGATATGCGTACGCGCCCGTCGAGCGTCACGGCGACCTTGTACGTGACGAACGGGCGCCTGCTCGTCACCCACCGCCGCCACTCCTCGACCTGCTGCCGGCAGCGGAACGCCGGCTCGCCGTCGGCGACCTCGGCATCGACGCCTGCCGCGCGCAGCTTCGCGAGGCCGCCGCCGTGCTCGGGGTCGGGGTCGAGCTGCCCTGCGACGACTCGTTCCACGGCGGCGGTGAGGAGCGCATCGACGCACGGTGGCGTCGCGCCGTGGTGCGCGCACGGCTCCAGCGTGACGTAGAGCGTTGCGCCGAGCGCACGCTCCCCCGCAGCCTCGAGCGCGACCACCTCCGCGTGCGGGCCGCCCTTCCTCTCATGCCAGCCCTCCCCGACGATCTCGTCACCGGCGACGACGACGGCGCCGACGATGGGGTTCGGGTGCGTCGTCCCGCGACCCTTCTCGGCGAGCTCGAGCGCGCGCTCCAGGAAGCCGGGCTGCATGTGCTGATCCTAGGGCGGGCGTAGTCTCGCAAGATGCGGATTCCGCAGGCGCTCGCGGACGTGTGGCAGCACGAGCCGGAATGGCTGACGGTTCTTCCGCGACTGGCGGAGGAGTGCGCGCAGCAGTGGGCAATCCGCCTCGAACAACCGGTGGACACGCCGTACTCGCTGGTCGTGCCCGCCGGAGACGTCGTGCTCAAGCTGCATGCTCCGTCGGACGTCGAAGCGCATTTCGAGGCTGATGCACTTGCCACCTGGGCCGGCAACGGCGCCGCGCGACTGATCGCCCGCGACGAGGCCAGGCATGCGCTGCTTCTCGAGCGCTGCGTGCCGGGAACACGGCTCTGGGACGCCGAGGCCGACGAGGCGCCAGTCGTGTCGGAACTCATCCCCCGGCTACAACTCGAGGTCGCGGGTGACCATCGCTTCCCGCTACTGGCGACGGAGGCCGGCCGCTGGGACGCGGAGCTGCCGAAGTGGTACGCGGCCGGGGGTCGGCCGTTCGAGAAACGCATCCTCGAGCACGCTCTGGACGTGTACCGAACGATCGACCGATCCGCGTCGGTTCTCGTGAACCAGGACCTGCACGGCGCCAACATCCTCGCCGCGGAGCGCGAGGCGTGGCTCGTCATCGATCCCAAGCCGCTCGTCGGCGAGCGGGAGCTCGAGGCCAGCGGGCTCCTGAGAAACACTCACGACGTCTCGCGGTGGCTCGACGTGCTCGTCGAGCTCGGCTTCGACCGTGAACGTGCACGAGGTTGGGGCGTTGCCCACAACCTCGCGTGGGCATGGGACGAACGACGCGGCTGGCTCGAGCAGCATGTCGAGGAAGTGCGGCGCATCCTCAACGCGCGGTGAGGCGCGCAACGAAGAATCCAGCTGTCCCGTGGACGTGCGGGAGCGTCTGCAGGAACTCGGGTCGGCGCGGATGCCGGAACTGCGGCCACTCGTCCGCGAGCGTCGGGTCGACCTCCAGCCCGGACGCCTCCACCACGGCTTCCGACTCGTCTGCGTTGATCGTGCAGACGGAGTAGACGATCGTGCCGCCCGGGCGCACGCGCTCGGCTGCAGCGCGAAGGAGCTCGAGCTGCAACTCGGAAAGCGGCTCGGCGCGCCAACGAAGGTCCGGGCGGCGGTTCAGGACGCCGAGCCCGGAGCACGGCGCGTCGACGAGAGCGCGGTCGAAGGCAGTGAGCTCGGGCGGGAGCTCGCGCCCGTCGGCGACGACGACACGCACGCCGTAGGCCTCGAGCCGGCGGGCCGTTTCCTCGAGCTCTCGCCCGCGCGCCTCGTTCACCTCGACCGCGGTCACCTCGCCTGCGAGCATCGTCGCCTTGCCGCCGGGAGCCGCACACAGGTCCAGCGTCCGCTCGCCGTTTCGGGCGCCCACCGCGAGCCCGACGAGCTGCGAGGCCGCACTCTGCGGCCAGATCCTGCCCTCGGCGAACGCGGCCTCGTCGACCCGGTCGACGTGCCACGCGCCGGGGACGTCCGCGTCGGGCGTGCCGTCGAGCTCTCCGCGCACGAGCCGGACGACCGGCCGGCCCGGCTCGTTCAGGGCACGCATGACCGCGAGCGCCTCGTCGGCGCCGAGATCCCGCCACCAGACGTCCGCGATCCAGTCCGGGTACGAGTGCTTGAGCGCCGCTTCCGCCGCGGTCCTCTCCGGGAGCTCCTCGAGGAGCGGGCAGATGCCGTCCGCGAGTCGGCGAAGCACGGCGTTCGTGAACGCCACGGCACGTGCCAGGCCGGCGCGGCGGACGAGCTCGACGGACTCGTTGACTGCCGCGTAGCGGGCGACGCCCTCGACGAAACCGAGCTGGTAGGCGCCGAGGCGCAATGCCGCTCGCACCGGCGGGTCGAGGCGGTGGACGCGGCGGCGCCCGAGACTCTCGATCGCGTGGTCGAGCGTCCGCGCGCGCTGCACGGCACCGTAGGCGAGACGCTGTGCGAGCGCACGATCGCGGTCGTCGAGAGCGGCCACGGCTGTGCGCAAGGCTCGATCCGCGTAAGCGCCTTCCTCGAACACGCGGACGAGGACGGCGTACGCGGCCGCTCGCGCCGGACTTACGCTCGCAGGCCGCGGACCCATTCGTCGTACGTCATTCGACGGCCTCCGTCCGGCTGCACCTCGACGGGATCGAACCGCCCGTCACTCCCCACTCGCGCTTTCCAGATCGTGACCCCCCGCCCGTGAAGATCCGCACGGGCGCCGATGTGCGGTGAGAGCGCGCGAACGTGATCGACGAGCTCGCGCGCGGGCCGATCGAGATCGAGACGGCGATCCGCGGCTGTGATCTTGGCGGCGTACGTCGGTTCGCCTTCCTGCTCGCGGAACGTCGGATCAGGTTGGGCCAGCACCCCGTCGAGCAGGTCGGCTGCAACTTCGACGGAACGCGTGAACACGGCGCCGGCGTCCTCCTCGGGCTCGACCGCGAACGAGGCTTGCGCGGCGATCGGGCCTGCATCGAGCTCCTTCACGAGCTTGATGATCGATACGCCGATCTCGGAGTCGCCCGCCATCAGCGCACGCTCGACCGGCGCGGCGCCGCGCCAACGGGGAAGAAGTGACGGATGCACGTTCAGCCAGAGACGCTCGTCGAGCACTAGGTCGGGGACGATCAGCCCGTAGGCCACCGCGACGACCACGGAGGCGCCGAGATCGAGGCCCGGCTCCAGCCGCTCCGGCTCGAGCACGGGGACGCCCAGTCGCTCGGCCGCGAGCTTGGCGGGGGAAGGCGCGAGCTTGCGCCCTCGGCCCGCCGGTGCGTCCGGGCGGGTCACGACGGATTTGACTTCGTGTGTCGCCGCGAGCCGTTCGAGGACGTCGGCGCCGAACGGGGCGGTCGCGGCGACCGCGATCGACGCCCTCAACGCGCGCCGAGGACGGGCTGCGGCCTGAGCCTGGCGAGCGCTGCGCGTCGCGACTCGTCGTCCGTGCGATCGATGATCAGGACGCCGTCGAGGTGGTCGAGCTCATGCTGTACGACCCGCGAGGAGGGCTGCTCGAGCTCGAGCGTCACGGGCTCGCCGTGCACGTCGAGCCCCTCGACCGTGACCGCCTTCGACCGCTCGACGGGAACGAGCACGTCTCGCAGCGACAGACAGCCTTCGTCGTCGATCTCCGTGTCCTTCGAGCTCTTGGTGATCGTCGCGTTGACGAGCACACGGTCTTCGCCGGCGTCCACGAACACGAACAGCCGACGCAGCACTCCGATTTGCGTCGCAGCGAGCCCGACGCCGTTCGCCTCGTGCATGAGCGCGGTCATTCGCGCGACGAGGCGCTCGAGGTCAGCGTCGAAAACCTCGACCTCGCGCGCCTTCATGCGGAGGGCCGTGTCGCCGTATTGACGAATCCGCGAGAGGGCGAGGAGCCTGCGCGCCTCGCGCTCGAGCTCCTGCTCGTCAGCCGCGTGGTCGTGGACGTGCTCGTCGTCGCCGTGGTAGTGATCGGCGTGGTCGTGATCGCCGTGATCCTGGCTGTGATCGTGGTCGTGGTCGGCCATCGCGCGGCGAGTCTAGCCCGCCGCGCGATGGCCAGACCCTCAGCCGCCGATGCCCGTCGGCTGCCGCCCGACCTCCACGCCGTTCGCGTCGAACGCGACGATCGCGATCGGGCCGATCCCGTTCTTGAGATCCTGCTTCTTGAAGCGGTAGCCGAACGCCTGGAACTCGTTCGAGCCCGCCTTCGTTTTCTTCAGCTTGACCGTGCGGATCGTCCCATCACTCATCTCGACGTGAATGCGTGCAGTATCGGCGACCGCCAGCCCGATGAGTCGCGCGTCGTCGACTCGGTCGATCGCAGGTCCGCCGTCGTACGCGAGGCTGCCCGAGATCGACCGACCGGCAAGGGGGTCGTCGCTCGGATTGCAGCCGCCTTGCCGCATGCGCGACAGCGCGTTCGGTGCATCCCACATGCAGAGAAACCCTGCTGAAGTCGGCTGGACGAACATCGACCGCGAGGGCGCTCCGCTCGCGTCCGGCAAGTCGAGCACCTTGACGAGCGGCTCGTTCGCGATCGCCGCCGCGAGACCCTGAGGCACCGGCTGGCCAGCCTGGGCGGCTACGACTACACCAACGAGTGCACCGCCCGCAACGAGCGCGCCCAACAGCACTGCAACGTGTCGCGCCCGGAAACGTCTCAGCATCGTCTTCCTCCTAGTTGTAGGCAGTGCATGCAGCCCATGAAAAAGCGCTCGTGTTCGCGCGGCAGTGGGCCTTCTTCACGGCCGAGGACATCCAGTGCGTTTGCTGGTAGGTCGCCCAACCGCGCACGGTCGAGTGCCAACCGTACGACGTGTTGTCGATGAAGGTGAGCGTCGTGTCGTACGACGCGGTCTTGTAGAAGATGTTGTTCCACCAGCTCGAGGCGAACCAGGTGGAGTGGGCCTGCCCGGCAGGCCAGTACGAGTGTCCCGCGTACGAGTACGTGCCTGCCCACGCGGTCGCACTCACGGCGAGGGCAACCACGATGAGCACGAGCAACGCAAGTCGCTTCATCACGCCTCCTTCGATCGCTGTGCGTCGCCGGTCTACCCGTGCACGAACCGCGACGCAATTGGCCGAAACGGACACGGCCGTTTCGGCCACGACCGCTAGGGGGACTGCGGATCGACGTCGACGACGGCGCTCAAACCGTCGCGACGCATCGCGGGAGCGGCGCGCGCGAGAACGGTTGCGGCACGGGTCGCGAAAGCCCGCGGCGAAGTCGTCTTCGCCAGCAGCTGAGCGCGATGGCGGCCACGAAGGCGAAGTAGGGGCGCCGGCCCGAGAAGGCGGGAGCCGGGCGTGTCGAGCGCTCCCCGCAGCTCTCGCAGCGCCCGCCTGACGGGATCCGGGTCAGGTCCTGAGACGACGAGTGAAACAAGATGTGAAAAAGGTGGGTAGGAGAGCTCCTCGCGCCGCGCGAGCTCGTAGGCGAGGTAGCCGGCGACGTCGTGCCGGAGGACATAGGTAAACGGCGTGGCCTCCGGCTGGAACGTCTGCACGATGACGCGCCCTGGTGCGTCCCGGCCGCTGCGGCCGGCGAGCTGCGTGACGAGCTGGAAGGTCCGCTCTTCCGAGCGGAAGTCCGGGAATGCGAGCCCCGCGTCGGCGTCGACGACCGCCGCGACCTCGACGCCCGAGAAGTGGTGCCCCTTCGCCACCATCTGCGTCCCGATCAGCACCGCCGATCTGGCGGACGCAAAGCTCTCGAGCGCCTCGCGGAGCGCGCCGGTCCTCGCCGCGGTGTCGGCGTCCAGGCGGATTCGTTCGAGGCCCGGAAGCCGCCGGGCCAGCTCCGCGTCGAGGCGCTGCGTCCCCGCACCGATCCGCGCGAGCTCGACCGAGCCGCAGTCCGGGCACGCCTCCGGCATCTCGACGGAGAAGCCGCAGTGGTGGCAGTGGAGACGCCCGTCCGAGTGCAGAGTCAGTGCGATGTCGCAGCTGCGGCAACGCCGCGTGACGCCGCACGACCTGCAGTGGACGGCGCCGGAGATTCCGCGCCGATTGAGGAGGAGGATGGCCTTGCCGCCGCGTTGCTCGACCGCCGAGAGCTCGGCGAGAAGAGGTGCGGAGAGCGGATACCCCGCCTCGCGCCGGAGGTCGACCAGCTTCACGGTCGGCAGCGGCGCCCCGATCCGCGAGGGAAGCGCGAGCCGCTCGAGGCGGGACCAGCTCTCCACCCGCGGTGTCGCACTCCCGTAGACGGCCACGGCGCCCTCCAGCGCGGCGCGCTTCGCTGCGACGGTTCTCGCGTCGTAGCGGGGATCCGACTCCTGCTTGAAGGAGGCGTCGTGCTCCTCGTCGACGACGACGAGGCCGAGGCGGGCAACCGGCGCGAAGACTGCCGAGCGGGCGCCGACCACGACCGGCGCGGCGCCGGAGGAGATCCGCTCGCGCTCGTCACGTCGTTCCGCGTCTGTCAGCGCCGAGTGGAGGACGGCGACGCGGTCGCCGAAGCGCGCACGGAAGCGGCCGAACGTCTGGGGCGTGAGGGCGATCTCCGGAACGAGCACGATGACGCCCCGCCCCCGCTCGAGCGCCGCCGCGGCGGCCTGGAGGTAGACCTCGGTCTTGCCGCTCCCGGTCGGCCCGTGGAGGAGCACGTGTCCACCGCTCGCGTCGGCGAGGGCGCCGATGATCCGCGCAACTGCCGAGCGCTGCGCCTGCGTGAGCTGGGCCGGCTCGGGCTCACCCTCGAGCGCGTCACGTGCACAGGGCTCCCGCGGCGCTCCGCGCCGGGCCGCGGCATGCGGAGCGACGAGCGCCAGAGCGCGCGCCGGCGTGGAGCCGTAGTAGTCGGCCAGCCACAGCGCGAGCTCGACGAGTCGAGCCGGAACCCGATCCACGACCGCACCCGCCTCCGCGATGTCGATGCCGGCGGGCGGGTCGACCCCGACGTCCACCACGACCCCTCGCACGCGCCGGCCGCCGAGGCCGACCGACACGACGTCGCCACGCGTGACGTCGTCTGGCACGCGGTACGTGAAGGCCCGCGCGAGCGCGCGGGCCGTGACCAGCGGGTAGACCTCGGCGTAAGACACGGACGGCGAGCGTATCCGCGAGGTCGGCGCCGCCCCGTGGCGCCCGTACGGCGCGCGAATCCTCTGTAAGGTGTCCCTTACATGGACTGCTCGATGATCCGCCTGGACGGCGTGACCAAGCGGTTCGGTGCCGTCGCGGCCGTCGACGACGCGTCCCTCTGCGTCGGGCGAGGGGAGGTCGTTGCGCTTCTCGGCCCGTCCGGCTGCGGGAAGACGACCCTCCTACGGCTCATCGCCGGCTTCGAGCGGCCCGATCGCGGATCGATCGAGGTCGACGGCCGCATCGTCGCCGGGAGCGCGTGGGTGGCGCCGGAGGCGAGGCGGGTCGGGATGGTCTTCCAAGACTACGCACTGTTTCCGCACCTCACGGTCGCGGCGAACGTCGGCTTCGGCCTTCCGCGACAGCAGCGCGCGACGCGCGTCCCCGAGCTGCTCGCGCTCGCACGTCTGGAAGGGCTCGAGAGGCGCTTCCCGCACGAGCTCTCGGGCGGCCAGCAGCAGCGCGTCGCGCTCGCCCGCGCCCTTGCCCCCGCACCGGAGCTCGTGCTGCTGGACGAGCCGTGGTCGAACGTCGACCCGTTCCTCCGCGAGTCGCTCCGCGCGGAGGTGACCGACATCATCCGACCGCTCGGTGTCACGGTACTGCTCGTCACGCACGACCGGGAGGAGGCGTTCTCACTCGCCGACCGGATCGCGCTTATGCGCGACGGCGCGATCGTCCAGGAGGGCACTGCCGAGCAGCTCTACTTCGCGCCCGCATCGCGCTGGGCGGCCGAGTTCGTCGGCGCAGCCAACGTGCTTCACGGACGCGTCGTCGCCGGCCGTGTCGAGACGGCGCTCGGTGCGTTTCCCGCGAACGGCGCGAGCTCTGCCCATGCCGCGCAGGTGCTCGTGCGCCCGGAGCTCCTGGAGCTGGAGCCGAGCCCCAGCGGAGCAGCCGAGGTGGTCGCGCGGGAGTTCCGCGGTCACGACGTCTTCTACCGCGTCCTCCTCGACGGGGTGGAGCTCGTCTCGCAGCGGCCGTCCACGGAGGTCGTCGACCTCGGCACCCGCGTCTCGATTCGCGTGCATCAGGGGCGTGTGCCGGTCCTCGACTGAGGCGTGTGCACCGAACGGCCCCGGATGTAAGGTTTGCCTTACACCGCGGCTGAGGTGACTCTTACAGGAGGTCGGACGTGAAGAAGGTGTCGGTGGTGGTGCTCGCGGCCGTGGTGGCCGCTCTCTCCCTCGCGACCGGCGCGGCTACGGCGCCGAGCCAGAGCACGTCGCTCACGATCTACTCGGGCCGCGAGGAGCGGCTCGTGAAGCCGATCATGGATCGGTTCACGCGCGACACGGGGATCGAACTCAAGGTCCGCTACGCGTCGTCGACCACGCTCGCAACTGCGCTCGTGGAGGAAGGCAGGAACAGCCCTGCGGACATCTACTGGTCGCAGGAGCCCGGCACGCTCGGTCTCGTCGGGGCACGGGGCCTCCTGGCGCGACTCTCCCAGGCGACGATCGGCAAGGTGCCGGCGCGGTTCTCCACGCGCAGTCGACGCTGGGTCGGCACGAGCGGGCGCTCGCGGGTCCTCGTCTACAACACGAACGAGCTGCAGCAGGGCGAGCTCCCGGCATCGGTCTGGGGGCTGACCAGCCCGCGGTGGAAGGGGAAGATCGGCATCGCCCCCACGAACGCGTCCTTCCAGGCGTTTCTCGGGGCGACGATCCATCTCTACGGTGAGGCGCGCGTCCGCGCGTGGCTCCGCGGGCTCGAGGAGAACGACGTTCGCTTGTACCCGAACAACACGACCGTCGTCCAGGCAGTCGGACGCGGTGACGTGGAGGTCGGCCTCGTAAACCACTACTACCTCTACAACCTCCTCGCCGAGACCCCGGATCTGCCCGTGAGGAACCACTGGTTCCGCGACGGCGACCCCGGCAACCTCGTGCTCGCGGCGGGCGTCGGCATCGTCTCGTCGACGCAGAAGGCCACCGCCGCCCAGCGCTTCGTCGACTTCCTGCTCTCGAAGTGGGCGCAGCGCTTCATCGCACGCGGGCCCGGCGCGGCGGAGTATCCGCTCATCGACGGCGTCCCCCGCAGGCCCGGCCTGCGACCGCTCTCGACCATCAAGGGCCCGAAGTACATCCTCGGGCGTCTGTCTGCGGACCTCACGCCGGCGGTGCGGATGCTCCTCGAGGAGGGCTACCTCAAGTGACCGCTGCGGGCGCGGCGACCGCGGTCTCGTCCCACGGTCGCCGCGCACCGCGGCTGCTCGTCACGCTCGCCGGGCTGGTCGCACTGGGCGCGATCCTCCCCGTCGCGTACCTGGCGCTCCGCGCCCTCTCGGCCGACGCCGCAGCTCGCGCGCTCGCCCCTGCCTCGACGACGGTCGAGCTGGCGCTGGACACGGCCGTCCTCGCCTTCGGCGTCGTCGTTGCGACGCTCGTCGTCGGCGTGCCGCTGGCCTGGCTCGTCGTTCGCACCGATCTCCCCGGCCGGCGCCTCTGGGGGATCGCCGCGTCACTCCCGCTCGTCATCCCGAGCTTCGTGGCAGCGCTGGCCCTGCTCGGCGCCTTCGCGCCTCGCGGGCTCGTCCAGGAGGCGCTCGAGCCACTCGGCGTGGAGCGGCTTCCCGAGGTCACCGGCTATTGGGGAGCGCTCGTCGCGCTCACGCTCTCGACGTACCCGTACGTGTACCTCCTGGCCGCGGCCGGTCTCCGAAGCGCCGACGCATCGGCAGAGGAGGCGGCGCGCAGTCTCGGCGCCGGACGCTTCCGCGTGCTCACACGGGTGACGCTGCCCGCGATCCGCCCGTCCCTCGCGGCCGCATCGCTTCTCGTCGCGCTCTACGTCCTCTCCGACTTCGGCGTCGTATCGCTGATGGGCTACTCGACGCTCACCACGGGCATCTACGTCCGCTACGAGTCGCTCCTCGCGCTCGAGTCCGCCGCACTCCTCGCGCTGGCACTCCTCGCGCTCGCGCTCGCAATCGTTCTCGTCGCGTCGCGGTTCAGGCTTCGCGGCCCCGTCTATCGCAGCACGCCCGGCGCGGGGCGAGCAGGCAAGGTGACGAATCTCGGCTGGTGGCGCTGGCCCGCTCTCGTCTTCTGCGCGACGTTGATCGGCCTGTTCCTCGTCCTTCCCGTCGGCGTCCTGGCCTGGTGGTCGTTCAGCGCCGACCCGATCACGGGCCGGGCGGGCGTGGACTGGTCGGCGGCGGTCGGCTCTGCCTCGATGGCTACGGCGACGGCTCTCGTCGCGGCGATCGTTGTCCTTCCTGCTGCTGTGCTGGCATGGCGCTACCCGTCGGCCCTCTCGCGCTGGCTGGAGCGCCTGACGCTCCTGCCGAGCGCGCTCCCGGGGATCGCCGTCGCGCTCGCGCTCGTCTTCGTCGGAGCGCGCATCGGCGCGCCCGTCTACCAGAGCCTCGGCCTCCTGCTCGTCGCCTACGTCATCCGCTTCATGCCGTACGGGCTGGCCTCGACGCGCGCCTCGCTCGATGCGGTGAGCCCCCGGCTCGAGGAGGCCGCGCGATCGCTCGGCCGACGGCCGGTCGGCGCGATGACCGCGGTCGTGCTCCCGCTCGCGCGTTCGGGCGTGCTCGCCGGTGCCGCACTCGTCTTCCTGAGCACGATCAAGGAACTTCCGGCGACGCTCCTGCTCAAGCCCATCGGGTTCGAGACCCTCGCGACCGAGATCTGGAAGGGAACTTCGATCGGTGCGTACTCCGAGGTCGCGCCCTCGGCGCTGCTCCTCATCGTCATCGCAGCGCCGCTCGTCTACCTGCTGTCTTGGCGCAATGCCTGGGAGCTCGGCGCGACGGAGTAGCCGGAGGCCAGGCGAGTCCGGCCTTTACAATGGCCACCATGGCCGGGCACTCCGTCGACGAGTACCTGGAGACGATCTACTTCCTCGCGTTTCCGATCGGCGAATATCGGCCGGCGACCGGGTCGACCGCGATCGCGTCGCGCGTGGCGGAGATGCTCGGCGTCTCCCGCGCGTCGGCCGGCGAGATGCTCAAGCGGCTCGAGAGCGACGGCCTGGTCGAACGGGGTGAGCAGAAGGAGGCGATCCTCACGCCCGACGGCGCCGAGCGAGCGCGCCGGGTCGTGCGCAAGCATCGGATCATCGAGCGCTTTCTCACCGATTTCATGGGCTATACGGCAGCGGAGTCGCACGTGCACGCAGACGAGCTCGGCGACACCTTCACCGACGACATGATCGAGCGGATCAACGAGCGGCTCGGCAACCCCGACCGCTGCCCGCACGGCTGGCCCGTCGATACCGCGTTCGAGCAGTCCGAGAACGCGGAGCTCGTTGCGCTCGCGGAGCTCCCGGTCGGTCGTGACGGGCAGATCGTCCGGCTCGCAGAGCATGACGGCGACCTCCTGCACTGGTTCTACGACGAGGGGCTCGTGCCGGGATCCCAGGTCGCGGTCGTCTCCGCCCAACCGGCGGCGGGCCAGCTCGTGATCACCGTCGACGGCGCCGAGCGGCCGATCACCGAGCGCGCCGCCGACGGCATCTACGTCCGCGCAGCCTGAGCGCGCCTAACGATTCCCTGACGAGATCCTTCGCGCAGGCTCACATCGAGCTGCGACGATGTACCGGCAAGCACTTCCGCCTCGAAACGAGGCAACACGAAGGGGCTCGTCTGGCCGGGCCCCTTCGGCGTTCTTAGGCAGTTCTTAGAGAACTCACAGGGCGTTCTCAGGCGCCGGCGATGGGATGGGGTTCGCAACTCCCTCCGATCGACTGCCCTCCAGACGAAGGCCCGCCAGCAGCGGGCTTTCGTCGTTCCTAGGCCGTGGACTCGGCGAACAGTGCTGCGGCGTCGCGGAGGGCCTCGGCCTTGTCGGTGCGCTCCCACGTGAAGTCCTTGTCGTCGCGCCCGAAGTGGCCGTACGCGGCGGTCTTCGCGTAGATCGGCCGCATGAGGTCGAGGTCGCGGATGATCGCGCCCGGGCGCAGGTCGAAGTGCTCGGCGACGAGCTTCTCGATCCGCTGGAGGGGAATCGTCTCCGTCCCGAAGCACTCGACGTTGATGCTCATCGGGTGCGCCACGCCGATCGCGTAGGCGACCTGGATCTGGCAGCGATCCGCCAGGCCCGCGGCAACGACGTTCTTCGCGACGTACCGCGCCGCGTACGCGGCCGAGCGGTCGACCTTCGTGGGGTCCTTGCCGGAGAACGCGCCACCGCCGTGTGGGGCGGCGCCGCCGTACGTGTCGACCACGATCTTGCGGCCCGTCACGCCTGTGTCCCCCATCGGTCCGCCGATCACAAACTTGCCGGTCGGGTTCACGTACAGGAAGTCCTTCGCTCCGAGCTTGGCCGGCTCGAAGAGGTCCCGTGCGGACGAATGCAGGATCGGCTCCACGACGTGCTCGAGCAGGTCGGGCTTCATCAGCGACTCGACGTCGAGCCCGTCGCGATGCTGCGTCGAGACGAGAACGCGCTCGATCTCGACGGGGCGCTGGATGCCGTGCTCGTCGACCTCGTAGCGGATGGTCACCTGCGTCTTGCCGTCGGGCCGCAGGTACGGGAGAACCTCTGCCTTGCGGACCTCGGCGAGCCGTTTCGCCAGCTTGTGCGCGAGCATGATCGGCATCGGCATGAGCTCGTCCGTCTCGTGTGTCGCGTAGCCGAACATCATTCCCTGGTCTCCCGCCCCCACGAGATCGAGCGGATCGGTATCGCCGTGCTGGGCCTCGTACGAGATGTCGACGCCCTGCGCGATGTCCGGCGACTGGCCGTCGATGGCGACGACGACGCCGCACGTCTCGTAGTCGAAGCCGTACTTGGCGCGCGTGTACCCGATCTCCGCGATCCGCTCTCGCACCACCGAGCGGATGTCGACGTAGATGTCGGTGGTGATCTCGCCGGCGACGACGACGAGGCCGGTCGTGATGAGGGTCTCGCACGCCACGCGGCCGTGCGGGTCGTCAGTGAGGATCGCGTCGAGGACGGAGTCCGAGATCTGATCGGCGATCTTGTCGGGATGGCCCTCGGTGACCGACTCGGACGTGAACGAGAACGAGCGCGCCGCCATGGCGCGGAAGGGTACCTGTGCGGGAGGCGCTATTCGGTTGTTGGCGCCCTGCTCATGAGCTGGCCGACCAGGTCGGTGAGCGAGGAGCCTTCGAGCACCGCACAGACACCTTCCGTGATGGGCAGTTCGATCTCCAGACGGCGCGCGAGATCCCGCAGTACCGGCGCCGTGGTCAGGCCCTCGACGACCATGCCGATCTCCGCGGCGGCCTCGTCCGGGCGGGCGCCGCGCGCGATCAGCTCTCCGGCGCGGCGGTTCCTTCCGGACGGCGACCAGCAGGTGACGATCAGGTCGCCCATGCCAGCGAGCCCGGCGAACGTATCCGGCCGGGCACCGGCCGACTCGGCCAGACGCCGCATCTCGGCGAGCCCCCTGGCTACGAGCGCCGCCTTCGAGTTGTCGCCGAGCGAGAGGCCGTCCGCCCCGCCCGCGGCAAGCGCGATGACGTTCTTCGCCGCCGCGCACAGCTCCACTCCGGCCACGTCGTCGCTCACGTAGACGCGGAAGAGGACCGAGTGCACGGCGACCTGGACCCGAACCGCGAGCTCGAGGTCGTCACTCGCGACGACAGCGGCAGCGGGAAGTCCGCGGACGATCTCGTCGGCGATGTTCGGCCCCGAGAGCACCGCGACGGGTCGATTCCGGACGAGCGTCGAAAGACGGGCTCCGGTCGCCGGGTCGAGGCCCTTGGTGAGACTGAGGATCGGCGCGTGGCCGGGAAGCGGCGCAACCACCTCGCCGAAGACCCGGCTGGGAACCGCGACGACGACGAGCTCGGCCTCGGCTATCGGGGCGGCGTCGATGGTCGCAGCCGAGATGCCGTCGAGCCGCGCGCTCGTCGCGTAGCGCGGGTTCCGCGAGGTTTCGTTGATGGCCTCGGCCTGGGCGGGATCGCGCGCCGCCAGCGTCACCTCGTGCCCGTTGTCGCGGAGCAGGCACGCCGCAGCGGTGCCCCACGAGCCGGCGCCGACGACGACAGCTCTCACTCGGAGGTCACGAAGTCGATGGAGACGGGGACGCCTTCGAGTGAGAAGCGCTTGCGGAGCTCGTTCTCGACCCAGTAGCCGTAGTCGCGGGTCACGAGGCGGCGGTCGTTCACGAACAGCCGGAAGCGCGGCGGGCGCGAGCTCACCTGCGTTCCGTAGAGCAGGTTCAGGCGGCGCCCGCGCCGGCCAGGTGGCTGCCGCGCCTCGCGCAGCTCCTGCAGCGCGCGGTTGAGCTCAGCGGTCGCGATGCGGCCCGCATAGCGCACGAACACCTTCTCGATCATGTCCAGGAGACGCTCGAGGCCGCGCCCCGAGTGGGCCGAGACGGCGATGAGCGGCGGGCGCTGGCGCAGCCGCGGGAGAATCTCCGGCCGCACCTCTTCGAGCCGGATCTCGGTGGCATCCCACTTCGAGAGCACGACGATCGTCGCGCACTGCGCCCTGCGGGCGACGTCGGCCACGGCGAGATCCTGCTCGACGACCCCCTGGCTCGCGTCGATCAGGACGAGCGCGACGTCTGCCCTCTCCGCGGCCTCGAGCGCGCGCAATTCGGAGTAGTACTCGATCCCCTGCCGCTGCTTGCGCTTCCGGCGGAGGCCTGCGGTGTCGACGAGCACGAGGGTCGAGTCATCCCGCCGGAGGACCGTGTCGATGGAGTCGCGGGTCGTCCCCGGGACGTCCGACACGATGACGCGGTCCCGACCGACGAGCGCGTTCAGGAGCGACGACTTGCCGACGTTCGGGCGGCCAAGGATCGCGACCTTGATCGCCTCGTCGCCGACGGGTCGCTCCCCGTGACCGGGGAGCCGGGAGACGATCTCGTCGAGCAGGTCGCCCGAGCCGTGTCCGTGCAGCGCGGAGATCGGAATCGGGTCGCCGAGCCCCAGCCGGTGGAACTCGAGCGCCTCCGGGTCCCTCCGGGGGTCGTCGAGCTTGTTCGCGAGCACGAGGACCGGACGGCGCGACACGCGCAGGATCTCCGCGAGCTCCGCGTCTCCTGGCGTCACTCCCGCCGTCGCGTCGACGACGAGGAGCACGAGGTCGGCCTCCTCGACGGCCTCGCGCGCCTGTGCCGCGATCTGCTGGCCGAACGGCCCCGTGTCCGCTCGGTCGACCCCGCCTGTGTCCACGAGGCGGAAGGTCGTCCCCGACCATTCGCACAGGAGCTCCTTGCGGTCGCGGGTGACGCCCGGAGTCTCGTGGACGACGGCGTTCCGCGTCTGCGTCAGACGGTTGATCAGCGTCGACTTGCCCACGTTCGGGAAGCCCACGATCGCGACCGTGCCCGCGATCTCGAGATCGCTCGCGGTCTCGGTAGTCATCGAGGCGGCGTTGCGTCGTCCGGCCGGCCGAGCTCGTGTACGCCTGCCAGCCACTCCCACAGCTTCCGGATCTCGCGTTCGATCTCGGCCGACGCCTCCTTGTAGCCCTTCCCTCCGCGAGGCAGGCCGTCGAAGGACATCGGCGTCCCCCACGCCAGCGACACGGGGCTGAAGTTGCCGAGGCGCCACTCGAAGGAGCCGTAGATCGCGGAGCAGATGACTGGCACCTCTTCGTTGATGGCGACCATCGCGGCGCCCGGGAGGACCGGGCCAGGCACGCCGGAGCGCTGCCGCGTCCCCTCGGCGAAGAGCCCGAGGGCATGCCCGTCGCGCACGAGCCGGCGCATCGTCCGCACAGCCTCCCGATCGGACTCGCCTCGGCGGACGGGGAACGCGCCGAACGAGCGCATGAGCTGCCCGAGCCCAGGCACACGGTGCGCCTCGACCTTGGCCATGAAGTACAGCGTGCGCGGGATCGCCGCACCGAGAACGGGCGGGTCGATCCAGCTGAGATGGTTGCACGCGACGACGAGACCGCCCTCCATCGGCACGCGCTCCCGACCGTACACCCGGAGCCTCGTGAGCAGCTCGGCGGCGGTGCCGATCGTCCTCCGGCCGACGGCCCAGACGCGATCGGTCCTGTTCACCGCACGCGCTCCACGAGCTCCGCGATCCGCTCGACGACGTCGTCGACGGAGAGCACCGTCGTGTCGAGGAGCACGGCGTCCTCGGCCGGCCGCGTGTTGACGGCGTCGCGCTCGTCGCGGCTGCGGAGGTCGGCTGCGAGCGTCTCGGCCGGCACCCCCGGACGATCCTGTGTCCGTCGCCGCGCCCGCTCGCTCTCGTCCGCGAGCAGGAACACCTTGACCTCCGCATCTGGGGCGACGACCGTGCCGATGTCTCGGCCCTCGATCACGGAGTCGCCGGCGACGGCGAGCGCACGCTGGCGCTGGCGCATGACCTCTCGCACCTCGGGATGCCCCGCGACGGTCGGGACCAGTCGATCGATCTCGGCGTCGCGAATCGGCGCCGTGACGTCCTCGCCGTCCATCTCGAGGTGCCCGTCCAGCCCGAAGCTGAGGGGATGCGCGACCGCGAGCGCAGCGAGCGCAGGCCCGTCGGCGAGGTCCGTCCCGTCGCGCCGAGCGATCCAGGTGAGCGCTCGGTACATCGCGCCCGTGTCGAGGTAGTGGAACCCGAGCCGGCTGGCCAGCGTCGAGGCGACCGTGCTCTTCCCCGAACCGGCGGGGCCGTCGATGGCCACGATCATGACGCGGCAGGGTAGTGAACGGCGCCCGGCGCGATCTGTCCGAGAACGTCATAGAACCCCGGGAAGCTCGTCTCGACGGCCTCGGCATCCCGGAGCTCGACGCCTTCGCGCGACGCGACTCCGGCAACCGCGCCGAGCATCGCCAGCCGGTGGTCTCCGCGCGAGTCCACCACGCCGCCGCGTAGGCGCGCCGGAACGCCCTTGATCCGAAAGCCGTCGCTCGTGGACCGCACATGGCCGCCGATGCGCCGTAGCTCCTCCACGATCGCCTCGAGACGATCCGACTCCTTGTAGCGGAGCTCCGACGCGCCGTGAACGACGGTGTCGCCGCGCGCATGACAGGCGGCCACGGCAAGAAGCGGCAACTCGTCGACGAGCGTCGGCACCTCGTCCGCCGAGACGGTCGCGCCGACGAGCTCGGAGGCGCGCAGCTCGACGTCACCGGCGGGCTCGCCACCGATGGGGCGCCGGTTGTAGATCGCGATCTTCGCCCCCATGCGCTCGAGGATGCTCAGGAGCCCCGCGCGCCGCGGATTGAGCCCGAGGCCGTGCACGGTGACCGCCGAGCCCGGCACGATCGCCGCTGCGACGAGAAACGGCGCCGCCGACGAGATGTCGCCGGGGATCTCCAGCTCGGAGAGCTCGAGGCGTGTCGTCTGCTCGACCGTGACGCTCGTCGGGCGCCGCGTCACGCGCGCGCCCGCTCGCTCGAGCAGCCGCTCCGTATGGTCGCGCGTCGGCATCGGCTCGACGACCGTCGTGACGCCCTCGGCGCACAGCCCGGCGAGGAGGACGGCCGACTTCACCTGCGCCGACGCGACCGGGAGCTCGTAGTCGATCGCCTGCAGCACCGCGCCCTCGATGACGAGCGGCGCGTGCCCGTCGGTCGTCTCGACGTGCGCGCCCATCCGCCTCAGCGGCTCTGCGACGCGCTCCATCGGACGCACGGAGAGCGACTCGTCCCCGATGAGCTCGAAGCGGCCCTCCCCACCCGCGAGGAGCCCCGCAATCAGCCTCATGAGCGTGCCGGCGTTTCCGCAGTCGATCGGCGCGTCGGGCTGCCTCAGCCCTTGCAGCCCGACCCCCAGCACGCGCAGCACGTCGATGTCCTCCTCCACCACCTCGACGCCGAGCGCGCGGACCGCGGCCATCGTCGCCTCGGTGTCTCCCGACCGGCCGAAGCCCGAGATGCGCGTCTCCCCCTCGCAGACGGCTCCGATCAGGACGGCGCGGTGCGAGATCGACTTGTCGCCCGGCACCGCGAGATGCGCGACCAGCGCGGGAACCGGCTCGATACGCATGGCGTCAGCCGACCGTCTTGCCCATCGGCCGTGCGCAAGACCGGAAATCCGCTAGCGCGGAGTTTCCGGTCGCGCGAACACCCCTAAAGGCGTCCGCTTCGCGGCCGCGGGTGATGCGAGGGGCGTCAACCAACGGTCTTCCCCATCAGGGCGACGAGCGTGCGGATCTCGTCGGCGAAGCGCCCGAACTCCCCGACCCGGATCTGCTGCGGCCCGTCGCAGAGCGCATCCTCGGGCTGCGGGTGCACCTCGATCATCACCCCGTCCGCTCCGGCCGCGACGGCCGCGCGGGCGAGCGGGAGGACGAGGTCACTGCGCCCCGCGGCGTGCGAGGGGTCGACCAGGACCGGGAGATGCGTTTCGCGCTTGAGCACCGGCACCGCCGAGAGATCCAGTGTGTAGCGCGTCGAGCGCTCGAACGTCTTGATCCCGCGCTCGCAGAGAATCACACGCTCGTTGCCCTCCTTCGCCACGTACTCGGCGGCCATGAGCAGCTCCTCGACGGTCGCGGACGGCGCGCGCTTGAGGAGGACCGGGTTCGGCACGCGGCCGACCTCGGCGAGGAGGTTGAAGTTGTGCATGTTGCGCGCGCCGATCTGGATCACGTCCGCGATCCCTGCGACGGCGGCGACGTCGCGCGGGTCGAGGAGCTCCGTGACGATCGGCAGGCCCGTCTCGTCCCGGGCCTCGGCGAGGATCTCGAGACCCTTCGCGCCGAGCCCCTGGAACGCATACGGCGAGGAACGCGGCTTGAACGCGCCCCCGCGGAGCATGGTCGCCCCTGCAGCGGCGACGGCACGGGCCGTCTCGAGGGTCTGCTCCCGCGTCTCGACGGTGCACGGCCCCGCCACGAGGCCGAAGAAGCCGTCGCCGATGCGCCTGCCCCGCACCTCGATGAGGGTGGAGTCGGGCGTCAGCCCGCGCGCGACGAGCGGATACGCGAGCAGCTCGGGCGTGCCTGCCGTTTCCACTCCGCGAGTGTAAGTGGACGTGACGCCCACCGGCCGGTCCAGGGACAATCCAGCGATGCGGATCTTCTCCGGCATCCAGCCCACCGGCGCCAAGCACCTGGGCAACTACGCGGGTGGGTTCCGCCAGTACGCCGCGACCCAGGAGCAGGGCGAGGCCTTCTTCTGCATCGTCGACCTGCACTCGGTCAGCGTCCCGTACGACCCGGCGGACCTCCGCGAGCGGACGCTCGACCTCTTCGCGCTGCTCGTCGCGACGGGCCTCGACCCCGACCGCTCGACCGTGTTCGCGCAGAGCCACGTGAGCGCGCACGCCGAGGCGAGCTGGCTGCTCTCGTCGGTCACGAGCTTCGGCGAACTGCGCCGCATGACGCAGTTCAAGGAGAAGTCCGAGTCGCAGGAGTTCGTCTCCGCCGGCCTCTTCACGTACCCGGTGTTGCAGGCGGGTGACATCCTGCTCTATCAGACCGACATCGTCCCGGTCGGGATCGACCAGCGCCAGCACCTCGAGCTCACGCGCGACGTGGCGGAGCGATTCAACTCGCGCTACGGCGAGACGTTCCGGCTGCCCAGCGGTGTCTACCCGGAGATCGGCGCCAAGATCATGGATCTCCAGGAGCCGGAGAAGAAGATGTCGACGACGGGCGGCACCGAGCAGGGGACGGTCTACCTCCTCGACTCACCCGACGTGGTGCGCCGGAAGTTCAAGGTCGCCGTCACCGACTCCGGCCGCGAGATCCGGCATGCGGAGGACAAGCCCGGGATCTCGAACCTCATCGAGATCATGACCGTGTCCACCGGCGACTCCATCGACGGCGTCCAGTCGCGGTATGACGGCCAGGGATACGGGGCGTTCAAGTCGGAGACGGCCGAGTCGGTAATCGCGCTCCTCGAGCCGATCCAGGCGCGGTTTCGCGAGATCCGCGACGATCCCGGCGAGCTGCGCCGACTACTGGCGCTCGGTGCCGAGAAGGCGGCCGAGGTATCCCGGCCGACGCTCGAGAGCATGTACGAGCGAATGGGCTTCGTCCGGCTCGGCTAGAGGCCGACCGCAGCTTTCAACAGCCCGACCTCTGCGGCCGTCAGCTCCCTCCACTCTCCGGGCTCGAGCCCTTCGAGGTCGAGCCCCGCATAGCGGACGCGGCGGAGGCCACGCACGGGGTGTCCCACGGACTCGCACATGCGCCTGACCTGACGCTTGCGGCCTTCGTGGAGCGTGAGCTCCAGCCGGCTCGAGCGGTCTCCTTGGACGAGGGCTCGGACGAGAGCGGGCGCCGTCATGCCGTCCTCCAGCTCGACCCCGTCGCGGAGCCGGGCCAGGGCGTCGGGCGACGGCGAGCCCACGACATGCGCTTCGTAGACCTTGGGGACGCCGTAGCGCGGGTGGGCGAGGCGATGCGCGAGGTCGCCGTCGTTCGTGAGCACGAGCGCGCCGGTCGTGTCGACGTCGAGCCGCCCCACGGGAACGACGCGTGGCTCGTGCGGTACGAGCTCGACGACCGTCGGCCGCCCCTGTGGGTCGCTCGCGGTCGTCACGACGCCGGCCGGCTTGTGCAGCAGCACGTAGGACAGCGGCTGGCGCTGGACGCGCTCGCCGTCGACCTCCACCACATCGTGCCGGCCGACGACGGTGTTGAGCTGGCCGACGTCGCCGTTGACCCGCACGCGGCCCGCGCGGATGAGGTCGTCGGCGCGCCGTCTCGACGCCACGCCTGCGCGCGCGAGATATGCATTCAGGCGCACGGCCGCATTCTGGCTAGGGTTCGAGGCGATGGCCCAGCTCGAGACTCCGACCCGGATCGACACCCTCTCCGACAGGCTTGCCGACCTCGCGGTCTTCGGCGCAAACGTCCAGCCGGGGCAGCTGGTCTCGATCACCAGCTACGTCGGCAAAGAGATGCTCACGCGGAAGATCACGCGCGCGGCGTACGAACGCGGCGCGAAGTTCGTCGACGTCCTCTACTTCGATCAATGGCTGAAGCGCGAGCGGATCGCGCGCGCCGACGAGGACACCCTCGACTACGTGCCGCCGTGGATGACGGAGCGGCTGTATCACCTCTCCGACGAGCACGCCGCGCGCATCTCGCTCTCCGGCCCGCACGCGCCCCACGCACTCGAGGGCCTCGATCCCGCGCGCGCCGGGCGTGACCTTCTCCCCTATCTCCCGGAGACGGGAGAGGTCGTCAACCGGATGACGACGAGCTGGTGCATCGTCCCCGTCCCGACGCCTCCGTGGGCCGAGCTCGTCTACCCCGACGTCTCGCGCGCATGGCGCGACGTCGGCAAAGCGTACGAGCGGCTCTGGGAGGACGTCGCGCACATCTGCCGCCTGGACGAGGACGATCCGGCTACCGCGTGGATCGAGCGCTCCACGGCACTGAAGGCGAACGCGCAGCGACTCACCGATCGGCGCTTCGACGCCCTGCGACTTCATGGGCCCGGCACCGACCTCACGATCGGCCTCTTCCAGTCGGCGCACTGGGCCGCCGGCGACCTCGAGACGGTCGACGGCCGGCGTCACTCGCCGAACCTCCCGACGGAGGAAGTGTTCAGCACGCCGGATCCCGAGCGCGTCGACGGCCACGTGTCGGCGACCATGCCCCTCGAGCTCTCCGGCTCGATCATCGAGAACATCCGGGTCGAGTTCGAGGGCGGCCGTGCCGTGAAGATCGACGCGGACTCGGGCGCCGACGCCCTTCGCTCCGTCGCGGCGCGCGACGAGGGTGCGTCGCGCCTCGGCGAGATCGCGCTCGTCGACGGAGAGGGCCGGATCGGACCCCTCGGACGCGTCTTCTACGACACGCTTATCGACGAGAACGCCGCCTCGCACATCGCGCTCGGCGGCGGCTACGAGCACCCCGTCGACGATCCCGTGGACAAGGCACGCGTCAACCAGAGCGTCGTGCACGTCGACTTCATGATCGGCAGCCCCGAGCTCGCCGTCGACGGCATCACCCTCGACGGAGACACGGTGCCGGTGCTGCGCGACGGCGCCTGGCAGATCTGACGGCGGCCTAGGACGCGCGCGCTTCGGCGACCTCGAGCAGGCGCTCGCGGAGCTCTGCGGCATCCTCGCCGAGATCGTCGAGCCGCGGCAGCGCGGCGAGGCTCTCCAGGCCGAACACGCGCTCGAAGAGCGGCGTCGTGCGGTAGCGAACGGCGCCCCCCTGGCCGGGCTCCCGTCCCGCCTCGCTGATGAGGCCGCGCTCGACGAGGCTCGCCACCGCCGAGTCGGCCGCGACCCCGCGGATGCGCGCGACGTCTGGCCGTGAGCACGGGCCGAGGTACGCGACGATCGCGAGCGTCTCCAGCGCGGCCTGGGACAGGCCTCGTTCCACCGGCCGCTCGAAGAGCCTCGCGCACGCGTCGGCCGCGTCACGGCTCGCGCGGAAGGCGAAGCCGCCGGCGACCTCCTCGAGCACGATGCCGCTCCGACCCTCGGCATGGCGTTCCCGCAGCAGGCAGATGGCGGTCTCGATCCGCTCGGGATGATCCTCCGTCGCGTCGGCGAGCTCGTCGAGCGACAGCGGTGCGCTCGCAACGACGAGGAGCGCCTCGACCGTCCGCGCGAGGCGGTCGACCGGATTGAGGGCGATCAGGCGGAGCGGGCTTTCCATTCGTGGATCCTTTCGTCGTCGGCTCTCGAAACCCTTATCGGCGCGAACGCTTGCGCCTGACTGAGCGCTATCTCGCCCGCCTTACGCAGCTCGAGCAGCGCGAGGAGCGCGACCGCCTGCTCGACCCGCGAGAGGCCCTCGACCTCGCCGTCGAAGTCGAAGACCCGGCGGTGCGAGAGCACGGTGCGGAAGCGCTCGAGGAACTGCGAGACAGGCGGGAAGCGCAGCGCCATGTGCCCGAGGGAGACGGTCGGCGGCGGCAGTGCGAGCGCGCGCAGCGCTTCGGCGAGCGCATCCGGGTCCTGCCGCGCGAGCACGCGCTCGGCTCGAGGCGCCAGCGGCGCCGGGCCGATCCGGAAGAACCGGTCCTGCTCCGCGCCGAGGCGGTCGAGCAGCCAGGCCGCGGCTTCCTTCATGCGCCGGTACTCCGCGAGCCGGCGCGCGAGCTCCTCAGCCGCCTCCTCGGGCTCGAGCTCACCGAGCTCGGCGGCCTCGTCGGGGAAGAGCGCGCGGGCCTTGAGCTCGAGGAGCGCCGACACGAGGACGAGGAACTCCCCGCACGCCTCCAGATCGAGCTCGTCGCGTTCGGCCGTGCGCTCGACGAACGCGAGCACGATTGCTGCGACGTCGATCTCGCGGGGCTCGAGCTCCTCCTTGAGGAGCAGCGTCAGGAGGAGGTCGAAGGGCCCCTCGAACGCGTCGAGCTCCAGCTCCAGCTCCCGGACAGGGGTCGGCAGCACGCGCGGAGGCTAGCCGCGGCGCCGGACGCGTCAGTGCAACGAGTCGGCCAGTTCGAGCGCCTCGTCGAGAGTCAGATCGCCCTCGAGCCGCACGGTTCGTCCGCGCTCCTCCCACACGAGCACGTCCCGCGCCAGGCGGAGCGACTCCGGGAGCTCCTCCCCGAGCTCGTCGAGCAGCATCACGACGTGCGGCTCTCCACTGAGGAAGTACGCCGGCGACCCACGGACGGAAGCTGCGTCGACTCGCGTTCCCGCTGCGGCCAGCTTCTTGAGGACGAACGGCTCGTCGATGCGGACGCCCGGCGTCTGCGAGACCAGCAGATGGACGGCGTCTGGCGCCCCGTAGAGGAACCAGACGGTTGCTCGGTCCCCGAGGAAGACGCCGTCGGGCTCCTCGTCGAGCTCGAGCAGGTCGAATCCCGCCTCGCTGCGAGCCTCGGTGAGCGAGACCCGCTTGCCCAGCACGAGCTCGAGCTCGGCTGGGCCCGCGACCTCGGGGAGGTCGTCGACGAGCTCGATGCGAGCGCCGCCGATGTGCAGGAAGCGGAGAAGAGCAGATCGCGCATCCGGGACGGCGAGTACGGCGAGCAGTGCCGCGAGGACGAGCGCGGCGAGCGCGAGGACCAGTCGCCGCCGCCGGAAAGGCGGTCGCGCCACGCCGATGTCCGCGAGCACACGCGCGGCCACGTCAGGGGGCTCGGGGACGTCGAGCTCACGCCCGAGCGCGAGGAGCCGCTGTTCGAGCTCGCTCACTCACTCACCTCCGCGCGCAGCCGCTGGAGCGCCCGCGCCGTCCGCGACTTGACGGTGCCGTGCCGCACGCCGAGCACCTCGGCCGTCTCGCGCTCGGAGAGCTCGAGGAAGTAGCGGCAGGCGAGCACGTCGCGGTCTCGCGCGTCGAGCCGGTTCACGGCGTCGACGAGCGCCTGGCGCCCCTCCCGGTCGAGGGTTGCCGCCTCCGGAGACGGGACCGCGTCTCCGGAGGCATCTGCAAACGCCGCCCGCAACGCCAATGACTCACGGCGCTGTGCCGAGCGGCGCCGGTTGTGGGCCTCGTTGACCACGATTCGCAGCAGCCACGGCCGGAACTCCGCGCCCGGCCGGAACCGCCCCAGCGCACCCCATGCCTTGACGAACCCGACCTGCACGGCTTCCTCGGCATCCGCTGCCGAGCCCGTGAAGAGGTGCGCCGCCCGGAACGCGATGCCCTGATGAGCCCGCACGAGCTCCTCGAACGCGCGCTCGTCGCCCTGCCTCGCGCGCTCCACGAGCGCGGCATCCGTCGGCGGTCGGTCCTCCACCGCTCATTTCTACACCGACCCCGGCGCGCGGGTTCCCGGCGACTCCTAGCCGCTCGCGGGCGTCAACCGCCGGGAGCGCTTGCCGACGAGCACTGCAACGACGCCTCCGAGCGTCAGCAGCGCAAGGCCGAGACCCATGACGGGGATCTCGCCCGAGCCGCCGTCGCCGACCGCCGGCGCGCCGATTGCGACCGGTCCGTAGGTCACCTGCGAGTCGCCGAAACCGCTGTGGACCGTCACCCGCCAGTCGCCGTCCGCGGGGAAGACGACGTGGGCCTCGTACACGCCGGGCTTGGACGTCTCGATGGCCGTGAACGACCTCGTGGCACCGGAGTCGTCGTAGATCTCGACGAGAGGCACGAGGCCCGCGAGCGGGGTCACGCCGTGCTGCTTCACGACGATCGTCGGCTTCCAGGTTCCACCGGCGGACATGCCGTCCGGAAGCGGCGAGAAGCCGACCGTCGCCCAGCCGCCGGACGAGGCAAGAGGCGCCGTCGCGAGGGCAGCGACGACGATGCAGAGAACGACGAGGACACGCATGGACTGCTCCTTCCGGTCGCTTGCGATGGATACACCGCCCGCGGCCGGAAAGGTCCCGCGCTACCTGCCTTTCGGCACCGCCATCGTCTCGACCTTCGGAGGCGGGCTCGCTCCAGGACGCTTCCACGTGCGCTGCCACCAGACGAAGAACGCCGCCGAGAGCAGGATCGCGAGGCCGGCGACCCAGACGTTGAGCCGGATGCCGCCGAACTCGTGCGACGGGTCGATGCGCAGATTCTCGATCCAGAGCCGCCCCGCCGAGTAGATGAGGACATAGAGCGCGAACAGCCCACCCGGCCGGATTCTGCCCTTGAAGTAGCGCTCGACCAGGAGGAGCACACCCGCGGCAGCGAAGCACCACAGCGCCTCGTACAGGAACGCCGGGTGGAACGTCTCGGAGCCGACGTCGTCGATCGGCCGGTTCTCGGGGTCGATCTCGAGGCCCCAGGGAAGGTCGGTCGGGCCGCCGAAGAGCTCCTGGTTCCACCAGTTGCCGAAGCGCCCGATGCCCTGCGCGACGAGCAGCGCAGGCGCCACGCAGTCAGCGAGCTTCGCGACGGAAGCGCCCGAGCGTCTCGCGACGATTGCGCCCACGAGGCAGCCGAGTCCGATCCCACCCCACACGCCGAGGCCGCCCTTCCAGATCGCGAACGGCCCCCACCACTCGTCGGGCAGCTCGTCCCAGCTCGTGACCACGTGGTACAGGCGCGCGCCGACGATGCCCGAGGCGACACCCCAGACAGCGACGCGGAAGATGAGATCCCAGTCCCCGCCGCGCCTCGTCCAGCGGATTCCCGTGATCACGACCGCCGCCGCGATCGCGACGAGCAGCGTCAGCCCGTAGAAGTGGATCGAGAGCGGCCCGAGCTCGATCGTGCTCGAGCTGGGCGACGGGATCGAGAGAAGCGGAAGCACCGGCGGGCATTCTGCCGACACTTTGCGACACGAGGCGCAACAAGCGCCGCGTGCGCAGCGTTGTCTACGAGCCGCGAGTCTCGGCCGAAGGGCGATTCACTCACCCGCAGGCCAACAGCCGCTCCTTACGGCCGCGCGAAGAGGAAGGGGGCCGGCGGGGGAAACGCCGCTTCCCCCGCCTAGAGGAGGATCTGGAGGGCGAGCTCCACCGTGCAGCCGCGATCGAGCAGGCTCACGGCGTCGTGGAGGTCGACGTCGTGGCTCGCAGCGAGGACGATCGCCGCCTCGGGGTCGTACCCCGCGCGCTCGAGCGCCTCGTGACGCCACTGCTCTATTCGATCGCGCTCGGACACATGGATGAGCTCGAGCTCTGCCGCAGACATTCCGCCGCCCTTTGCGTTGGGAATCGGTGTCACTCCGCCTATTCGTCCAGTAGGACGTATCGGACGCCCCCTTTCCGGGGGGATTGCGTTGAGCAGACGTAAGCGTTCCGTGAACGGGTTCGGACGGCCTGCACCGGTTTTGTCTTGGCGCTCCGGTAAAGGACAATCACTTGATGGCGACTAGCTCAGCGAACGCACTCTCCACGTCGTCGACCGATCTCGTCCCGTTCATCCCGCGGTTGACGCTGGAGTGGCTCCGGGACGAGCCCGAGAGCTCGTGGCGCGAGGTCGACGGCACCGTCGCATTCATCGACATCTCCGGATTCACCGCCATGTCGGAGCGTCTCTCGGGTCTTGGCCGGGCGGGGGCCGAGGAGGTCACCGAGGTGATGAATGCCACGTTCGCAGCGCTCCTCGGCGTCGCCTACGCACAGGGTGGCGGCCTGCTGAAGTTCGGCGGCGACGCGTTGCTGCTGCTCTACGACGGCGAGGAGCACGCGCGCCGGGCCGCTCGGGCGGCTTTCGAGATGCGGAGAACGCTCCGGGCGATCGGTCGGCCGCGAACGTCGGCCGGGGCGATCCAGCTCAAGATGCACGCGGGACTGCACAGCGGCCGCTTCCAGTTCTTCCTCGTCGGAGAGTCACATCGCGAGCTCCTGATCGCAGGCCCTGCGGCGACACGAACGGTGGAGATGGAGGGGACGTCGGAGGCCGGCGAGATCCTCGTGAGCGCAGAGACGGCGAACGTCCTCGACGCCGACCAGCTCGCCGAGGTGAAGGGCGACGGGCATCTCCTCCGCTCGGCGCCCGAGGTCCGCGGCTCCGTGGCCCCTCTGCCCGCTATCGAAGGCATCCCGCTCGAGGTTGCCGTTCCGGCGCCATTGCGAGCGCAGCTCCTCGAGATCGGGCCGCTCGAGGGCGAGCATCGGCATGCGGCGATCGCCTTCATCCGCTTCGCTGGGACCGACGAGATCATCGAGACGGAAGGCCCTGAGGCTGCCGCGGACGCGCTCGATAACCTCGTCCGCGCGGTGCAGACAGCTGCCGACGAGCACCGCGTGACCTTTTTGGAGAGCGACATCGATCGCGACGGCGGACGCATCATCCTCGTCGCCGGCGCCCCGCAGACTTTCGGAGACGACGAGGAGCGGATGCTCAGGACGGTCCGTGCCATCGTCGACGGCGGACTTCCACTCCCCGTACACGTCGGTGTCAGCGAGGGGCGCGTGTTCACCGGCCAGGTCGGCGCGAGCTTCCGGCGGACGTACACCGTCCTCGGAGATACCGCCGCGCTCGCCGCGCGCCTGATGGCGCGCGCCGGCGAGGACGAGATCTGGGTCTCGGCTGGCGCCGTCACACGCGGAGGAGGATCGTTCGAGGCGACGGAGCTCGAGCCACTTTCGCTCAAAGGCAAGGCCGAGCCAGTTCAGGCGTTCATTCTCGGCGAGCTTCTTGCCGCGGCCGAGACGCCCGAGACGCTCAGCGCTCAGGACGAGCTGCCGTTCGTCGACCGGGAGCGCGAACGGGCTGTGCTCGGCGCGTCCGTCGCTCCTGTTCGCATGGGGTTCGGAACGCTCGTCGAGCTCGTCGGCGAACCCGGGATCGGAAAGTCGCGGCTCGCGGCCGAGCTGCGCGAGAACTGCACGGACATGCGGCAGGTCTCGTTGCGCTGCGAGCAGTACGAGGCGTCGACCCCGTACTACGCCTTCCGCCCGTTCCTCCGGTCGCTCCTCGACGTCGAGCTGAACGGCGGCGGCGAGCACAACCGCACCGTGATCTCCGAGCGGCTCGCGGCGGTGGACGAGGAGCTCGTACCGTGGACGCCGCTCCTCGCCGGGCCGCTCGACGTCGACGTGGAGTCGACGGCCGAGGTGCGCGACCTCGACCCCGCGTTCTGGCGCGCCCGCCTCCACGGCGTCATGGGGACGCTGCTGGGCCACCTGCTCGACTCGCCCACGCTGCTCGTGTTCGACGACGTGCACTGGATGGACGACGCGTCGTCGGAGCTCTTGCGGTATCTCGGCACCCAGCTCCCGACCCGCCCCTGGCTCGCGTGCACGACACGGCGCCCGGGTGACGGCGGGTTCGCCGCCGCGGAGGGAACGCCCCCGCTCCCGGCGCTGACGCTGCGCTTGGAGCCGCTGCCGGCGGACGACGCGAAGACGCTCGCCCTCGCGGCGGCGGGCGGTCGCCGACTCACGGAAGAGGAGCTCGCCGCGCT
>JAJTCQ010000042.1 GCA_021323315.1 Gaiellaceae bacterium | reverse complement strand
CCTCAGCCCCGACGTGCTCGTCGAGAACGTCCACTGGGGCGTCGCTCCGACGTGGTCGAACCTCGCGATCTCGATCCCGGTGGCCATGCTCGCGTACACCGGGGTGGAGACGGTCTCGAACCTCGCGGAGGAGGCGCGCGATCCGGCGCGTACGGTGCCGAACGCGTACAAGCTCGTCGCGGGAGCGGTCTTCGCGATCTACTTCACGCTGCCGCTCGTCGCGCTCTCCGCGCTGCCGGTCGAGCGCATCGACGGCGAGCTGACGACGCTGCTGGCGCTCCCACCCGAGGAGGGCGGCTACGCGAACGACCCGATCCTCGGCGTCGTCGAGAACATCGGGCTCGAGGGCCTTGTCCTCGACGCGGCCGAGATCTACGTGGGCGTCCTGGCCGCCACGATCCTCTTCATCGCGACGAACGCCGGAGTCATCGGAGCGTCGCGGATCACCTACTCGATGGCAACGTATCGGCAGCTGCCCGAGGCCCTCAGGCGGCTCCATCCACGCTTCAAGACGCCGTGGCTCTCGCTGGTCCTGTTCGCGGGCGTCGCACCGATCCTCGTAATCCTCCCGGGCGACGTCAACTTCGTCGGGACGCTGTACTCGCTTGGTGCGACGCTCTCGTTCACGGTCGCGCACGCGTCGATCGTGCGGCTGCGCATGGCGGAGCGCAGCGACGTGGAGCTGCCGTACCGCGCCCGCCCGAACCTCTCGCTCGGCGGCGTCTCGTGGCCGCTCTTCGCGGTGCTCGGAGGCCTCGCGACGGGAGTCTCGTTCCTCGTCCTCGTCGTCCAGAACCCTCTCACGCGCTGGGTCGGGCTCGGCTGGATGCTCGCCGGGCTCGCCGGCTATGTCGTCTACCGTCGTCGCTTCCTCGACGTTCCGCTCCGCGAGATCGAGAAGGCGCCGCCTGCGCTCGGGCCTGCTCTCGCGCTCGAGTACCGCAACCTGCTTGTCCCTGTCATACCCGGGCCGTCGTCGGATGCCGCGATGGACGTCGCGTGCCAGCTCGCCGCCGAGCGGCGTGCCCGGATCGTTGCCCTGAGCGTCCTCGAAGTCCCGCTCGACCAGGCGTTGACCTACCGTTTTCCCGAACTGGAGGCGACGGCGAACGGTGAGCTCGACGAGGCGGCGGCGATCGGCGACTCGTACGGCGTCCGGGTTCTCACGCGCCTCGAGCGCGCGCACGCGGCCGGCCCGGCGATCGTGGCCGAGGCCGACGCGAGGCACGCCGAGATCATCGTCCTCGGTGCGCCGCGTCGGCACCTTACAGCCAGGCAGTCGGCGGTCTTCGGGAAGACCGTCGACTACGTCCTGAGGCACGCGAGCTGCCGTGTGCTCGTGAACGCCGCGGAGCCGGCATGACGAGGTACTCGGTGGCCGTGATGGCGTTCGCGGCGATCTTCGTCGCGATCGGCGTCGCCCTCCTCGTGAGGACGGCGGCGGCGGGCGGCGGCGTGGTCGGGTACCTCCTCGGCGCGCTGTTCATCGTCCTCGGCGTTGCCCGCTTCACCCTCGAGCGGAAGAGGCACGGGTAGGTGGCGCGCAAGCTCCGCGGCTTCGAGCGCGTCCTCGACGCGCCGTCGCTCTTCGCCGTCGCGTACGGCGAGATCGCGTCATCCCTGTACATCGCGCTCGGCATCGTCGCCGCCGTAGCGCTCGGGCTGACACCGCTCGTCCTGCTCGCCACGGGCGCCGTGTTCATCCTCGTTTCGCTCTCGTATGCCGAGGGCACGGCGGCGATTCCCGAAACCGGAGGGGCTGCGACGTTCGTGCGCCGTGCCTTCAACGACCTGGCGGGATTCGTCACTGGGTGGGTGCTTTTCCTCGACTTCCTGATCGTCATGGCGCTCTCCGCCCTCTTCGTCCCGCACTACCTCGCGGGCGCCGTCGGCCAGGGAGCGCTCCGTGAGGCGCCGTGGGACGCGGTTGTCGCCTGTGCCCTCATCGCGGGGATCGCGGGTATGAGGATCGCCCGTAGGACGCGCCTGCACGTCGGCGCGCTCGCCGTCGCGCTACTCGACCTGCTCGTTCAGGGCGTGCTCGTCGTCCTCGGCCTCGCCTTCCTGCTCTCTCCGGAGACGCTCAGCGAGGGGCTCGGCTTCGCACGCGGGCAGGACTGGAGCGACCTCGCGTTCGCCTTGCCGCTCGCCATGCTCGCGTACACCGGGCTCGAGACTGTCGCGAACCTCGCCGAGGAGGCCAGGGAACCAGGGCGGGATCTGCCGAAGTCGCTCTTCTCGGCGATCGGGCTCGTCGTGCTCGTGACCGTGCTGATCGGCGCGATCGGGCTCTCCGCGTACCCCGTGGCGAACGGCGAGACCGCGCTCGGCGAGGAGTGGCTCGAGGCGCCGCTGGTCGGGATCGCCGCCGCGTTCGACGGCTCGCTGCCGACGCTCGTCGTCGACGCCCTCGAGGTAGTCGTCGGGATCTCGGGCGTGCTCATCCTCGCCGGGGCTGCGACGACGTCGTTCTCGGGCATCACGCGCCTCACGTACTCGCTGGCCGAGCACGGCTCGCTTCCGCACAGGTTCATGCGCCGCGAGCGGCGCGCGGTCGTCTCGAGCGAGGCGATTGCGATCGCGGCGGCGCTTGCCGTCGGGCTGATCGTTCTGACCGAGGTCGCGGCGGACGGAGACGCCGCGTTCCTCGCGAGCCTCTACTCCTTCGGAGTCCTCATCGCGTTCACCGCGGCGCAGCTGGCCGTGATCCGTCTGCGAGTGCGAGTGCCGGACCTCGTAAGGCCGTTTCGCGCGCGGCCGAATCTCTCGATCCAAGGCCACTCGCTCCCTTTGGCGGCGCTCGTCGGCGCCCCGCTCACCCTGGCGATCTGGGTGCTCGCGCTAATCACCCACTCCGGAGCACGCTATGCGGGGCCGGTCTGGCTCGCGCTGGGCCTCGTCGTGTTCGTCGCCGTTCGCCGGAAGAGCCGGACGGGCCTGCTCGCGCACGTGTCCCCGATCCAGACTCTGCCGGCCGCCACCGAGTTCCAGCGGATCCTCGTCCCCATGAAGCTCGGCGACATCGGCGAGGAGATGGTCGCGACGGCGATTGCCCTCGCGAAGGAGCGTGGCGCGGCGATCGACGCGATCACCGTCGTCCGCGTCCCGCGCGAGTTCGGGCTGGAGGGCGAGCTGCCCGCATCCGTCGCGGCCCGCGTCGACGCCTCGCTCGACGAGGCGCGCGCGCTCGGCGCGGATCATGCGGTCGAGGTCCACGGTGACGTCGTGCGGGCACGCTCCATCGGCCACGCGATTGTCGACGAGGCGGAGCGGCGAGGCTCCGACCTGATCGTGCTCGGCTCGTCGCCGCGCTGGCGGAGGCAATCGCGCTTCTTCTCGCCGACGGTCGATTTCGTGCTGCGCAACGCGCCCTGCGAGGTTCTGGTGGTCGCGTTTCCCGACGGAGTGTTCGAGGAGTAGGCTGCGCTGCCGTGAACGCCGTCGTGATCGGGTGCGGCCGGGTCGGATCGGCGGTCGCCAGGGGCCTCGCCGCGGACGGGTGGGACGTCTCGGTCGTCGACGAGACGGAGGATGCGCTGTCGCGACTCGGGCCGGCCTGGCGTGGGGGGTTCGTCGTCGGGCACGGAATGGACGTCGCCGTCCTCGAGCGCGCCGGGATCCCCGACGCCGAGGCAGCGGTCGTTGCGACCGACGGAGACAACACGAACATCGTGATCGGCCAAGTGCTCCAGCAGCGCTACGGTGTCGCGACCGTCGTGGTTCGCATCCTCGATCCAGCGCGTGCCAAGCTGTACGCGGACCGCGGGATGAGCATCGTCTGCCCGACGCAGACTGCGATCTCGGGGCTCCTCGAGACCGTCCGTGCGGCCAGACCCGCGAACGCCGCTTGACATGTACGCGGTCGTCGCAGGCGGCGGGAAGGTCGGGTCGAACGTGACGCGCTCGCTGCTCCAGCTCGGGCACGAGGTGACGATGATCGAGCAGCGGCCGGATCGGTTCGCACGGCTCGAGGAGGAGTTCGGTCCGGTCGTGATCCGCGGTGATGCCACCGAGATCGCGACTCTCGAGCGAGCCGGGATTGCGCGTCCTCCGGAGCTCGTGCTCGCCGTGACCGGGGACGACGAGGACAACCTCGTCATCTCCCAGATCGCGAAAGAGACCTATGGCGTCCGCAAGGCGATCGCGCGCGTGAACGACCCCCGCAACCAGCAGCACTTCGACCTCCTCGGCATCACCCAGACCATCTGCGCGACGACGAGCATCCTCGGGCTCGTCGAGCACGAGGTCCCCGAGCACGGGCTCGTCCGTCTGCTCGAGCTCCAGAAGGAAGGCCTCGCGGTGGTCGAGGTGCAGGTCGAAGGCGGCTCTCCAGCGGCAGGAAAAAAGGCGGGTGGGCTCAGGCTTCCGCCCGGCTCGCGCCTCATCTCGGTGTGGCGTCAGGGACGCACCGAGCTCGTGGAGTCCTCGACAGTGGTGCGTCCCGGCGATCAGGTGCTAGCTGTCGTTCCGTCCGAATCGACGGCCGAGCTCCGCCGCGCGCTCCTCGGCGCGCCTCGGTAACGCGCAGCTACAGCCGCCAGTAGTGCCTCGTCAGCAGCACGACGACGGGGATGATCTCGAGTCGGCCGACCCACATGAGGGCGATCATCGTGACCTTCGATACGTCGCCGACGGCAGCGTACGAGCCCATAGGGCCAGTGACGCCGAGCGCAGGCCCGATGTTTCCGATCGCACTCGCCGAGATGGCGAGGGGATCGAGGCCGGGAACGCCCAAGCCGGTGAAGGCGATGTCCACCGCGATCACGGCCGCGCCGACCGCCCAGAGCCCTACGTAGAGCAGGATGAATGCAGCGATTGCTCGAAGCGTCCGCTCGTCGACTGGAGCGTTGTTCAACCGTATCGGGATGACGGATTCCGGGCTCAACGTCTGGCCGATCTCCCTGCGAAGGATCTTCCCCATCAGGAGATGGCGCACAACCTTGATGCCGCCGCCAGTCGAGCCGGCACAACCGCCGATGAACATCAGCCCGAAGAGGGTGAGGATCGAGAGGATCGGCCAGGTCGCGAAGTCCGCAGTGGCGTATCCCGTCGACGTCATGATCGTGACAGCCTGGAAGAGGCCGACTCGAAATGCCTCCTCTCCTCCAGCAATCCCGTAGCTCCAGACCTGTGCCGTGAGAAACGCCGCCGCGATGACGATGAGCGCGACGTAAAGCCGAAACTCCTCGTCGCGGGCGAATGCGTTCGCGCGCCGTCGGACGAGCCCCCTGTACAGCAGCGCAAAGTTCGCTCCGGCGGCGATCATGAAGATCGCGATGACCCACTGGCTCGCGGCGGCGAATGGCTCGATCGATCGAGGCTCCGGTGAGAAGCCGCCGGTCGGCATCGTCGTGAACGCGTGTGCGACTGCGTTGAACGGCGTCATCGCGTCATCGATACCGGACCATCCGAAGCTCGCGAGGATCAGCGCCTGGACGCCCGTGAGAACCGCGTAGAGAGCCCAGAGACGACGTGCGGTTGAGCGGATCCGCTCGGAGAGCGCGCCGATCTCTGGCCCCGGAAGCTCCGATTCCATCAGCTGTCGCCCGCCAACTCGAAGTCGCGGCAGGACGGCGATCGCGAGCACAATGATCCCCATCCCTCCGAGCCACTGGGTGAACTGGCGCCACATGAGCATTGACTCGTTCAGCTCGTCGAAGTCCGTCACGACGGTCGCGCCGGTCGTGGTGAACCCTGACATGCCCTCGAAGTAGGCGTCGATCGGGCTCGCGAGCTGCTCTCCACCTGCGAAGAGGTAGGGCATCGAGGCGAATGCAGCCGCGAGCAGCCACGTCAACGCCACGACGAGAAATCCCTCGCGCACACTGAGGCGACGGTCCGGGTGGGCGGCTACGCGCTCGAGCCCCCATCCCAGTCCGCTCGTGATCGCGCCGGCTGCGAGGAATGGCCAGAACGGATCTCCGTATCCGATCGCCACCGCGATCGGGAAGGCCGCCGCGAGCCCGAGGTACTTCCCCAGACTGCCGACCAGATGGATGACGGCCCACAGATCAATGGCAATCCGGCGCGGCCGGCCGATACGCGCCGAGACCTGCGTCAACTCACAGCGCCTCGACGACCCAGGGCGCGTTGACCGCCTCCGTGAAGATGATCACACGGTCCCCCGCCTGAAGGACGTCGTCGCCGTGCGGGAAGATCGCGCTCCCGTTCCGCACGATCGCGCCGATGATCGAGCCGTGGACGGGCATGTCCCGGAAGGCCATGCCGATGTAGCGGCTCGAGTCCCTCGTCGTCACATCCAGCACTTCGTAGCGGTTCTCCTCGAGCATCACGATCTGCTGGGTGCGTGGATCGTGCGCGAAGCGCACAATCTCCTCCGCGGTCACCGCGCGCGGATTGATCGATACGTCGATCCCGGCGCGATGGAATGCTCCCACCGAGACAGCCTCGTGCGCGATTGCGATCGTGAACGGTATGCCGTGCACCTGCGCGATCGAGGCGGCGTAATGGTTCTTCGCGTCGTCGCGCATCGCGAAGATTGCGGCTTGCGACTGGCCGATTCGCTCGCGCTCGAGGAAGTCTGGGTCGACGCCGGTGGCATTGAACACGCGGGCCTTCGGAAGCGACTCGGCGGTGCGCAGTGCCTGTTCCTTCGAAGCCTCGATCATCCGTACGCTTAGCCCCTGCCCGAGCAGGACGCGGGCGATGGCGGTGCCGACGCGTCCCGCTCCGAAGATGACCACGTCGCGGACGGCACCGCCCTCGGGCCAGAGGAGTCTGCTCCAGGCCTTGATCGCCTCGGGCGATCCGATCACGACGATCCGGTCGCCGACTGCGATCTCGTCGTCGCCTCCGGGGAGGATCGTCTCGTCCCCGCGGATGATCGCTGCGATCTTCGAGTCGCGTGGCACCGGGGCGTCGCGCAGCGACGCGTGAAGGACGGTTGGAGAGGCACCTTCGGCGACGTCGAACTCGGCGAGCTGTACCTGGCCCTCGGCGAAGACGTCGGTGTGTCGTGCGGCGGGAACGCCGAGGGTGCGGCTGATCGCGTGCGCCGTCTCGAGCTCCGACGAGACGACGAAGTCGACGTCGAGCTGCCCCTCGCGCCAGAGCTCGACGTACTCGGTACTCGACGTGCGGATGACGGTCGTCGCATGCTCGGCCTCTCGCCTCGCGAACATGCCGGCCACGAGGTTCACCTCGTCACGCGAGGTGCACGCGATCACGAGATCCCGACCTGCCCCGCCCCGATGAGGAAGACTCGCACGAGCGCGAAGCGTACTCCCGTGCTCCGCGCTTACAACCCTCGGCTACCTTGCGCACGTGCGCATCGGCGTCGTGCTTCTCGGCGTTCTCGTCGCATCGCTCGCGGGCTCGGCACGGGGAGCGGAGACCGTGTTCCGCAAGGCGGTGTTCCTGCGCGGCTTCGACGAGCCCGTGCTCCTGACTCACGCTCCCGGAGAGCCGGGGACGGTTTACGTCGTCGAGCAGCCCGGCCGCGTCCTTCGTATCCGCGGTGGGCGCCGAACCGTGTTCCTCGACATCCGCGACGAGGTCGCCTTCGGCGGAGAGCAAGGACTGCTCGGCCTTGCGTTCGACCCCGCGTACGCGAAGAACCGGCGCTTCTACGTGGCCTACACCTCCGACTCGGGCCGCAACACGGTCCTCCGGCACCGCTCGAACGGAACGAGGGCCGTCGCGTCGAGCCGAAGGGTGCTGCTGGCCGTGCCTGACCCGTACGGCAATCACAACGGCGGCCACCTCGCCTTCGGTCCGGACGGTCTGCTGTACACGAGCATCGGCGACGGTGGTTCCGGAGGCGACCCCGAGGATCGCGCGCAAGACATGGAGTCGCAGTTCGGCAAGTTGCTGACGCTCGACCCGAGGCGACCGTCCGCGGGGTGGTCCATCGCAGCGCTGGGCCTCCGCAACCCCTGGCGCTTCTCCTTCGACCGCGCGAACGGCGACCTCTACATCGGCGACGTCGGCCAGGGCTCCATCGAAGAGGTGAACTTCACGCCCCGCTCGAGCTCGGGGCTCGAGAATTACGGCTGGGACCTGTACGAGGGCTCGCGCCGCTTCGAGGACGGCAGTCCACGCACCGGCAAGCTGGTGTTCCCGGTGGCCGAGTACGACCACGGGCGCGGTTGCAGCGTCACCGGTGGCTACGTGTATCGCGGCACTGCACGCCGGACGGAGCGCGGCCGGTACGTCTACGGCGACTACTGCAGCGGGATCGTGTGGAGCTTCCGGATCGCCGGCGGCGAGGCGAGGAGTCTCCGCGTCGAGCCGTTCCGCGTGGAGAGCCTTACCTCCTTCGGCGAGAACGCCGCAGGAGAGCTCTTCGCCGTCTCGGGCGAGGGGACGATCTACCGGATCAGCTAGCTCGCCTGCGCACGCGCGGCGGTGCCTGTCCGAGAGCCGCGTACGCCAGAGCGTTCAGCGACTCCTGGAGCTCGTGGAGCTCGCGGGCGACCAGCGTGAAGCCCTCCTGCCGCTCGGTCGTGCGGTTCAGGCGCTCGAGCTCGTCGGCGATCCGGTCGAGTCGCTCGAGCAGGGCATCGAGCTGCCGGTCTCCCACGTCGTGCTGATCCACGGCGTCGATTCTACGCGCGCGTCAGGAGGTCGGCTCGGGTACGAACCACCGTCGCGTCTCGACCGATGACGTCGAGCAGACGCTCGAATGCGCCGGCACCGGTCTCGAGCGCGGCGATGCGGCGCGACGCCCCGAGCTGTGCGAGCGCGGTGCGCGCGAGCTCGTCAGGCGCGTCGGTGAAGACGCCGAGCGTCGCACCGTCGTCCACGAGGGCTTGCAGGCGCGCGCTCGTCACGGCGTCCCGGCGTAGGAAGGCAGGCGCGTGATCCTCACTGAAGCGCTCGAGGAGTGTCCGCCAGTTCCCGGCACCGGCGTCGTCGAGGGCTATGGCAGCATCCGCCCGGTCGACCGGTAGCGCGTCGGGATCGACGTCGAGCACGACGCGCGCCGACTCGAGCCAGGCAAGCCAGAGAGCGCGCGTGTCGCCGAGCGCGTCGAGCTCGATCGCGAGCGCTCGCGCATTCGTCATGCGAGTCGCCGCGAGCGAACCGTCTGCCAGAGCACGACGCCGACGAGCACGCCGACGGCGTCGAGCGCGACGTCGAGCGGGGAGCCGAGGCGACCCGGTACGAACGACTGGTGGACCTCGTCGCTGATCGCGTAGAGCGTGCCGAGCCCGACGGCGAGCCCGGCCCGGCCCGTCGCGCGGAGGAGGAGAGCACCGAGCACGGCGTACTCGGCCGCGTGCGCGATCTTCCGCAGGACGAGGTCCCAGCCGCCGAGCCCGGTCCCGAGGTCGGGGACGGAGGAGAAGGCGAAGATCAGCGCTGCCCAGGCGACGACGGGCAGCCAGAGGCGCGCACGAGGCCCGGACACCGTCCGATGATAGGCTCGCCCGCAAGCAGGAGCACGGTGAGGGAACCCGGTGCGAATCCGGGACGGTCCCGCCGCTGTGAGGGGAGACGCTCCCCCGCCACGAAGCCACTGGCGCAAGCCGGGAAGGCGGCGAGGGAGGGAGCCCCGAGTCAGAAGACCTGTCGTGCTCCCCATAACCGAACCCCTC
>JAJTCQ010000041.1 GCA_021323315.1 Gaiellaceae bacterium | reverse complement strand
GCCGGCCTGGTGAGCGGCCCGGAGTCATCCGTCTGGCGCTCGCACACGGCGGGCGGCACCTTCGTCCCGGCACGGACATGGCTCGGCGCGGAGGGCGCTTCGGGGGACGCTGCTTACGCCCACCTCGTCCGGCGGTACCTCGCCGCCTTCGGGCCGGCGTCGCGAGCCGACGTCGCCAAGTGGACCGGCACGGCGCGAAGCGGCGTCGACCGAGGCTTCGCCGGGCTCCACCTCAGGCGATTCCGCGACGAGCACGGCCGCGAGCTCGTCGACCTCCCTCGCGCACCGCTGCCGCCGCCGGAGACACCCGCGCCCGCTCGTTTCCTGCCGCGCTTCGACAACCTCGTGTTGAGCCACGACGACCGGCGCCGAGTGCTGGCCGACGAGCATCGGGCGGCGGTGATCGAGGGCGGCGAGGTGAGAGCGACGTTCCTCGTCGACGGGTTCGTCGCCGGCACGTGGTCGCTCGACGACGGCCGCGTGCAGCTCGAGCCGTTCGCCCCGCTTCCTCGCAGCGCGCGGCGCGAGGTCGAGGATGAGGCCGCGCGGCTCGAGGCGTTTCTGAGCGCCTCCGGGAAGGCGTGATGCCCTGGCTCAGACCGGGCGAGCTGCGCATCGGCCTGGGCTGCCTGCGTCTTGCCCCGGACGACGACGGCACGTGGCCGCGGCGGTCGAGGCAGGAGTCACCGTCTTCGACACGGCGCGCTCGTACGAGGGAAGCGAAGCGCTTCTCGCCCACGCGCTCCACGGCCTGCCGAAGGCTCGGGTCGTGACCAAGGGTGGCATGGCGAGGCCCGCTGGCGCCTGGGTCCCGGACGGCCGGGGACGGACGATCCGCGCCGACTGCGAAGCGAGCCTGACTGCCCTCGGCGGATTGCCGATCGACCTGTACCTGCTTCACGCTCCGGACCCGCGGACTCCGTGGCGAACGTCGATGCGCGCCCTTGCGCGGCTCGTCGACGACGGGCTCGTCGCGCGGGTCGGCGTGTGCAACGTCAACCGCGCCCAGCTGGACGAGGCGCTCGAGCACGCTCCGATCGCGGCAGTCGAGGTCGGGATCAGCCCCTTCGACGACCGCGCCCTGCGCGGCGGGGTCCTGGACCGTTGCGCCGACCTCGGAATCGCCGTGATCGCGCACTCGCCGCTCGGCGGCCCCCGCCGCGTGCGCCGACTCGCGCGCGACGAGCGGCTGGTCGAGCTCGCCCGGGCGCACGACGTGACCGAGGCGGAGGTCGTGCTCTCCTGGCTCCTCGGGCTCGGCGAGAACGTCGTCGCAATCCCGGCGCTCGTACCCCGGAAGCGACGCGGTCGGCCGCGAGCGCGGCGAAGCTCAGCCTGACCGACGAGGAGCGCGCGCGGATCGGGCGCGCCTGGGCGCCCGCACGCGCGACGCGCGGACCCGGCGACGTCGTGCTGGTCATGGGTATCCCGGGAGCGGGCACGTCGCTCCTGGCGGCCGAGTACGTCGAGCCCGGCTACGCGCGGCTGAACCGCGACGAGCGCCGAGGATCGCTCGGTGACGTCGCCACCGCCCTCGAAGAAGCGCTCGGGGCAGGCTCGCGCGAGGTCGTGCTCGACAACACGTATCTCACGCGCGCGGCCCGCAGTCATGTGGTCGAGGCGGCCACGCGCCACGGAGTCCCGGTGCGCTGCGTCTGGGTCGAGATCACGCTCGCGCAGGCACAGGTGAACCTCGTCGAGCGTCTGCTCGAGCAGTTCGGCGCGCTTCCCACCTCCGAGGAGCTGGAGGCGGCCCCCCGGTCGATGGCCGGCGCGCTCACGCCGACGCAGCAGATGCGGGCGTTCCGCGAGCTCGAGCCGCCGGCGGACGACGAGGGCTTCGCGTCGGTCGAGCGTGTGCGTATGTCCGAACGGAGCATGCCGGCACCACGGGCGTCTTCGTCGCTGCGGCCGCAGCCGCGAGGCTCCCACGCGCCGGCCGAAAGGCAACCGCGCCCCATCGTCTTCGACTGGAGGCCCGACGGGTCGAGCGCCGAGCTCGAGGAGGCGGTCGCGCTCGTCCGGCCCTCTGTCTCGGGCACGATCGAGGGGCGCTCTGCCCGCACCCGGGTGGCCCGCCGGTCTGCTGGTGTCGCCCGCCTCTGCCAGGTCTCCCACTCGCCTTCGCGCGACGACACGGCATCGATCCGTCGCAGGCGGTCGTGGTCGGTGCGAGCGCGGCGCATCGCACGCTCGCGAACGCCCTCGGCGCACGGTACGTCGCGGTCTCGTAGCTCAGCTGCCGTCGGGCCAGCCGCCGCGGTGCAGCACCATCGGATAGTGAGGCAGCCGCCCGAGCGGGTCGGCGAGCATCGCCTCCGTCTGCTTCGCGTACGGCTTGCTCGCGCGCCACCCGGCCGGATCCGGCTGCAAGCCGGCAGAGAGATCGGGATGGTCGAGCGTCCGCTCGAGCGACGTCCGCAGCTCCGGATCCCACCGGTCGTCGATTCCCGCGTGAAGGCGGCGCTGCTCCGCCTGGAGCTTCGCTCCCGCCGGCGTCAGGCGCATCGTTCGCTTCGATGCGGGCGTGCCCTCGACCACCACGTAGTCGGTCTTCGACAGAGACGTCAGCGACACCTCGACCGCCTCTTTGGAGACACCGGCGAGCAACGGGAGCTCTCGCACCGGAACGTCCGTCTCGCCGAGCACGCGGAGGACGTTCGCGCTCAGGGGAAGGGAGACGGGCGAGGCGGCCTCGAAGGCGATCGTGTACGCCAGGAGCGCGTGTGAGAGGAGCGTGACGAGTGGGAGGTCGTCGCGCGCCGCCTGGGTCTCGACGGACGGGAGCTCGAGCGCCATCGCTCGCGTGCTGCTGACGATCGGGAGGAACTCGGGCAACGGCGCTTCGACTGCGTCGTCGACGGCTCGCAGCGCCTCGCGGAGAGCGCCGGTCCTCCGGGCGCCGAACCGTGCGAGCCAGCGCGCCTCGATCTCGGCCGGCAAGGTAGGCCAGATCTCGGCTGCTCGCAGGCCGGCCGGTGTGAACCGCACGACCCAGTCGTCCTTCGTCCCGCGGCCACTCCCGTACCCCTCGCGCTTCCGCGTCGCCGCACCGACCGACACGTACCGCCAGCGCTCGACACCGCCCAGCCTCGACAGCGCGCTCCGCCTCGGCAGCCCGAGTGCGGCGACGAACTCCCCCACGGTGGTGCCGTCGCCGACGAAGCGGAGAAGGTTCGACCACATCGTGAGCGAGACGACACGCGCCCCGCCGCCCGACTCCTGGAACCTCCGCTCGAACTCGTTGTCGAGCTCGATCGTGAACGCTACGAGTGCCTGGGAGAGCAGCGTCGAGAGTGGCGTGCGTGCGGCCACGCCCCGACGGTACACACGTGCAGCCCGCAGCCGAGATGTGCCGTAGCGCGCAAAATGCGCAGAATTCCGGCATGAGCGTCGAATCGACCTCGGCCCGAGGAGCGCTCGAGCATGGCCGCGCCTCGTGCGCGACGGGTGCGTGGCCGGGGGCGTTCGAATCGCTGCAGCGGGCCGACGAGGCGGCGCCGCTGGAGCCCGGCGACCTCGAGCTCCTGGCGCGAGCCGCATACATGCTCGGCAGGAACGACGACTACGTCCGCTCGCTCGAGCGCGCACACTACGGGCACCTCGACGCGGGTGACGCGCCGCGCGCCGCGAGGTGCGCGTGGTGGATCGGCCTGTGCCTGCTGCTTCTCGGCGAGACGGCGCCGGCGCTGGGCTGGTGGGCGCGCGGCGACCGGCTCCTCGACCGCGAGCAGAGCGACTGCGTCGACCGCGGCTACCTGCTCCTCGGGCACATGCTGCGGTGCTTCGCCGAGGGCGATTTCCAGGGTGCGCACGACGCGGCCGCCGAGGCCATCGAGATCGGGGAGCGTTTCGGCGACCGCGATCTCGTCGCGCTGGGAGTGATGGACCAGGGACACGCACTCCTGGAGCTCGGACACACACGAGACGGTCTCCGGCTCATGGACGAGAGCATGGTCGCGGTGACGAGCGGCGAGCTCTCGCCGATCGTCGCCGGGATCCTCTACTGCAACACGATCGCGATCTGCCGCGACGTCCACGAGTGGCGGCGCGCCCGAGAGTGGACCACCGCCCTCACCGTCTGGTGTGAGCGGCAACCGGACATGGTCGCCCATACCGGCGTATGCCTCGTACACCGTGCGGAGATCATGCAGGTGCAGGGTGCGTGGGACGATGCGCTGCAAGAGGCGAAGCGGGTCGGTGCGGAGGGCGTGCTGAACCGGCGCGCGTCCACATCGGCGCTCTACGTCCAGGGCGAGCTCCATCGCCTTCGGGGAGACTTCGAGGCCGCGGAGGAGGCGTACCGACTCTCCACCCTGCCGGGCGGCGACGCGCAGCCCGGGTTGGCGCTGCTACGACTCACGCAGGGCAAGGGCGACGCCGCACTCGCGGCGATCAGACGCGTTGCCGGCGAGACGCGCCCGTCGCTGAGCCGCGCGACGTTCCTTCCCGCGTACGTCGAGATCGCGCTTGCAGCAGGCGAGATCGACGAAGCGGCGAGCGCGGCCGACGAGCTCACCGCGCTGGCACAGATGCAGGGCAGCGACGCGCTGCTCGCAATGTCCGCGCACGCCCGCGGGGGGGTCGCGCTGGCACGTGGCGAGGTCTCGGGTGCGCTGACCGCGCTCCGCGAGGCCCTGCTGCGCTGGCTCACGCTGGAAGCGCCCTACGACGCGGCGCGGACGCGTGTCCTCGTCGGGCGTGTCTGCACGGAGCTCGGCGACCACGACGGCGCGGCGCTCGAGCTCGGGGCCGCGCGCGCCGCGTTCGAGGAGCTCGGCGCGCGTCCCGACCTCGCCCGCATGGACTCTCTGACGGGCGCGTCCCGAAAGACGCTGGGGTTGAGCCCCCGGGAGCTCGAGGTGCTGCGTCTGCTCACGTCCGGCGAGACCAACAAGGCGATCGCTGCGGCGCTCGTTCTCAGCGAGCGCACCGTCGACCGCCACGTGAGCAACATCTACGCGAAGCTCGGTGTCTCCTCGCGTGCGGCCGCGACGGCCCGCGCGTACGAGCAGCACCTGGTCTGAAGTACCCATACGCGCGGCGCTGCCACTTTTGGGTGGAATCGCCGATGTCGGCTCGCAGGCGCACTCCTAGCCTCGGACACGACGTTCGACCGAGGAGGAGACATGACGACCCAGTACGACGCGATCGTGGTGGGAGCGCGCTGCGCCGGCTCGCCGACGGCGATGCTGCTCGCCCGCAAGGGCTACCGCGTTCTCGCAGTCGATCGAGCGACGTTTCCCAGCGACACGATCTCGACGCACCACATCCATGCCCCTGGCGTCTCCGCGCTCGAACGCTGGGGACTGCTCGATAGCGTGGTGGCGACCGGGGCGCCGCCGATCGACACGTATGCGGTCGACTTCGGCCCCTTCACCATCACCGGCCGGCCCGGCACCGCCTACGCGCCGCGACGGACCGTGCTCGACAAGCTCCTCGTCGACGCCGCCTCCGAGGCGGGAGCGGAGATCCGCCAGGCGTTCACGGTCGAGAGTCTCGTCGTCGAGGACGGTCGGGTCACCGGTATTCGAGGGTACGCCAAGGGCGGCAGCACGGTCACGGAGCGTGCCGGAGTCGTGGTGGGCGCCGACGGCCGCTACTCCTTCGTCGCCGACGCCGTCGACGCCGCGGAGTACGACACGAAACCGAAGCTACTCGCCTCCTACTACAGCTACTGGAGCGACCTGCCGATGGACGGGCGCTTCGCGAACTGGGTCCGGCCCCGCCGCGGGATCGCCGCGTGGCCGACGAACGACGGCCTGACGCTCGTCATCGCCGGCTGGCCCTACCGCGAGTTCGAGGCGAACCGCAACGACGTCGAGCGCCACTTCTTCGACACGCTGGACGCGGCGCCGGAGTTCGCCGAGCGCGTGCGGGGTGCGAAACGCGAGGCGCACTTCGTCGGCGCGGCCGTGCCGGGCTACTTCCGCAAGCCCTACGGCCCCGGCTGGGCACTCGTCGGCGACGCGGGCTACAACCGGGACTACATCACGGCGCAGGGCATCAGCGACGCGTTCCGCGACGCCGAGGCGTGTGCGCACGCCCTCGACCAGACGTTCACGGGCGCCCGACCGTTCGAGGAGGCGATGGAGGACTTCACCTCGAGGCGCGACGCTCAGGTCAAGGCGATGTACGAGCTCACGGCGGACTTCGCCTCCCTGGAGCCGCCGCCGCCGGAGCTCCAGCAGCTCCTCGCGGCCGTCTCCCGCTCGCCGGAGGCGATGGACGACTTCGCGCGTGTCCTGGCCGGCGTGACGTCGCCCGCGGAATTCTTCTCCGACGAAAACACCGGGCGCATACTCGCGGCGGCCGCGTAAAGGAGTAGGCAAGACGCGCAGTCTCCACCGGTGTTGAGATGAGCCGACGCGGGTAGGAAAACTACAACGACCAAAGGAGGAACCATGGGAGGAACCAAGGTTCATGAGGTCATGACCGACCGCCCGCGCTGCGTGACTGCAGAGACGACGGTCTCAGAGGCTGCACAGCTCATGAAGAGCGACGACGTCGGCTCGCTGCCGGTCCTCGATGGTGAACAGTTGGCGGGCATGATCACGGATAGAGACATCGTCGTTCGGGCGATCGCGGAGGGGAAAGACCCACGAGGAATGCCGGTGCGCGAGGTTGCGAGCCGTGAACTCGTCAGGGTCAACGCGGACGACGATCTCTCGAGCGCGCTCCAGCTGATGGCAAGTCAGCAGGTTCGGCGTCTTCCTGTTGTAGACGACGACGGCAGGCTGGTTGGGATCCTGGCTCAGGCAGACGTTGCGAGAGAGGCGAAGGACAAAGACTCCGGCCAGATGTTGCAAGACATCTCACAGTCGCCGGCGGGCCCGAGGGTCTGACCCGCGTTCTTCCGCGTTCGGCGCGAAGGGGCGGCTTCGGTCGCCCTTTCTCGTTACTCCTGAATCTCGGGGCGACTGAACGCCTTCTCAGGACTGTCAGGCAATCGCCTTGGCAGCTCTTCGTGGACCATCACGTAGAGGCAGTCCTCGATCTGGCGCCGAAAGTGTTCGACGTGGAAGCGGCGTGTCGTACGGATCTCTTCGTCGCCCATGTGCAGGACGAAGTCGGACGCTGACTCATATTCGAGAGCATCGACGTAGGGCTCGTCCTGGTCGACGGGACGACCGCAGCCCGCGCAGCTGTGAACCATGACTGACTCAGGCATCACAGCACGCCGGTTACCACCGTGTAGAGCCCGTATCCGATCGCGCCATAGGCGGCCAAGACGGGCGTCACAATCGCGAGGCCCAGGAGCGCCTCCGTACGGTGATCAAGCGGACCGCGATGCTCCTCCTTGGCCTCGACCTCAGGTGGCGGTCCCTGGTCGCCAAAGGCAGGTTGGCGTCGCCTTGGGACTGGAAGCTGCTGACCATACGCAATCTCGTTCGTGCTCATCACTCCCCCTTCGTATTTCGGGGGAGGTCGCCGTCAGTACCACGGGGCCGCCACAGCCCGCACGTCTTGCATCCCTCCCCCGATTCTTGCTCCGCGAGGATGCCCCGCAGGTCTGCGCGTCAAACCACCGGT
>JAJTCQ010000040.1 GCA_021323315.1 Gaiellaceae bacterium | reverse complement strand
TCCGTCTACGCGAACTCGGAGAAGCTCGCCCACAACGTGATCGACGCGGTGTGCCCGCTCGTCACGAAGGTGCACGTCCAGGCACGCCGCTATGCGGACGAGGGCTACACGGTGGTGCTGATCGGGCACGAGGGCCACGAGGAGGTCGTCGGGACGATGGGCGAGGCGCCGGACGCGACCGTGCTCGTCCAGACCGTCGAGGAGGCGGACGCGCTCGACTTTCCGAGCGACGCGAAGCTCGCCTACGTCACGCAGACGACGCTCTCCGTGGACGAGACGGGCGAGATCATCACGGCGCTGCGGCGCCGCTTCCCCGAGATTCGCGCGCCGCGCAAGGAGGACATCTGCTACGCGACCTCCAACCGCCAATGGGCGGTCAAGGAGATGCTGCCCGAGATCGACCTGCTGCTCGTCATCGGCTCGCGCAACTCGTCCAACTCGAATCGGCTCGTCGAGACGTCGCGGGCGGCCGGCACGCCCGCATTCCTCATCGACGACGAGACCGAGATCGACGAGACCTGGCTCGAGAACGCGCGCACGGTGGGGATCACGTCGGGTGCATCCGCGCCCGAGAAGCTCGTCGGCCGAGTCTGCGACTGGTTCCGCGCACGAGGCGTAACGGACATCGAGCCGTATCGCATCGTCGAGGAGGACGTCACGTTCCGCCTCCCGGTCGAGCTCCGCCGCGAGCTCGAGCTCGCCGCGCAGAGCTAGTGCGGGCGCTCGTCGTGGCGCTCACCGATGTCATCGCCTTCGGCGGCGGCGTCATGCTCGGCTACAAGCTCGACTCGGACGACAAGGCCACCACGGCAACGGCGGTGTCCGGGCTACCGCCCGCCGTCGAGCAGACACGCGTGACGCTTCTGGAAGCGGCCGAGAGCGGGGACTACGAGGCGCTGCGCCCGCTCATCACCGACAGCTTCGAGTACACGTTCGGCTCCCCCGTGGAAGGCGGCCCGATCGAGTACTGGCAACGACTCGAGGAGGAGACCGACGAAGTTCCGCTCGAGTCACTCGCCGCGATCCTGAAGATGCCGTACGTGCTCTCGCGCGGCAACTACGTGTGGCCGTGGGCGTACACCGTCGAGACCGCCGACGATCTCTCGGAGCACGAGGTGGAGCTGCTCGCTCCGCTCGTCCCGCCGAGTGGACTCTTTCCGCCGGGAAGCGGCTACTTCGGCTGGCGCGCCGGATTCGAGCCCGACGGCACCTGGGCCTTCTTCGTCGCCGGCGACTGAGTCAGCGCCGAACGAGGGCGGTCAGGCCCTGACGAGAGCGAGCTCGGCGCCCGTGGCAAGCGAGGTCGCGAGTGTCTCGCGGGCAATCCAGGCCGAGTGCTCGAGCAGGTCGGCGTCCTCCTCGGGGAGGGTCAGCGCGATCCGGTCCGTGAGCTCGAGGCCCTCCTCCTTGCGCATCGTGTTCACACGGTGGATGAGGTCGTAGACTCGGCCGGCGCGCACGAGCTCGTCGTCGAGATGGAGGTCGAGCGCGACGGTGAGCCCGTCCGATGCCGCCACGGCCCACCCGTCCTTTCCCTCGCGCTCGACCAGCACCTCGTCGCGTGTGAGGTCGTGTCCCGCGACGCGGATCCCGCCGTCTGGAAGCTCCTCGAAGTCACCGGCCTGCAGCGCTGCACGCACCGTGCCGAGCTCCTTCCCGAGCTTGGGGCCGAGGAGCGGCAGGTTCGGCTTCACGCGAAGCTCGCTCGCGTCCACCGTGCCGAAAGAGACGTCGCGGACGCGGAGCTCGTCGGCGATCTCGGCCGCGTGCGACTTGGCGAGCGGCGCGCCCTCGACGACGAGTGCGCGCAGCGGCTGCCGCAGCTTCAGCCCCGACGTGGAACGCGCCTGGCGTCCGAGCTCGACGACGCGCCGAAGCTCCGAGATCTCCGCAAGCAGGCTTTCGTCCGGGACGTCGGTGTCCGGCCATCCCGCCAGATGGACGGACGAGGGTACACCGTCGGCCGGCTCCGTCAGCACGCGCCAAAGGTGATCGGTGAGGAACGGCATGAGCGGTGCTACGACGCGGAGCCCCTGGACGAGCGCGTACCACAGCGTCCCGAGCGCGACCGGATCGCCCTCCCAGAAGCGCCGCCGCGAGCGCCGCACGTACCAGTTCGAGAGATCGTCGACGAACGACTCGTACGCTCGGACGACGTCGACCGTGAGCCAGCGCTCGTATGCCTCGGTCGCTTCGACGACGAGTGCGTGCGTTCGCTCAACCAGCCAGCGGTCGAGCGGCTCGAGCTCGCCGCGCGGACCCGCTTCCAGGATGGCGGCCTCGGGCGACCAGGTATCGACGTTCGCGTAGTCGACGAGGAACTTGGCTGAATTCCAGAGCGTGAGGAGCTTCCGCTTGATCTCGTGTGCCGGCCCGTAGCCGAAGAGCAGGTTCTGGCTCGGCGGCTGCGAGCAGTATTGCCAGCGCATGACGTCGGCGCCCATGCGCTCGAGCGCCTCCTCCACGGCGATTGCGTTCCCCCACGAGCGATGCATCTCGCGCCCGGTCTCGTCGAGGAGCTTCTCGTACGTGAGCACGCGCTTGTACGGAGAGCGGCCGACGAGCGTCACCGACATGAAGGAGATCGAGTAGAACCAGAGCCGGATCTGCTCGCGCATCTCCGAGACCCAGTCCGCTGGAAACCACTCCTCCCAGTACGCGTGATCCGGTAAGTCGGCCAGAGTGAGGCCCTTGGCGGCGCCGGTGCCGTAGCCCGCGAAGACGTTGTCCACGTTCCCCCACCCGAGCGTGGACAGTGGCACGATCCCGGCGTCGAGCCAGGCGTCTCCGACCTCCGGGACGCGCTGCACCTCCTCGTCGCACGCCGCGCAGCGGATGACGACCTCGTCGATCCACGGGCGGTGCAGCTCCTGAAGCTGCTCTAGCCCTCGGATGGCTCGTTCCTCGAGCTCCGCCCGCGATCCGATCACGTTCAGATGCCCGCAGGAGCACGGATAGAAGGGGAGCGGCAGGCCGTAGTACCGCTTCCGGGAGATGTTCCAGTCGTCCATGTTCCGCAACCAGTCGTCCATGCGCTTCGAATAGAAGTCGGGCGTCCACTCGACAGAAGCGTTCGCGTCGAGCATCGGCTGGCGGACCTCGTCGGCCGCGATGAACCAGTCGTCGACCACGCGAAAGACGAGCGGCGTGCGGCAGCGCCAGCAGGTCGGGTAGCGATGGACGATCGTGCCCGACTCGACGAGGAGGCCGCGTCGCTCGAGGGCGTCGATCACCGGCCGGGCGACGTCGTCGGTCGAGAGGCCGTCGAAGCCAAAGCCTGGGAGCATCCGTCCCGCCTCGTCGAGCGGCGCGAGCACCGGAAGGTCGTGCAGGCGACCGAGCTCGAAGTCCTCGGAGCCCGCGCCGGGCGCGATGTGCACGATCCCCGTTCCCTCGTCGAGCGAGACGTCTTCCCAGGGGATCACGCGGTGCACGACGCCGTCCTGCGCCGGAACGTCGTCGAACGGTCCTTCGTACTCGAGCCCGACGAGCTCGCCGCCGAGCGCCGACCGAACGAAAGTCGCGTCCGGCTGGCGGGCGACCGCCCACCACTCGCCGTCCTCCGTCAGGCCGTAGTCGGCGGCCGGGTTCACGGCCGCGGCGACGTTCGCCGGCAGCGTCCAGGGCGTCGTCGTCCAGATCACGAGCGACTCGCCCTCGCGTCCCCTTAGCGGGATCCGCACGAAGAGCGAGGGATGCTCGAGCTCGCGGTACTCCCCGGAGAAGACCTCGTGCTGCGAGATCGAAGTCCCGCAACGTGGGCACCAGACCGTCGAGCGGTGCCCCTGGTAGAGCCAGCCGCGCCTGTGCACCTCGGCGAGAAAGCGCCAGATGTACTCGATGTTGGTGTCCGAGAAGGTGTAGTAGTCGCGGTCCCAGTCCATCCACATCCCCAGGCGCTGCGAGCGCTGGGTGATCTCCTCGGAGAAGCGGGCGACGCGCTCTCGGCAGCGCGCGGCGAACTCCGCCAGGCCGTATTCCTCGATCTCGCGCTTCGAGTTGAGGCCGAGCGACTTCTCGACCTCCACTTCGACCCACAGGCCCTGGCAGTCGAAGCCGTTCTGGTAGCGCTGGTCGAACCCGCGCAGCCCCTTGTAGCGCTGGAAGACGTCCTTGAGCGTTCTGCCCCAGGCGTGGTGCACCCCCATCGGGTTGTTCGCGGTGATCGGGCCGTCGATGAAGCTGAAGCGCGGCCCGCCGCGGTTGTTCTCGCGAAGCTGCTCGAAGGTCCCCTCACGCTCCCACCGCTCGAGCACGGCGACCTCGAGCGCGTTGTGGTCGGGCTTGTCCGGCAGGGGTGTGAAGATCGACGCCACGAGGAATCAGTCTAGGGAAGGGTTTCGGGGCCCTCGTCGTTCAAACCGAGGCAATTCGCAAATGACACGTATGAAAGGAACGAATGAGTCTCATGGCACTTGACGTCACGGAGCAGACCTTCGAGCAGGAAGTCCTGAAGTCCGAGACACCCGTCATCGTCGACTTCTGGGCCGAGTGGTGTGGTCCCTGCCACGCCGTGGCTCCTGTCCTCGAGAAGATCGCGGAGGAACGCTCCGGCGAGGTCAAGCTCGTGAAGGTCAACATCGACGAGGAGCAGGGCCTCTCCACGAAGTACGGGGTGATGTCGATCCCGACGATGATCCTGTTCAAGGACGGCGAGCCCACTGCTGCGGCCGTCGGCGCCCAGCCGAAGTCCGCGCTCGAGCGCTCGTTGGGCTTCGCAGCCTGAGCGCAACGCGGCACTTCCCCTTCGGGGCGTAACCTGATAGGAAGCTGTTGCAGCGCGTTGTACGAGGCTTCCCCCTCCCCCTCCCCTAGCTGAAGGGCCGGCTTGCCGGCCCTTCGGTGCGCCGGGGCGAGGGTGGGTAGCGTTGAGCCGTGTCTCCCCGACACGTTCCCGCATCGGTGACCGAGCTCGCGCGGGTGGGCCTGTTCGCCGGCCTCCCGGGCGAGACCCTCGGCAAGCTCGCGGACCGGATGGAGCGCGCGGAGGTGACATCCGGCACCGTGCTCGTACGTGAGGGCGAGCCCGGAGATCGCTTCTTCGTCCTCCTGTCGGGCGTCGCCGGTGTTTCCCAGTCCGCACTCGGCGAGCGGCGGATCCTGAAGGCGGGCGAGTTCTTCGGGGAGGTCGCGCTGACCATGAACGTGCCGCGCACCGCGACCGTCACCGCGATGACGCCGTGCGTTGTCGCAAGCTGCGACGAGGCGACGTTCGACGAGCTCGTGCGTCCGCTCTTTGCCGACGATTAGACGCCGAGCTCGGCGAGCACTGCGTCGGCTAGGTGCGGCCAGGCCTTCTTCGCCCACTCGTCGAACTCCCGCGTCGTGAGCACGGCGCACACCACGCGGGCCACCGGGTCGACCCACAGGAACGTACCGGTGCCTCCGAAGTGGCCGAATGTGCCCGCGGACGTGCGCGCGCCCATCCACGACGGCGGTGCAGTGTTCAGCTGGACCCCGAGACCCCAGTCGAGCGGATCGAAGCGGCCGAGGTCGGGGAGCACTCCCGGCAGACCCGGATACTGGACGGAGACCATCTCGTCCCGCGTCTCGTCGGCGAGCAGGCGCGGCCGGAGCAGCTCACGTCCGATCGCGAGGACCTCGTCGAGCGAGGCGTGCATGCCGGAGCCCGGGTCGCCCGACGGGTCGAGGCCGATCGCGAGCGGTGCGCAGACCGCTTCGCGCAGGTAGTCCGTGAACGCCATGTCGGCTCGTGCCTCCAGGTGGGCGGCGAGCACGCGGAACGCCTCGTTCGAGTAGATGCGCCGGTGCTCGGGACGTGCGATCGGCTCCGTGCCCTCGAACGGCAGACCCGACGTGTGCGAAAGGAGGTGCCGCACGGTCGAGCCGGGAGGACCGGCCGGCTCGTCGAGGTCGACGACGCCCTCCTCGGCGGCGATCAGCACGGCCAGCGCCGTGACCGGCTTCGAGACCGAGGCGAGCCGCACCGCTCGCCCGGCGTCGCCGCGGGTCGACACTGCCCCGGTTGGATCGACGACTCCGGCAGCGGCGAACTCGACCGGCCAGCCGTCGATCTGGCGGAGGGCCTCCACGCGCGGCGATACTAGTCGCCTCGTGGAGCGGCGAAACATCTCGGGCACGGGCGCCTACGAGCCGATCGTCGGCTACTCGCGCGCCGTCGTCGTCGGCGATCGGGTCCACGTTTCGGGAACAGCTGCGAACCCGGCGGACGGATCGCCGCCGCCGGAGGACATCTACGACCAGACGCGCGTCTGCCTCGAGCTCATCGGGACCGCGCTCGAGCAGGCGGGAACCAGTCTCGCCGCCGTGGTCCGCACGCGGGTCTACCTCGTGAGCGCGGACGACTTCGAGGGCTTCGCTCGGGCGCATGCGGAGGTCTTCGGTGACGTGCGCCCCGCCAACACGACCGTGCTCGCAGGCCTCTTCGACCCCAGATGGAAGGTCGAGATCGAGGTCGAGGCCGTTCTTCCGTGACGAACAAGCAAGCGTTCCCTTCCTCGATCACCGGCAATGACTCAGAGCCGGCAGGGAGCGTCCTCGACCACAAGTTCGGCACGGGCGACCCGTACACGCTCGGCGTCGAGGAGGAGTACCAGCTGCTCGATCCCGAGACCTTCGACCTCGTCCAGCACATCGACACGATGCTCGACGCCGTCACCGGACACGAGCTCGACGCCCGGATCAACGCCGAGCTCATGCAGTCGGTGCTCGAGATCACGACGCCCGTCTGCCGGAACGCGGGGGACGTCATGCGCTGGCTGGCGAAGCTCCGCGGGTACGTCACGGAGATCGCGCACGAGCAGAACACGCGCGTCGGATCGGCAGGCACCCACCCGTTCAGCCTCTTCGAGCGCCAGCGAATCACGGCCAGGGACCGTTACCACGCGCTCATCGACCAGATGCAATACGTCGCGCGGCGCGAGCTGATCTTCGGCATGCACGTGCACGTGGCGGTCGACGATCCCGAAAAGGCGGTCCAGGTCGTGAACGGACTGCTCCCGCACCTCGCGCCGCTGCTCGCAATGTCCGCGAGCTCGCCGTTCTGGCGCGGCGAGCCGACTGGCCTCTCGTCGAGCCGGCAGATGGTGTTCTCGGCATTTCCGCGCTCCGGGCCGCCTCCGCGCTTCCGCGACTATGCGGACTACGCCGCGGTCGTCGGTCAGCTCGAGCGCTCGGGCTGCATCGCGGACTACACGCACATCTGGTGGGACATCCGCCTGCATCCGCGGCTCGGGACGATCGAGATCCGCATCTGCGACGCGGTGACGCGGGTCGAGGATGCGGTGGCGATCGCGGCGTACTGCCAGGCGCTCGTCAAGCAGCTCAGCGAACGCCACGACGGGGGAGCGGACATCCCCTCCTACCACCGGATCCTGACCAGCGAGAACAAGTGGCTCGCGGCGCGGTACGGGCTCGAAGCGCCGGTGATGGATCTCGGGACCGCGAGCAGGAATCGCGTCCCCGTCGCGCGCCTCATCCGGCGCACCGTCGCGGACCTGCGACCCCATGCGCGCGAGCTCGGGTCCGAGCGCGAGCTCGAAGGCGTGCTCGCGATCCTCGGACGCGGCTCGTCGTCGGATCGCCAGCTGCGTGTGTACAACGCGAATCGCGACATCACCGAGGTCGCCCGCGCGATCGCGGAGGCGACCGAGCGACTGCCCATCTCCGTCTAGTGCGTGCACGACGAAGCTCCGCGTGTCGACGGCCGCGACCGTGCTGCGACCCTGTCGCGGGTCTCCGTGCGTGCGGACGGCTGACGTTCGGGGGCCGTTAGGCTCGCGGCATGCTCGAGGCCGGCGCTTCGGTTCCCGACGTGCACGTCTGGACGGACATCCGCGAGGAGCCGGAGCCGCTGCGCGATGTGCTCGGCGACGGCCTGACGCTCCTCTCCTTCTACCTCTTCGACTGGTCTCCGGGCTGAACGAACGAGCTGCACCTCCTGCGTGACAGGAGCGACGACCTCGCCGCCGCGGGTATCCGGCCGTTCGCGATCTCACGTGACTCTCCGTGGTCGCATCGTGCGTGGGCGCAGACGCTCGGGTTCGACGTGCCGCTCCTCTCGGACTGGAACGGCGATGCCACACGCGCGTTCGACGTCGCATTCGAGCCGGTGGGCATGCGGGACGTCGCCATCCGCTCGGCCTTCCTGATCCGCGATGGCGCAACGATCGAGGCGGCGTGGCTGCTCGGCGGCGACATGCCGGACCTCGACGCCGTCCTCGAGGCAGCTCGCGCCTAGCGACCCGCGACGTTCAGCCTACGGCGAATCACGCGCTTGCCGAACCTCCAGGCGACCCATCCGATCAACGCGAAGAGCGTTCGTCTCATGCCGCGGGACTTCCCGCGCGAGACGTCCCAGAAACCTCAGCCTCGTCGCAGCCGTACCGCGAAGCCGGTATTCGGCGTATGGACGTTGAGCATCCGGAGCTCGCGATCTCCGACGTTCCGGAACCCGTGGACGACGCCGACCGGCGCGGCGACGTACGAGCCGGGGCCGAGGCGAACGGTCTCGTCTCCCATGACGAACTCGGCTTCGCCCTCGAGTACGTAAGGAGTCGACCTGGTCGGCGTGGCTGTGAGGCTGGACGCCCTCGAAGTCAGGGCCGAACCGGAGTTCGACCACTTCGAGGTCGGGCAGCTCGGCGAGGATCCTGTGGTCGCGGGGCCCACGCGAGACCTTCTCGCCCCC
>JAJTCQ010000014.1 GCA_021323315.1 Gaiellaceae bacterium | reverse complement strand
ATCGTCGACGCGTCGGCGGCCTTCGGACCCGATACGTTCCTGATAGACGTCCCGGCCGCCACGCGGTGGGTGGAGAAGGCTCCGGGCGACGACAACAACGGCGACGGTGAGCCCGATTTCACGTACAAGCGAGCGGGTGGACAGCTCGCGCTTCTCAGAATCCCGGGCGCCTAGACCCTCTCGGATGCGGGCGCCGCCTCGGCGGCGCCCGCCCCGTCTCCGGCGAGAACGCCGTTCCGCCGCGGCGCGGCGCACATCGTGTTCAGCCGCCCGATGAGCTCGAGGGTTTCCCCCGCTTCGACGAGGTGGGCGAGGTCGTCGAGCTCGGCCTCCAGCCACTGCTGGTCGATCGGCGGCCGCGTGACGAGCATGATCGCCGCGTGGGTCGACGGGGAGACCGTCTCCGTCTCCGACCACAGCTCCTCGTGCAGCTTCTCGCCCGGCCGCGCACCGACGAACTCGATCGCGATGTCGCGCCCCGGCTCTTTTCCGGACAGCCGGATCATCGTGTCTGCGAGGTCGGTGATCTTCACGGGCTCGCCCATGTCGAGCACGTAGACCTGCCCGCGTCCCCCGATCGCGCCCGCCTGGATGATGAGCTGCACCGCCTCGGGAATCGTCATGAAGAACCGCGTCATCTCCGCGTGCGTCACGGTGACCGGGCCGCCACGTGCGATCTGCTTGCGGAAGATCGGGATCACGCTGCCCGAGGAGCCGAGGACGTTCCCGAAGCGCACGCCGCAGAACTTGGTGGTCGTGTCGTCGCGATGACCCCACGACTCGACGATCCACTCGCAGAGCGCCTTCGACTGGCCCATCACCGTCTTCGCGTTCACGGCCTTGTCCGTGGAGACGAGGACGAAGCGCTTCGCGCCGAACTCGACGGCGATGTCGGCGACCGTCCGCGTGACGAGCGTGTTGTTGCGAACGGCTTCGAGCGGGTTCGACTCCATCAGTGGGACGTGCTTGTACGCGGCGGCGTGGAAGACGACCGCCGGCCGGTACTTCTCGAAGACCTGTCGCAGCTTCGTCGCGTTCCCTGCGTCGGCGAGCACTGCCGCGGTCGCGTGGAAGTCGCGCTCGTCGACCAGCTCGCGCTCGATCTCGAAGAGGCCCGGCTCACCGTTGTCGACAAGCACGAGCCGTGTCGGCTGCATGCGGGCAATCTGACGGCAGAGCTCGGAGCCGATCGAACCGCCCGCGCCGGTGACGAGCACGACCTCGCCTGCGAGATAGCCGGCGATCGAGGGGAGATCGACCTCGACGGGCTCGCGGCCGAGGAGGTCCTCGACCTCGACCGGACGGATCTGGCCGGTCAGGTTGAGGTCGCCGGTGATGAGCTCGTTCAGCGCCGGAAGCGTCTTGACCGGGACGTTCGCCGCGCGAGCGACCTGGACGATTCGCTCGCGAACGTCCCCCGAGGCCGACGGGATGGCGATCAGGAGCTCGTCCGGCTTGCGTTCGCGCAGGAGCTCGGGGAGCTCGTCGCTCGTGCCGAGGACGCGAACCCCGTGGAGGCGGAGGTTCTTCTTCCGCGGGTCGTCGTCGACGAGCCCGATGGGCGTGTAACCGACGGCCGGGTTGCGGAGCATCTCGCGCAGGATGAGCTGAGCCGCGTCGCCTGCGCCGACGATGAGCAGCTCCTTGCCGCGCGCCACGATCGAGCGCGCCGCGGGCCGCTCGATGATCGTGCGCGCGAGCAACCTCACACCCATCACGAAGGCGAGGAGGAGGAGCAGGTCCACGATCCAGATCCCGCGGGGGACCGACGCGGGGTGGAAGTCGAGGAGCGTGAAGACGAGGAAGGCGGCGATGACGGCCGCGCTGACTCCCCGGAGGACGCCCCACATGTCCTGGGTCGAGACGTACCGCCACCAGCGGTTGTAGAAGCCGAAGGCGACGAAGACGGGGAGCATGATGCCGACGACGAGCAGGACGACGTCCCACTCGAGGTAGCGGTCGTAGTAGACCGGCCGCGAGTCGCCCTCGAAGCGCACGTACCACGACGCCACCCAGGCGAGCGCGATCAGCGCCGCGTCGACGGCGACCTGCCAGAGGCGGTGGCGGTTGACGGGAGAGCGCATGGCTATGCGGGGACGCCGACGGCCGCGCGAATGGCCTCGACGACGCGCTCCTGCTGCTCGAGCTCGATCCCCGCCCACATCGGCACCGCCAGGTTCTCGGCGGCAGCGCGCTCCGTCTCGGGCAGCGAGCCTTCGGCGACACCGAGATAGCTCAGAGCCGGCTGGAGATGGAGCGGCGTCGTGTAGTAGGAGCCGCTGGCGATTCCCTCCTGGGTCAGTGCAGCCGCGATCTCCTCCCGGCGCGACGTTCGCACGGCGTAGACGTGGTAGACGTGTCCCGGCTCGTCGAGAGGAAGCTCGACGACCTCGCCGAGGCCGAGCTCGGCATACCGTGCGGCCGCCTCGCGCCGCTGCTCGTTCCAACGGGTGAGATACGGCAGGAAGACGCGGAGCATCGCGGCCTGAACGGCGTCGAGTCGGGAGTTGGTTCCCACCAGCTCGAAGGTCTTCTTGTCGTGCGAGCCGTGGAAGCGGAGCATGCGCACCCGCTTGGCCACCTCGTCGTCGAGACACGTCACGAGGCCACCGTCGCCCAGGGCGAACAGGTTCTTCGACGGGAAGAAGCTGAACGTCGAGCACGCGCCGGTCTGCGCGACGCCCTCCGCGCCGAACGCCTGAGCCGCGTCCTCGACGATCGGCAGCCCGAGCTCCGAGAGCTCCGCGAGCGGCGCGACGCGACCGAACAGATGCACCGGCATCAGCGCCTTCGTACGCGGCGTCACGCGAGAGGCGACATCCTCGGGATCGAGGTTCAGCGTCTGCGGGTCGACGTCGGCGAAGACGGGGGTCGCTCCGGCTCGAACGATCGCCTCGGCCGTGGCGTAGAACGTGAACGCCGGGCAGATCACCTCGTCTCCACGCCCGATCCCGAGCGCCTCGAGCGCCAGGACGAGCGCGTCCGTGCCGTTGGCCACGCCGATCGCGTGCGGGACACCCAGGAAGGCCGCGGCCTCGTGTTCGAAGGCCTCGACCTCGGGGCCGAAGATGAAGCGTCCCGAGTCGAGAACAGCCGCGAACCGCTCCTTGAGCTCGTCGACCAGAGGCGCGTACTGCGCCTTCGAGTTCATGAGAGGGATCGGCTGCATCACGCGGGCGAGTCTAGCTCCGGCGAGGTTGCGTTCTGGTTCGTCAGGCGCCCGAGGAGTCCTGGGCCAGACGCGCACGGCGGCGCCGGAAATACCTCCAGCCGAGCCAGGCCGCGCCACCCACGATCGCCACCGCGACCAGGTACTCGACGTACCGGAACGCATGGTGGAAGTCCTCCCACGACTCGCCCGCCGCGAGTCCGGCGCCGGCGAAAAGCGCGCACCAGATCGTCGATCCCAGGAACGTCAGGAGCGTGTAGCGAACGAACGGCGTCTCGAAGACGCCTGCGGGAACGGATACGAACGACCGGACGACGGGTGTCAGCCGCCCGAGGAACACCGCCCAGTCCTCCCAGCGCTCGAACCAACGCTCCGCCTTCTCGAGCTTCGCCTCGTTCAGGTGAAGCCAGCGGCCGTGTCGCTCGAGGTAGGGGCGACCTCCGTAGAGGCCGATCGCCCACCCCATCATCGACCCGAGCGTGTAACCGACCGTGCCGGCGAGCACGATTGCCACGTACGCGGGCCAGCCTTCGTCGACCGTCCGCCCGAACAGCGTCACCTGCTGGTTCGCGAACGCGCCGGCCGCGAGTGCGCCGCCGTAGACCATGACGAGCTCGCTCGCCGCCGGCAGCACGGCGTCGACGAACATCAGCCAGAAGACTGCGTAGAGGCCGTAGTCCCCGACGATCGACGTGATTGCGTCGGAGAGCTCGCTGAGGATCGAGGCGAGAAGCACGGCGAGAGGCACGGCCGGACTGTACTGACGCGGTGGGTCGGGCTACCGCGCGACGCGGCGCACGGTCACGAACTGCGTCAACGACACGCTGCCGAGCTCGTTCGTTGCCGTGACGCGGGTGACGTAGCGGCCGGTTCCGACGGGCTTGCGATTCCCGCCGCGACCGTCCCACGTGACGGCCTGCTCACCGGCAGCGAGAGACGCGTTCGACACGGTTCGCACCACGACGCCCTCGGAAGACTCGATCGTGACCTTCACGCGCGCAGCGCGTGCCTGCGCCCAACGAATATCCGCTCTGCCTCCGGTCGGCCGGACGACGACGCGAGCGGGTGCGATCCGGAGCGACGCCAGCGTCGAGTTCACGGAGAACCTGCGCGTCGTCGTCGAGGTGAGCCCCTGGTCGTCGAGCGCGGTGACCGTGAGGGTCCAGCGGCCCTCCGCCGGCGGGAGCGGGATCGTCGGCGGCGGCGGGGGAGGGGTGTCCTCGGGCGGCGGCGGAGGCGAAGGCACCGGCGGGAACGCCACCTCGTAGGTCCCCGCCTCACGGTCGAGCACCTCCTGCCAGGCAGTCCTCCCGTCCGGTGCGGTGAGCGTCGCCGTGGTCGTCGAGGGGCGCACGACCTTGAACGAGAGCTCCTGTGTCTCGGCGACGCCGTCGCCGTTCGGTGAGACCACCTGCTCGAGCGGCGGTGGCGCGTAAACGCCGTAGTACTGGAGCATGAGGGCCGTCGGGACCGGTCGTTCCCGCCCGTCGGAAGGTGAGTTCAGCACCTTTCCGTCGAATGCCATCGTCGACGACCCTCCTCCGTCGAGCTGCATCGCTCGCACAGCACCGAGCCGCACCATCGTCAGCGCCATCTCGAAGGTGGTCATGCCGACCGAGTACCCGGGCTGACGACCGTCGACAACCGCGAAGATGAGTCGACCATCGGCCGTCTGACCTACCGCAGTCCGCGGATGCCGCGGCGCGATCTGGGACACGGTGAACGCCTCGTTGGCGCGATATACGGGCTTACCGTCGCGCACGAGCACCGGCCCACCGCCGACGGCGTCCGAGACAACGCCCCAGTCGGGCTGGAGGATGAGCCGCAGCGTGAGCGTCACGCCGACGGCCGCTTCAGCCTGGAGCTTGGCCGCGGCCGTTCCCCGCGCGACGAGCACCGCCCTCCCCGACGCGAGGGGCACGGGTGAGCCGCCCTGGACGGTTGCAACCACGGGCGCGACGAGATCGGCATTTGGGACCGAAGCCGGGAACGGCGCGAGCACGGCTGCGAAAGAACCCTCGACGCGCGGTGTCGAGCGACCCCAGTCCGCGGTGAACAGGGCAATTCCGTTCTTCCCCGGAGCATCGTTGAATGCGTTTACCGAGCGCCGTTGGCCCGTACCTCGCCATGTGCCGAGAAATCGGATCCGACGGACATCGAGCGCTCCATCCAACGCGATGCCGAGGCTCGACCGTTGGCTGTTCGGCGGCGTGACGAGTACGCCGTCACGCAGCATGATCCCGCTCGGCTTCCCGTCGCGGATCCGCGAGAAGTCGCCATTCACGCCGACCATCGTTGCCTGGCTCGTGAGCCGCTTCTGCATGGACGAAAGCGTCTCCTCTCGAAGGACCGACTCATTCGAGAGAACGGTCCGGAGCCGATACAAACCCACCGGCCTCGGACCGCGCACGACTCGGATCGCGACGGGCCCGTGTGGCGTGAACTGGACTCCGTTCTCGTACGTGACACCCGGAAAGAGCTGCGCCGGCGTCCGGGCCGATGCCGGGGCGACAGACGTCGTCGAGACGGCAACGAGCATCGAGAGAACGACGGCAAGGCGAAGCACGGCGCGTCGAGGGTAGCCGACCAGAACATCCTGATTGCAGGGTCTTACAGCTTCCGAACAGCGACGGATCGGGGATGACGCGGGCCGGGTAGCACGTTAGGCTCGCCTATCGTGAGAGCGCTCCTCCTCGTCGGTGCAGTAGTGCTCTGCGTCGGATGCGCTGGCTCCGAACAGAAGCCGGAGTCGGCACCCCAGGTGGACGGCATCCAAGCGCCGCCCACGGAACGCATCCCCAGGGGAACGGTGCGCATCACATCGCTGGAAACGCTGCCGCCCCGCGAAGACCTGCCCCCGTTCCGGGCTGTGAAGTTCGCGTCCGCGAACCTCCCGGCAGGGCTCGCCGCCGCGCCGGACGGACGCATCCTGTACTCCGAGTTCTGGGAAGGACAGGTGCGCGTCATCCGCCCGAACCTCACCGTGGACCCAAGGCCGTGGGCCGACGTCAACCGCATTCTCGGGATCCGCTGGAAGCGCTTCTACCACGGTGGCTTGTCCGGAATCGCGTTCGACCCCGAGTACCAGACGAACCGCTTTGTCTACGTCGTCGTTCAGGAGCCGAGTGAGCGAAACGGGCTCCCGGCCATGTCGCTCATCGTACGGTTCAAAGAGCTGAACGGACGAGGAAGCGCGCCCAAGATCCTGTATCGGATCCGCGCCGACGTGTTCGACAATGTCTACAGCCTTGTTTTCGGCCCTGACGGCATGCTCTACATCCCGTCGGGTTTCCTGGGCCGTAGCCGCCCGAAGGGAGCAGATCCACTCGCGGATCGGCGCGGAAAAATCCTGCGCGTCACGCGTGACGGCGAACCACCCGGCACCAATCCGTGGGGAGGTCGCGCACCACGTGTCTGGGCCTCCGGCTTCAAGAATGCCTTCGATCTCGCGTTCTTCCCGAGAACGAATCTTGCTGTCGCCGGCGAGAGCGGCCCTGAGGCTCATGACGAGATCAACCTCGTGATACCTGGCCACGACTACGGCTATCCCGATCACCAAGGCAAGACCAACGCACGAGGGATCACCTCGCCGCTATACGACTACGGGTCCGACAGGACCTCGCCCGCGGGGATCGTTCACTACACCGGGAGCAGGTTTCCGGCCCTACGTGGCCGCTTCCTGATGTGCGAGAACCACGGCAGAGGTCTCGTCGTCCTTCGGATACGGCGCTCCAATCCGGGGCGTCTACTCAGCTACACGCCGATTACTGCGGAGTGCACCATCGACATCATCCAGACCCGGGATGGTGACGTTGTCTTCAGCAACTCGACAGGGATCTATCGGCTGGCGCAACGCTGACAAGCCGCCCACGCCCGTAAAGGTCTATGTAAAGACCCTGACCTCGCGGTACAGCGTGTCCCGCTGCACCGGCGTCTTGCCGACCGCCTTGATGAGGTGGACGAGCTCGTCGGTCGTCGTGCGGTACGTGGTGCCGGCGGCGGAGACGACGTTCTCCTCGATCATCACCGAGCCCATGTCGTCCGCGCCGAAGCCGAGCGCGACCTGTCCGACCTTCAGCCCCTGCGTCACCCACGACGACTGGATGTGCGGCACGTTGTCGAGGTAGATCCGCGAGACCGCCTGGGTGAGCAAGTAGTCGAACGAGGTCGGTCTCGTCTCGTCCGGGACGAGGTCGTCGAGACGGTTGCCGTCTCGCTGGAACGTCCACGAGATGAACGCACGGAAGCCTCGCGTCTCGTCCTGCAGGTCGCGCACCTTGCGCATGTGCTCGACGCGCTCCTCGAGCGTCTCGACGTGGCCGTACATCATCGTCGCGGTCGTCGACATGCCCAGCCGGTGGGCCTGACGCATGACGTCCAGCCACTCCTCGGACTTCGTCTTCTTCGGCGCGATGATCTGCCGCACGCGGTCGACGAGGATCTCGGCGCCGCCGCCCGGGACCGAATCCAGCCCGGCGTCGCGAAGTCGCGCGAGCGTCTCCGGCACCGTCAGCTTCGAGCGGCGCGCGATGTGCTGGATCTCCGGCGGCGACAGCGCGTGCAAGTGGATCTTGTACCGCGCCTTGATCGAGCGGAAGAGATCCTCGTAGTAGTCGATCCCGAGGTCGGGGTGATGGCCACCCTGCATGAGGAGGCCCGTGCCGCCCATTTCGAGCGTCTCCTCGATCTTCTTGTAGATCATCGGCTTCGGCAGCAGATAGCCCTCGCGCACGTCGCCGGGCCGCCGGTAGAACGCGCAGAAGTCGCAGTCGGTGACACAGACGTTGGTGTAGTTGAGGTTCCGGTCGACGATGAACGTGACCTTCGAGGGATCCGTCGTCCGGTTGCGGATCTCGTTCGCGACGCGACCGACGTCGACGAGGTCGCGCGAACGGAGGAGCGCGATCGCCTCGTCGTCCGTGATCCGCTCCCCGTCGAGTGCTCTGTCGAGCACCTGGTCGACGGTGACGGGCTCGACGGTGACGGTCACGCGGCGACCTCCTCGCGCACGAAGCGCAGCTCGGGGACGTGCGCGAGCTCGCCTGCGTCGCGCGCCATCTCGAGGAAGGTGGTGAGGCCGGCGCGCTCGCGCGGCCCGAAGCTGTAGCGGAGCTTCTCGAAGTAGCGAGCCATGAAGCCCTGCGGATACCCGTAGGTCTCACTCGCGCGCCGGGCGAGGAGCTCGGGCTCGGAGCGTGCCAGCCGAACCGAGGCGACGAGCGCGTGTTCCAGCTCGAGCAGCCCGTCCGCCACCGGCTCGAGAGCCGCCCACACCGCGAAGACCATGGGGAGGCCCGTGCGCTCGAGCCAGAGCTTGCCGAGATCGAAGTGCGGCGTAGGGTCCTCGAAGGCGCTGCGGAGCGCCGCGTCTCCGATCAGGAGAGTCGCGTCCGCGTCCGCCCCCATCGGCAGGATCTCCGCCTTCGGCAAGAGGATGCGCACGAGAACGACGGACGTTGCGCTCTCCGGCGTGACGGCGACCGAGCGCACCTGGCCGAAGGACAGTCGCGTGACGAGCTGGATCGAGTCGACCGCCCCCTCCGACGAGACGCAGACGCGCGGAAGAATCAGCAATCGGTCGGCGTTGCGCGCGTACTCGATGGACGGGATCGGCGCGATGTCGATCTCGCCGTCGAGGAGCATGCGTGACAGCTCCGTGGGCACACCCGAGACCTCCTCGACGTCCGCCTCCAGACCGTAGAAGACGGGCGCCATGTTGACGTAGGAGATCCGCCCGAGCCTCACTTCTGTCGCCTCCTCACGATCCAGGTCGCCGCGGCGGCGAGGATGAGGCCGCCCCACAGGACGATCGCCGGCGCCGAGACGTCGTAGGTGACGGGAACGTCGTCCGACAGCAGCAACGCTCCGAGCGTGAAGAGGAGGGAGAAGGCGAAGATCGCCGCCGCCAGGATCCCGAAGACGTAGACGACCCAAACCCAGATGGGCGTGCCTGCGCGGGGCGGGGCTTGTGGCTTCTGGCTCGGTGCGCCCTCACGGGTCACGGCTCCTCCCGGATTGCGGCCGCGACTGCCGCCCCGAGCGCGGGCAACTGCGTGAAGCCGATCGAGAACATCGCGACGATGCACGAGGCACCGAGAGCGAAGGTCGCTCCGATACGCACCCTCGAGTGAGGTGACAGCACAGGCAGGAGACAGATCACGACCGGTGCGACGACGAGTGGCCAGACGACCTGGGAGGAGTCGCCGTCGCTCGCGACGATCATCCAGGTCGAGGCCATGACACCAAGGCCCGAGAGAGCGAGCGCGGCGAGGCTCAGTTTACGCGCTCGCGAGCCCACCACCTCGAGCGGATGGGCCGCTCTCACTCCCACCTGCGGATCTCCTCGTAGAGCGTGTCGCGCTGGACGGGTACGCGACCGGCCTCGCGGACGAAGCGGACGAGCTCGTCGACCTTCTGCTCGGTCTCGGTGCGCGCGCCCGCGGCGTGGAAGATCTGCTCCCGCACAACCGTGCCCTGGACGTCGTTCGCGCCGAAGTGGAGCGCGATCGCCGCCAGCGGCATCCCCATCATGATCCAGTAGGCCTTGATGTTCGGGACGTTGTCGAGCATCAGGCGCGAGAACGCGAGCATCTTGAGATCGTCTGCGCCGGTCGTATGCCGCCAGCCGCGGCGCTCGAACACCGTGTTCTCGGGATGGAACGCGAGCGGGATGAACGCGAGGAAGCCGCCGGAGCGGTCCTGCTGATCGCGGAGGCGGAGGATGTGGTCGACGCGCTCCTCGTACGTCTCGACGTGGCCGTAGAGCATCGTGCAGTGCGTCGGGATGCCCAGCCGGTGTGCAGTGTCGTGGACGTGGAACCAGATCTCAGGGGACTCCTTGCCCGGCGCGACGAGCCGGCGCACCCGGTCGGCGAAGACCTCGGCGCCGCCGCCCGGGAGCGACCCGAGCCCGGCCTCCTTCAGCTCGCGCAGCACCTCCTCGTGCGTGAGCCCCGAGAGCGTCGTCATGTGGTGGATCTCGGAGGCCGTGTACAGCTTGAGGTGAACGTCGGGAAGGGCGGCGTGGAGCGCGGCCGTCGTGTCGCGATAGAAGCCGAAGTCGACATGCGGGTTCTCGCCGTTGACCATGTGGATCTCGGTGAACCCGGTGACCTCGCGCTGGCCGAGCACGTCCGCGACGAGCTCCTCCCTCGCGAGGGTGTAGGCGTGCTCCTGCTTCCGCGTCGCTGCGAATGCGCAGAACTTGCACTTCACACGGCAGACGTTCGTCTGGTTGACGTAGAGGTTCTGGACGAAGAAGACCTCGTCGGTGCCGCCGCGAACTCGCCGCGCGAGGTCGGCGAGCGCGCCGAGCTCGAGGAGGTCGTCCGACTCGAGGATCGCGACGCCGTCGGCGAAGTCGAGACGCTCCCCGGCCTCGACCTTCTCCCGGATCGGCTCCAGCGTGTGCAGCTCGAGAACGGCGATCAGCTCCTCCTCTCCACGACAGCCCTCGTCAGCGCTTCGAGCTCGTCCCGGCGTGGGGCTCCGTCGAGGCGTGACCTGGCCTCCGAAGCGTAGTGCAGGGCCAGCTCGCGAGACTGGTCGAGCGCACCGCTCGCGGCCACGCGGACGAGCACCCCTTCCTTCGGCCCGCCGGCGAGCGCGTCGCGGACGACGGGATCCTCCTGCGCGGCGAGAAGCAGCGGGACTGTCGGGGTGCCGTCCTGGAGGTCCGTGCCCGGCACCTTGCCGGTCTCGATCGTGTCGCCCGTGCAGTCGAGCACGTCGTCGGCGATCTGGAATGCGATCCCCAGGAGCCGTCCGTACTCCCTGCTCCCGCCCCCGAGCACGCACGCCGCCTCGAAGAGCGCGCCCGTCTTCAGCGCGCAGCGCTCGAGGTAGTCGTCGACCGTCGTGTCGGGATCGTGTCGCTGCCGGCGCTGCATCGCCTCACCGCGAGCGAGCGCGAGCGAGGAGTCGGCAAGGAGGGCTACCGCGGTCGGATCGCCGGTCTCGGCGAGCACGGAGAAGGCTCGCGCGAACAGGTAGTCGCCGGCGGCCTTCGCCGCTCGCTCGCCGTGCTCGCTCCAGGCAGCCGCGCGACCTCGGCGCACCGACGCCCCGTCGATCAGGTCGTCGTGCACGAGCGTCGCCATGTGCACCAGCTCGACGGCGGCGCCTGCGGCAACGGGCGGATCGTCCTCCGGCGACGAGGAAAGGAAGGCGAGCGCCGGCCGCAACCGCTTTCCGCCTGCGTCGAGAGCGCCGCGGCCGACCTCGGCGACGACGCCGGGACGACGCTCGACCGCACGCCCGAGCTCGGCCTCGACGGACGCGAGGTACTCGTCCAGCCCGGCCGCCGCCCGAACCACTTCGAGAGCCGTCATGGACGCGTGCCCACGTGCAGGGCGACGATGCCGCCACCGAGCAACCGGTAGTGGACGTCCCGGAACCCGGCGCTCTCGAACAGCGCCGACAGGTCGTCGGGCCCGGGGAAGCGACGCACGCTTGCGGGGAGGTACGTGTAGGCCTCGCCGCCGGGCAGAACGCGGCCCAGGAGGGGGACGACGACGTCGAACCAGAGGCGGAAGAACGGGCGGAGGACTCCCCGCGGGCGGGTGATCTCGAGCACGGCGAGCTTGCCTCCAGGTTTCAGCACGCGCACCAGCTCGCGCAGGCCGCCCTCGAAATCAGCGAGGTTTCTTACTCCGAACCCGACCGTCGCCGCGTCGAACTCGCCGTCGGCGAACGGCAGCGCGAGCGCGTCCCCCTGCATCCACTCGATCGCGCCGGACTTCATCCGCGCCCGTTCCAGCATCCTCTCCGAGAAGTCGAGGCCGACGACACGCCCGCCCCGCCGCTCCGCCTCGACCGCGAGGTCGCCGGTTCCGCAGCACGCGTCGAGCACGCGATCGCCCGGCCATACGACCTCGCTGGCGGCAAGCTTCCGCCAGCGCCGGTCGAGCCCGACGGTCATCACGCGGTTCATCGCGTCGTAGACGGGCGCGATGCGGTCGAACATGCCGCGCACCGAGTCGGGCTCGAGCGTGCCGGACTCATACGTCACGACGATTCGCCCCAGCGCGCGATGAGCGCGTTGTCGATGCCGATCTGGTCGAGGCAGCGCGCGACGACGAAGTCCACGAGGTCGTCGATCGTCTCGGCCCCGTGATAGAAGCCCGGCGCCGCGAAGAGGATCACCGCGCCGGCCTCGTTCAGCGATGCCAGGCCCCGAAGATGGATGGACGACAGCGGCGTCTCTCGCGGCATCAAGACGAGCTTCCGCCGCTCCTTGAGCGCCACGGACGCCGCGCGGTGGATGAGGTTCTGCATCGCTCCCGAGGCGAGCGTGCCCACCGTCGCCATCGAGCACGGGCAGACGACGTACGCATCGACCCGTGCAGACCCGCTCGCGTAGGGGCTGCGAAAGTCGTTGTCGCCGTAGATCGTGACCTGCGCGGCCGCTCCGCCGACGAAGCGCTCGAGCACCTCCTCACGCTCCAGGGACGGGTCCCGGTAGAGCTCCGTCGCGAGCACCTCGATCCCCGAGCGCGACGCGCACAGCCCGACTTCGCAGTCGACGGCGACGAGCGCGCGCAAGAGCCGTTCCGCGTAGGGAGCGCCGGACGCGCCGGTCACGCCGAGGAAGACCCGCACGCCCGAAGGCTATGCGGTGCGGGCTATTCGCCGCCCTTGGAAGCCTCGAGGAACGCGCCGAGCGCCTCGAGGTTGTCCTGCCCGAGGTACGAGTAGGAGCCCATCACGTTGTTCCCGAACGCCGCCGGGTTCGCGAGGTAGCGGACGAAGTACTCGGTGTCGTTCGTCTGCCCGACTTCGGAGAGGTCCGGCGCTCCAAGACTCCCCGACCCCTGCCCGAGGTAGATGTGGCAGTTGAGGCAGCCCGTTTGCGCGAACAGCTCCGCGCCCGCCACCGCTTGCGGATCGTCGGCGAAGCCCTGCTCCTGCGCCCAGGAAGGCACGAGGAGGAGGAGCTCGGAGCCGAGCGCCTCCTTCGCGGTCGCGCCCTTCCACGTCAGAACGGCCATCGACAGGATCGTGAGCACCGCGGCGACCATGGCCACGGGCCGATGCGTCGGGCGCCGCTCCCGCCGCCGATCGTAGAACGGCAGGCCGAGCAGGAGGATGAGGCAGATCGTCGGGATGCCGACGGTCGCGATGAAGACCGTCTCCGGCCACTCGAAGATCCGGAGGAGGTAGAAGAGGAAGTAGAAGTACCAGTCGGGGCGCGGAATGAAGTCGGTCGTGCCGGGATCGGCCGGCTCCGTGTACCACGGGCCGAGCAGTCCGGGCTCCACGCCGTCTGCGTCGAAGTACCAGATCGCCGCGAGCGCCGCGATGAGACACACGACGACGAACGACATGACCGTGTCGTGCCACATCGCGAAGGGGAAGAAGCCCTTGCCATCCTTCTTGACGTCGTCCTTGTAGCGGGCGTACTCCTCGCGGTTCAGCTCGCCGAGATCGCGTGCCATCAGTCGCCTCCACTCCCGCGGACGAGCCCAGCCCGCGTTCCCGCCGGGGGAACCGCGGCCGGGCGTTCACGCCCCGCGGCCTCCGTCGACCACGGCGGCGACGCGACGCCGAGCCGCGTCACGAGGTAGATGTGCACGAAGATCAGCGCGATCAGCGCGCCGGGTAGCAGCAGCATGTGCAATCCGTAGTACAGCGGCAGGGTGTTCGTGCCGATCTCCGGCCCGGTCGCGAGGAACTGGGCCAGCCACGGGCCGGCGAACGGCGCAGTTCCGTTCAGGTTGATCCCCACGACGGTCGCCCAGTAGGCCGTCTGGTCCCACGGCAGGAGGTAGCCCGTGAAGCCCATGAGCATCCCGAGCGCGAGAATGAGAACGCCGGTGATCCAGTTCAGCTCGCGCGGGTACTTGTAGGCGCCGAAGAGGAACACGCGCCCCATGTGCAGGAACAGGAGGATGATGAAGACGCTCGCGCCCCAGCGGTGCATCCCGCGCACGAGCCAGCCGAGCGTCAGCTCGTCCGTGATCGCCTCGATCGAGGAGTACGCGACCGGCTTCCCGGTGACCGGGTCGATCGCGGCCGATGGCTTGTAGTAGAGAGCGAGGATCGCGCCCGTCAGCGTCTGCACGATGAACGCGGTCAGCGCGGCAGAGCCGAGTGTCTGTCCCCAGCTGATGTCGCGCGGCACGTTCCGGAAGAGGAACCACTTCGTGCCTCGAACGAAGGCGGTGCGCTCGTCGATCCAGTCGAGCGGCGCGAGGACAGCCAGGTCGACCATCTGCTGGCGCTTCGACTTCGCAGCCATGCGCTAGCCCGTCACCTGACTGGGGACGATCGGGTAGAGCCACGCCTCGACGCCGTCGACGTGCGTGCCCGGCACCGACCACGGGTAGCGCGAGATCTGAGCGCTCGCACCCGTGCCGGAGACATTGCCGACCGCGTACAGCTCGCCCAGGACGAGCCGGCCGTTCCTGATCGAGAACGTGTAGCGGTCCATCGAGCGCACCGGCGGGCCGGCCTGCCTGTTGCCTTCCGCGTCGTAGAGCCCGCCGTGACACGGGCAGCCGAACGACTGCGCGAGGACGGGCCGGAGCTCGACGCCGTTCTCGAGCTCCTGTCGAGCCTCCTCGTCGATCGGCCCGTTCGGTTGAACCGGGCAGCCGAGATGGACGCAGCGACTGTAGAGGATCGTGAAGCTCGGCTCGCCCGCGTCCGTCTGACCGTTGTTCCGGACGAAGGCCGTGCGTCGCGTGACCTCGCCGGCGGAAGGGTTTGAGAGGTATGAGGCGATGACGTACTCGCTCTCGGGGAAGTTCTCGATCGGACCGAGGTCAGCCTCGTCCTCCTCGACGTCCGTGAATGCGGGGAGAACCATGAACCCGACCACCGGCAGGGTCACGATCGCGCCGATCGCGGCACCGACCCCGAGCGTCGACGCCTCGAGGAAGCGCGAGCGCGTGTACGCGGGAAGCGGCCGGTCGACGGGGACGGCTGCAATGGCCCCGGTGCTTGCGCTGTCCCCGACCGTGCGCGTCTCGGGCTCGATGCTCGGCACCTCGCCGCGCACGTCGTGCGTCACGTCACGTGCCCACAGGAACCCCGCGACGACTGCGATGGCCGCGCCGACGGCCGCGACGATCCAGCTGATGACGAGGCCGAGCAGGAGACATGCCACCCCGATCGCGAACGCGATCGGCCATAGGCTCGGGCCTGGCACGTGGGGGGTGTCGTGTCCGGTGTCGCTCAAGACGGGCCTGCGGCTGATTCAACCATGTGGGGCCGACGGGCGTGAAGGGAAGTCGCCGATGCCGTATTCCGCCCAGCGCCTCGTTACCCGCTCCCGGATTTCCTCACTCATGACGATCTCCTCGGGCCACGGCCGCGCATCTTCCTCTGGCAACTTGTGGGTCGCGTCGATGCCGAGCTTGCCGCCGTAGAACTGCCTGCCGGGAGCGTGGTCGAGGTGGTCGAGCGGGCCCTCGGTGATCAGGACGTCGCGCTTCGGATCGACGTTCGCAGTGACGCGGAAGAAGACATCCGCGTAGTCGTGCACGTCCACGTGTGCGTCGACGACGACGATCGACTTCGAGAGCGAGAGCATCCCGAGCCCCCACAGCGCATGCATGACCTTCTGCGCGTGCCCGGGGAACGCCTTGCGGATCGAGACGATCACGCAGTTGTGGAACGCCCCCGCGACCGGCAGGTCGTAGTCGACGATCTCGGGCAACGTCATACGCACGGCGGGCAGGAAGATCCGCTCGGTCGCCTTCCCGAGCCACGCGTCCTCTGCCGGCGGTTTCCCGACGACGATCGAGGGATAGACGGCGTCGCGCCGCATCGTGAGGGCTGACAGCCGGAAGATCGGGAACGGCTCCGCGTGCGAGTAATAGCCCGTGTGGTCGCCGAACGGGCCCTCGATGCCCGTGTCGTCCTTCGAGACGTGGCCCTCGAGAACGATCTCGGCGTTCGCAGGCACCTCGAGGTCGACCGTCTTGCAGCGCACGAGCTCGACGGGCTCACCGCGGAGGAAGCCGGCGAGCATGAGCTCGTCGAGGTGCTTCGGAAGCGGAGCGCTCGCCGCGTAGGCCGTGACCGGATCGAGCCCGATCGCGACGGCGACCGGGATGCGGCCGTCCTCGGCGGCGAGCAGGTCGGCGCGGCCGTCCTTGTGCAGTTGCCAGTGCATGAACGTCGAGCGGCCGTCGATCACCTGCATCCGGTACATGCCCACGTTGCGGCCGCCCGTGTGCGGGTCCTTCGTGATGACCGCGGGCAGCGTGATGAAAGGCGCCGGGTCGCCCGGCCAGCAGCGCTGGATCGGCAGCCGGCCGAGGTCGACGTCGTCAGCCTCGTAGAAGACCTCCTGGCACGGCGCCCTCGAGACGGTCCTGGGCCGCGAGTCCGCCACCGACTTCAGCTTGAGAAGTCCGCGCACCTTCTCGCGCAGCCCGTCCGGCGGCTGCATGTCGAGGATGTCGCCGAGCTTGGCCGCGGCGTCGTCGAGCGTGTCCACGCCGAGCGCGAGGCACATGCGCCGCTCGGTCCCGAACTGGTTGATGAGGAGCGCGTGCTGCGAGCCCTTCGGGTTCTCGAAGAGAAGCGCCGGCCCGCCGATCTTGACGACCCGGTCGACGATCTCGGTGATCTCGAGGTCCGGGTCGACCTCGGCGGAGATGCGCTGCAGCTCGCCCTCGCGCTCGAGGAGGGCGATCCACTCGCGGAGATCTCGCGGCGGTCCCGGCACGGCCGAGTCAGTCTATGGACGGTTGCTCGCCGCTAGTGCTGCGAGCGGTTGTGCCGCCTGCGGGCACCGCGCTGGTACACGTCGCCGAGCACCGCCACGCCGACGAAGATCAGGCCGACGACGAGCATCGAGAGAATGATGTCGCGGCCTTCCTCGGCAGCAGTCTTGTGCGCCTCTTCGACGGGCGCCTGCGCGAGGAGGTTCACGAAGGTCGCGAGCATTCGACGCGACTTTATCCGACGAGGCGGGCGTGCGTCGCGAGGGCCGCTTCGACCGCCTCTTCGTCCGCCGCCACCGAGTCGCCGAGTCCGAGCGAGGTCGACGTGCAGACCCACTCGGCCCCGTCTCCGTCCCCGTCCCGCCCCTCGGCGCGCAGGTGCGCGCACCGGGAGATCAGCTCGGCCAGGTCGGCGACCGCCTTCACGTCGCCGGTCTCGGCGATGCGGACGAGCCCGTGCGCGTACAGGTAGTCGCCGAGCAGGAGCGCGGTATCGCGATCCTGCGGCGCGAACAGCCGCGAGCGACCGTAGTGCACGAGGTAACCCTCGTAGATCGTCTCGAGACCCAGCCGATGCTCGTCGGGGGCGAGCGGTGAGAACACGGCCTCGCGCTCGCGGTCGGGCATCGCGCGCAGCGCCTCGCCCCACAGCGGGCTCTCCGTCGCTGCGGCCTCCGCGATGGCGTCGAACATGCCGCTATCCACTCGCCGCCCGCGGCGGTTCGATCTCGACCTCGACGGGCACCTCGCCCCCGCCTTCCTCCCAGCTCTCGAGCGTCACCCGCTCACGGAAGAACTCCCAGATCGCGCGTCCTCCGGCCATCGTCGGCAGGGCGACGAGGACCCCGGCGATCCCGTACAGCGCGCCCCCCGCGAGCAGTCCGAAGATGACGAGGAGCGGGTGCAGGCGCAGCGCGCTCGCCATCACGTTCGGTACGACGATGTGTCCCTCCACCTGGTAGATGAAGAGGAAGAGGAGCCCGACCCAGACGACCCCCCACGGGGGGTCGGCGAACAGCGCGAAGATCGCGGGCGGCACCGCCGACAGCCACGGGCCGATGTACGGAATCACCTCGATGAAGGCGGTCCAGAGGCCGAAGAGGAGCGCGTACTCCTGCGCGCCTTCGACGAGCCCCGTGACGCCGAGGACGTACATGCCGACGCCGGCACTCGTCCCGATGACGGTCGACAGGATCGCCTGCCCCTTGAGGTAGCCCCACAGCGCACTCTCGATCCGCTGCGTCAGCGGCGCGCCTCCATGCGGCGGGAAGCGGGCGTCGATCGAGCGCTCGAGGCGTTGCATGTCGAGGAGCATGTAGATCGAGATGACGACGATGAGGATGATCGAGAACATCAGGAGCACGAACGAGAACGCAGCCCCCTGGGCGAACTCGATTGCGTCCTGGGCATAGCCCGAGATCTCACCCGCGCTGAGCGAGTCCAGCCACTCGTTGATCTGCGCGCGCACCCGCACGTCCTCGAGGCCGTGGTCGTCGAGCCATGCCTGTAGGCGGTCGAGATCGACCTCCGCCGCCGTCTGTCCGGTGTCGAGCTCGTCGGTGACGTACTCGTCGATGCGGTCGGCGGCGTTCCGCGCCTGGTCGAATGCGACGGCGCCGATCGCGACGAGAAGCGCGATCACGACGGCGGCGAACATCGTGTAGACGATGAACACTGACGGCCCGCGCGGGACCCGCAGACGTGTCAGGTCGCGCACGAGCGGGTTGAGCGTGAACGCGATAACGCTCGCCGTCAGGAAGAGGAAGAGGACGTGCCCGAGCTTCGCCGCGAGCAGGAACGCGAGGACGAGGACAACCGGGAGGACGACCAGCTGGATCCATCGCGGAATCTGGATCGTCGGGCCGGGGCCGGCCATCCGGCGGATCCTATCGCGGAGGGCTGCGGATCCCCGTCGGGGAGCTTGCTACGGTCCGAACATGGCGACCGCGACTCCGCGCTCCCGTCACGCGGCGCGGCTGCGGGCGGACCGTCGGCGCTCCCAGGCGAGGTCGCGGCGCATCGCAGTCGGCGTCGTCGTCGCCGTTCTCGCGATCGCGACTCTGGCCCTCACCGCGTTCGACGGTGAGAGCACGCCGGCGGTCAGTCGGCCAGCGCCACTCCCGGTGACGTCTGCGCCGCCGGAGCCGCAGGTCCTTGCGACCGTCGGAAACCTCCGCATCGAGTCGCCCGTCGCCGAGGGCGGCGTGACGGCGGTGGGCTTCCACGCGAGCGAGGAGGGCGCACTCGTCCTGAAGCCGGTCGGCCCGCAGCGAAACGAGGGCCTGGTCGCGCGGCTCTGGCACCGGATCACGGGTGCGTCGAAGAGCGGTCTCGCCTGGTACCAGCTCTCGGGCGGGCCGCTCCGCACGCTCGACGTCGGAGCCGTGGCGGGAACGGACGTCTACTCGCCCGTCGACGGGACCGTCGTCGCGATCAGGGATCAGATCGTGTCCGGCAAGGTCGTCGGTGCGGAGGTGGAGCTCAGGCCCTCGTCCGCTCCGTCGCTTGTCGTGTCGATCCAGAACGTGCAGCCGGACCCCGTGCTCTCCGTCGGCGCCAACGTCGCCGCGGGCTCGTCGAAGCTCGGGACGGTGACGAACATCAGCCGCCACGAGCAGCAGGCGCTCACGAAGTACGCGGCCGAAGGCGGCAACAACGTCGCCCTCCAGGTGTACCCCTCGGCCACGCTCGGCGTGCCTTAAGGTCTCCGCGCTCTGCGCATCCTCTTCATCGCCGACGTCGTGGGGGCGCCCGGTCGCGGGGCTCTCGAGCAGCGCCTGCAGTCGATCAAGACGGAGCACGCGATCGACGCGTGCGTGGTGAACGGCGAGAACGCGGCGGACGGAATCGGCATCACACCGCGCCTCGCGGAGCAGATCCTGGCCATGGGCGTCGATGCGATCACGCTCGGCAACCACGCCTTCCGGCGCACGGAGATCGGTCCGTACCTCGAGGGGTCGGAGCGGGTGATCCGTCCGGCGAACACCTCGCGCGCGACACCGGGCCGCGGGTTGACGGTCGTCCCCGTCGGCGCTGCGAGGCTCGGCGTCGTCAACGTGCTCGGCTCGCTCTTCCTGCACCCGGCGACCTCGATGTTCGAGGTGATCGACGCCCTCGTGGACGAGGCGCGCGCCGAGACCCCCGTCGTCCTCGTCGACGTGCACGCGGAGGCAACGAGCGAGAAGGCCGCCCTCGCCCGCTACCTCGACGGACGCGTGACCGCGGTGGTCGGAACTCACACGCACGTCCAGACCTCCGACGCGACCGTGCTCCCGCGAGGAACCGCGTTCATCACGGACGCCGGGATGACCGGGCCGCACGACTCGGTGATCGGCGTCGAGGCCGAGCTCGCGATCCGGCGAATGCGGACGGGTCTCCCGGTCCGCTTCGAGACGGCTCAGGGAGGCGTGCGAATCGAGGGTGCGATCGTGGACTGCGACGCCGCGACCGGCAAGGCGTCCTCGATCGAGGCGATTCGCGTTTCCCTCTCCTGATCGTCCAGCTCCGGGAGGAGCAGCCAGAGGAGGACGAACGGCGCGACCCACGGGAGGTAGAGGTAGAACCAGTGGGTCAGCGTCAGCTGGAACGCGACGAGGAGCACCGCCGTGAGGGCTGCGAGCCGGAGGGGCGTCTTGCGTCGAGGGACGATTCCCAGGACGCCCGCGAGCCCCACCGCGAAGGCGACGACGACGGGTTGGAGGAACCCGAGGTCCGGGATGCCTCGTGCGTGGTACTGCCCCCAGCCCCAGATCGAGAACGGCGAGTCGCGTCCCGACTGGAACCCGATCGTCCGCTCCCAGAACGTGCGGATCGCATCCCCGAGCGACGGCTCGAGCAGGAGTACGGAGAACGCGAGCATCGTCGCGACCGCAAAGGCCGCCGCGAAACGCGCGATGCGCCGCAGCTCGGCCACGGGATAGGTGGCCCAGAGCGGCGTCACGAGGAGGGCTCCGAACTTCGCCCAGCCGGCGAGCGCGACCGACGCGCCGCGCGCCCAGTCGGACGCGACGAGAAGGAACCCGAACAGGAGAACGGCGGGCATGATCGCGTCGTTCGTGTTCGCGTTCAGCGTGTACGCGGTGAACGGGAAGGCCGCCCAGCCGAATGCGAGCAGGACGGCGAGCCGTCGCCCGCCGAACCGCACGCCGATCAGCACGAGCGCGAGGACGGCCAGGAGATCGAACGCGATCGAGGTTGCGTGCGCCGCCGGCAGCGAGTCCCACTTCCCGCTCCAGGGGAAGACGGCGACGGCCGGCACGTATGCGAGGTAGGACACAGGGCCGTACGTGTCGCCGCGCTCGATCGCAGCCTCGCAGCGCCCGTTCGTCTGGATCCGCTCGCGGACCTGCCCGTCGGCGTCCTTCGGCCCGCAAGGTTCGAGATCGCCGCGCTGCGGCATGTTCCCGTACGGCGCCTCGCCGTCGAGGATCCGGCTTCCGCCGACCACGCCCGCGAGCCCCACGTCGATCACTCCCCTCGGCGTCTCCAGGTTGAGGCCGACCCGGAATCCGAGCAGGAACACTGCCGCCGCCGCGAGCACCCACGTCGGCCACAGCGGCGAGAGCGTCGAGCCGCGGCGACCGAACCCGACCCAGACTCCGCGCGCGAGCAGGTAGGCAAGCACCGGGTAGACGAGCGGCACGCTCCGGAAGATCTCCCCGCGGTCGAAGAACGCGAGCGACGCGGTGAAGCCGAGGAGCGCGAGCAGGTCGAGGTTTCGCGTGGAGAACGGCCTGCGCAGATCCGCGAGCCCGAGGAAGAAGATCAGGCAGAACCCGAGCCAGACATACGGCTGCAGGAGCGTCTTCCCGCCGAAGGCGCCCGCGCGTCCGCGCGCCATCTTCCACGCCACCTGCGGGCCGGTCCACGCCTCCGCGACCGCGCCGGACGTGTCCTCGACCACGACCTGCGCGACCTGCCCGGCCTCGCCCGACCACACCTTGACGAGCCACGTGCGCGATTCGGAGCGGAACTCCCCGTCGGTGGCCGGATCGGCGGGGTAGCGGTCGAGCCAGGACTCGACCTTGCGGTGTGCGAGGGCGAGCTCCACGGCGGCCTCCTCGTCGAGCCGCGCGAGGTCCGGCGACTGCGCCGTGGCAGTCGCGGGAAGGGCGAGCGTGAGTGCCGCGAACGCGGCCGCGGCGATCAGCGTCGGGGTCCGAACGACCAGAGCTTATTGCCGACGAAGTTCACCGGCGTGACGAGCACGATCGCGACGGCCTGCGCCATGACCTCGCCGAGCCCGAGCGTGACGAGCCCGTGCAGGACGACGAGGTTCGCGACGAGCGCGATCGTCGAGACGATGAGAAAGCGCATTCCCTGATACGCGACGCCGCCGCGCTGCTCCCGGAACGTCCACAGACGGTTCCAGCCGTAGTTGTTCGTCACCGCGACGAGGAACGACCCGACGGCGGCGGAGATGTAGTGCATGCCGCCGACGTCGAGCAGCAGCGTGTAGACGGCCAGGTTGACGACGTAGCCGCTCGCGCCGACGGCGCAGAACTTGACGAGCTGCTCCCAGTTGGAGCGCTTGCGCATGCCCGCGCGGACACGCGCGGGCGAGTACTCCCCGTGGACGGGCTGGGCGTGCGACGACTCCACCGTCATCGCAGAGTAGTCGTGTGCCGAATCGTCACCGCCCCCCATACGGTCAGGTCTCACCGAACCCTTCATCGCCCAGTAACGGTACGAAGCGGACGGGAAGGACGGCGTGCTCGACGGGCCCGTCCACGGTACGCACGACCAGCACGAGCTTCTGGCCGTCCCGCGAGCCGCGCGGGACGACGATCCGGCCGCCCACGGCGAGCTGCTCGTACAGCGCCGGGGGCACGGTGGGGGTCGCCGCCGCGACGGCGATCGCGTCGAACGGCGCCCGCTCCTCGACGCCGAGCGACCCGTCGCCGACCCGCACCTCGACGTTCGGATATCCGGCCGCGGCGAGCGCTGCCCGTGCAGTCTCCGCCAGCTCCTGGAGCCGCTCGATCGTCACGACTTCTGCGGCGAGCTCGGCGAGCACGGCCGCCTGGTAGCCGGACCCCGTGCCGACGTCGAGAACCCGCTCGGAGCCGTCGAGGGCAAGGAGCGAGCAGATCGTCGCCACCACGAAGGGCTGCGAGATCGTCTGCCCCTGACCGATCGGCAGCGCGTCGTCGGCATAGGCGTACGGACGCACGCTGTCAGGCACGAACAGCTCTCGCGGCACGCGCTCCATCGCCGCGAGGACGCGGTCGTCCGGGATCCCACGCCGCCGGAGCTGCCGTTCGACCATGCGCGCACGCGCGCCGGCCCAGTCTGGCCGCGAGCTCACTTCGCGAGGGTGCGGAGCCCGGCAAAGCGGGCGGCCTGCCGTCCGCGCAGACGCGCAGCCAGGGCTGGAAGCGCGACCGCGAGCGCGTAACCCGCGATCGGGATCAGCGCGACGAGGCAGACGAGCACGCCGAGCGCGCCCATGTACGCGCCGACACCGAACCGCGTGGCGCCCCGCCGGAGAGCCCCGACGACGACCGCCGCAGCGGCCAAGGCACCGAGTACTCCGCCTACGACGCCGGCGATCGTCTCGGCGGTGTCTCCGATGAGGAGACCGATCGCGCCGCCGAGCACCGCCCCGACGACCGCCGCCGCCCCGATCCCGAGCACGTTCGTCCCGAGGATGCCCGTGATCGCAATCGACAGACCGAGGCCGAGCCCGAGGGAAAGCCCGATCGTGTACCAGTCCCCCACGGGCAGCAGTCTAGAAGAGCGGGAATCCGAATCGTTCGCGCGTTCGTATTGCAGTAGAACCTTCGGAGAGGGGAGCAGACGCATGCGCAGTCGTACGGGACTCACGCTCGTCACGCTGATCTCGGGAGCGCTCGCCGTTCTGGCGATCGGCTCGTACGCGACAGCTGACAGCGGAAAGAAGAACGTGAGCACCGGCCCGATGAGCGGCTACCTCGAGGGAGCGCCCGGCGGGCCTGTCTCGAGTGTCGCCAGTGGCTCCTTCACAGCGACGATCGACGATGACGCGGCGGAGATCGACTTCACGCTGACATTCGCAGATCTCGAGGCGCCGGTCCTGTTCGCGCACATCCACTTCGGACAGCGAAGCGTCAACGGCGGCGTCGCCGCATTCCTGTGCGGCGGAGGCGGCAAGCCGGCATGCCCACAGTCCGGAACGGTGACCGGAACGATCGTGCCGGCGGACGTGGTCGGCCCCACGGGACAGGGCATCGCAGCCGGCGAGTTCGGCGAGCTCGTCGCGGCCATTCGCGCGGGACGGACGTACGCCAACGTCCACTCGACCAAGTTCCCGGCGGGCGAGGTACGGGGTCAGATCAACGACGACGACCAGCGCGACGACTAGGTCCGGGGGCCAGGGGGCAGACCGCCCGGCGGGTGCTAGCCCGCCGGGCGCACTTCGATCCGGGCGATCACCGCGAGGCCGAAGGTGGCTGCTCGCGCCCCGTCGATGACGCGGTGGTCGAACGTGATCGCGAGCGTCCCGGTTTGGCGCACGACGAGCTCGCCGTCGCGGACGACGGCGCGCGGCGCCACGCGACCGATGCTCAGGATCGCGACCTCGGGATGGTTGACGATCGGCGTCTGGAAGAGACCTGCGAGCTTGCCGGCGCTCGACACGGTGAACGTCGAGCCGCGCAGCTCGTCGGCGGCGAGCGAGCCTGCCCGCGCGCGCTCGGCGAGCCCGGCGATCTCGATCCCCAACTCCTCGACGGACTTCCCGTTCGCAGCCCGCACGACCGGTACGACGAGGCCCTCGTCGGTCTGCACGGCGACGCCGATGTCGTAACGGTCGAGATAGACGATCGCATCGCCGTCGAGTCGTGCATTCAGCTCCGGGAACTCGGCCAGCGAGTCGGCGCTCGCCTTCACGACGGTCGCGAGCAGGCGGTCGAGCGGAACTCCCTCGAAGTCGCACTCCTCGACCCACGTCACCGGCGGCACCTCGCGATGCGCGCGTGCCATGTGCTCCGCGATCACGCGGCGGACACCGCGGAGTGGCTCGCGCCGACCCTCGGTACCAACCGAGGCGGCCGCGCGCACGTCGTCCTCGGTGATCCGGCCGGCGGGACCGGAACCGTCGACTCCCGCGAGTTCCACGCCGAGCTCCTGCGCGATGCGACGGACTACGGGCGTCGCCTGCACGCGCCCGGCTCCCGCGGCAGGGGTCGACTGCCCCTGTGACACTGTTTCACTTGGCTGCTCACCCGCCGCCGCTGCGGTGCGCGGTGCTTGTGACAACTTGTCACTTGCGTCTTCGCCCGGCTCGCCGATGACGACGAGCTGAGTGCCCACCGAAGCGATCTCGCCCTCGGCGACGAGAATCGCCAGCACCGTCCCCGCGTACGGCGAGGGGATCTCGACGGTCGCCTTGTCGGTCTGGATCTCGACGAGCGGCTCGTCCTCCGCGATCTCCTGCCCCTCCGCCACGAGCCAGCGTGCGATCTCGCCCTCGGTCAGGCCCTCGCCGAGGTCGGGCAGCTTGAACGAGCTGGCCATCAGCCGGGATTCTCGCGTGTCTTCCTCAGACGCCAGCGGCTACCGCGGGCGACGACCATCGCGAGGCCCGCGAGCGCGATGAGGAGCGGCGCTCCGATGAACGCCACAGCAGTCAGGTAGTGGATCGGCGCGCAGTTCGCGTCACACGTGGCGAAGTCGTTCGCGCCGCGGAGCTCCGCAGCGATGGCGAGGAACGCCGCGACCCAGATGACGAGTGCGACCGCGAAGAGCACGATCCCCGCCCGTCCGAGCCGTCCGCCCAGCCACGCCCAGGTGAGCGCGCCGCACGCGAGGGCGAAGAGCGCGACGACTGCGACCTGGACGACCCACGTGGACATCGGTCGGATTGTCGTCTAGCGGAGAGCGTCGTGCGCGAGTCGCGCGTGCACGCCTCGCGAGGCGTTCACCATCTGCGTCACGCGGAGGTCGACGACGACGCTCGCCAACGCAAGGGCCTCCCGCCGCTCGAGACCCTGCTCGCGCGCCATGAGGTCGAGCATCCCGTCGATCGCCTGCGCAGCCGCCTCGTCGAGATCCTCGTCGAAGCCGAACGTCAGCCAGGCCTCCGGTGTCCATGCGCTCGGGTTCGCCAGCACGAGATCGTCCCGCACGGCGAGCGTCAGCTGCGCACGCTCGACGGGCGCCTCGATCGCAAGCTGCGAGACCTCGCCGTCGCCCTGTGCTGCGTGGCCGTCGCCGGCGGAGACGAGTGCGCCGTCGACCCGAATGGGCAGGAACAGCGTCGTCCCGGCGACGAGCTCCTTGCAGTCGATGTTCCCGCCGCACGAGCGCGGCGGGGCTGTCGAGTGCACGCCGGGCGCGTCCGGTGGCATGCCGATCACGCCGAGGAAGGGACTGAGCCCGACCTCGCGGCCGCGCTGATCGCGCCCCACGCCGGCATCCGCGTCGAGCTCCCACTTCAGCACCGACGGCTCGCCGTCGGCGACACCGAGGCGCTCGTTCAGCGGCGTGTGCCAGCCGCCCGCGTCGGTCACGCCCCACGACCCGATGCGCACGTCCTCGATCCGCACCTCCAGTGTCTGTCCCGCGCGAGCGCCGTGCAGCTCCACCGGGCCGATCAGTGCGTGCCCGGCGTCGAGCTCGTCGCCCTCCGGCCGGCGTTCGGCGAACGGCTCCTGGTCGTCGCCGCGCCACCCTGCGTTGAGGCACGAGAAGGCGATCGAGTCGCCGGAGTCGACGGTGAGGATCGGCTCGAGCTCGCGCGAGAAGTGGCCGTGCAGCGTCCGCCGCTCGAGCGGGATGTCGTGATTCGTCATCAGCTCTCGGCCGCTTCGACGCGCTGCAGGAAGCCCTGATAGTCGACCACGAAGGCGTCCTCGTCGAACTCGATGTCCGCCGTGAACGTGCCGGACGAATATCGGACGACGCGCCCGCCGAGCAGCTCGTAGCGCTGCTCCGAGAGCACCACCTCGAGCTCGGGGACATGCACGAACCGCATCGTGTACGTCCTTGCCTCCGCTCCGTCGAGCAGGCCGTCTCGAAACACCGGCAGCGAATTGAAGAACGGCGAAGCGAAGACGTCGAAGAAGTCGGCGTCCTCGAGCTCGACGACCGTGCGTCGCACGCCGACGACGTCGAGCTCGAGTCGCGCTCCTTCGAGCTGCCACCGCAGCTCGTACGAGACGCCGATCTGCGTTCCCGAGGCACGCGCGAACGACTCGACGTGCGCGATCTCCATCCCGGGCTCGTCGACCCGGCGCCAGACCAGGCGTCGTGTCACGCAGCGAGGACGCGCCGGACGGCGTCGACGACACGCACGACCGACGGCATGTACGCGTCCTCGATCTGCCAGTACGGGTACGGGACGTCGTAGCCGGTCACGCGGACGACCGGGCCGTGGAGGTCGAAGATCGCCTTCTCCGCGAGGACCGCGGCGACCTCGGCGGCGAACCCACAGACCCGCGGCGCCTCCTGCACGACGACGACCCGACCTGTCTTCGCAACCGACGCGAGCAATGCGTCCTCGTCAAGCGGCTTGAGCGACCGCAGGTCGAGCACCTCGCACGAGACCTCGTCCGCCAGTGTCTCTGCGGCCGCGAGCGAGACGTGCACCATCGCGCCGTAGCAAACCATCGTCAGGTCCGAGCCTTCGCGAGCGATTCGGGCCTTCCCGAGCGGGACGACGTGCTCGCCCTCGGGCACGTCCTCCTTGGTGGTTCGGTAGTGGAGCTTCGGCTCGAGGACGACGACCGGATCTGGATCGCGAATCGCGGCGGCGAGCAGGCCCTTTGCGTCTGCCGGAGTCGACGGGATCGCGACCTTCACGCCCGGCGTGTGGACGTAGTACGTCTCCGGCGAGTCGTCGTGCAACTCGGGGGCGCGCACCCCTCCGCCGTAGGGCATGCGAATGGTCAGCGGAAACGACATCCTTCCCCGCGTGCGCCAGCGGTAGCGGCCGACGTGGTTGATCAGCTGGTCGAGCGCCGGGTAGCTGAACGCGTCGTACTGCATCTCGCAGACCGGGCGCCACCCCGCCATGCACAGCCCGACGGCGGTGCCGACGATCCCGGCCTCGGCGAGCGGTGTGTCGACGCAGCGATGGGCACCGAATCGCTCCTGCAACCCGGCGGTCGCGCGGAAGACGCCGCCGAGCGTCCCGACGTCCTCGCCCAGGATCATGACGGACTCGTCGCGCTGCATCTCGACGTGCAGCGCATCGTTGACCGCCTCGACGAGCAGGAGTTCAGGCATCGCCCAGGATCCTCAAGAGCTCGTCGCGGTCTGCGAGAAGGGGCGGCGGCGGGTCGGCATAGGCGTGCTCGAAGACGAGCGAGGGATCCGCGGGCGGCTCCGCCTCGGCGGCCGAGATGCCCGCGCGCATCAGCTCGAGCGCTTCGGCCTTCACGGCCGCGGCCTGCTCGTCACCGAGGACGCCGAGGCGCTTCAGGTAGCGCTCGAAGCGGCCGATGCATTCGTTCTCGCGCTGCTCCTCGACCCGTTGAGGATCGATGTACAGCGACGGATCGTCTGCCGTGGCATGCGGCGCGGCGCGATACGAGACGGCCTCGATGAAGGTCGGGCCGTCGCCGGCACGCGCGCGCAGAACGGCGTCGCGGGTCGCCTCGTACACGGCGAGCACGTCGCAGCCATCCACGCGCACGCCGGGGATGCCGTAGCCGATCGCCTTGTCGGCGAGCGTCGGCGCAGCCGTCTGCTTGGACAGCGGCGTCGAGATCGCCCACTGGTTGTTGTTGCAGAGGAGGATCACCGGCGCCTTCATCACGCCTGCGAACGTTGCTCCTTCGTGAAACGCGCCCTCGGAGGTGGCGCCGTCCCCGAAGAGCGTCAGTGCGACCGTGTCCTCACGGTTGAGCCGGGAGCCCCAGGCGAACCCGACCGCGTGCGGGATCTGCGTCGCGATCGGGACGCAGATCGACGCGAGGTTGTAGTCCTTCGGGTTCCACCAACCGGCCGGATGGCCACGCCACCACGAGAGCACGGTCGAGACGGGCATTCCGCGCAAGAGACCGATTGCGGACTCGCGATAGGCAGGAAAGATCCAGTCGCGGTCGTCGAGCGCGAAGACCGATCCCGCCTGCATCGCCTCGTGGTTCCAGAAGATGGCGTACGTGCCGATGCGGCCCTGCCGGTGGTAGACGACCGAGCGCTCGTCGTAGGTGCGCAGCAAAACGAGGTTGCGGTACAGCTGCAGCAGTTCGTCGGCGCCGAGCCCCTCGACCTCACGGTCGGGAATCGCGTCACCGTCGCCGATGACGCGGCGCAGGTCTCCTTCCGCGGGGAGCACCCGGCTCATCGCGCGGCATTGTAGGTGTGAGGCTTGCCTGGCCCTAGACGAGAACGGTCACGGCGTCGCGCTCGGCCTCATAGGTGGCTTCGAGGACGTCCCCGGCATCCTCGCCGTCGACCTGCAACGGAAGGGAGATGTCGCAGCGCACGACGATGTGGTCGACGTCGCGCGCGGACAGCGCCCTCCCGTCCTTCAGCCCCGATCCGCGAACCCCGTGCACGAGCACACGCGGGAGGTCGCGCGCCCGGAGGCTGATGGGCGCGAAGTAGGCGAGCCCCGCATCGAAGTCCGCCCCCGGAACGAGATCGAGCGCGAGCGAGCCCGAGTACGTGTACGGGGAGCAGTTCCCGACGAGGACGAACGCCGCGCGCCCGGTGTCCTCGATCTCGAGCTGCTCGTCGAACCGCGCGGGCCGCTCCCGGAGCATCGCCGTGGCGGCCTTCCGGAACGCGACGTCTCCGGGGCGACTCCCGTCGGGACTGCGTCCGAGCTCGTCGACGCGGCGCACGAGCTCGGCGTCGACGCCGAGACCGGCGGCGAAGCCGAAGCGACGTCCGTTGACCCGGCCGAGTCCGATGCGACGCGTCGTCCCTTGCGCCACTCGTTTCGCCGCCTGCACCGGGTTTCGCGGAAGCCCGAGCGCGCGCGGTAGCACGCTCGTCCCCCCGCCGGGGAGAAACCCCAGCGGCACGTCCACCGTCAGCCCGTTGAGTACTTCGTTGTAGGTCCCGTCACCTCCGAGGACGTAGACCGCGTCGACGTTCCCGACAGCGCGAGCGATCTCCGTTGCTTCCCCCGCCGCGGTGGTCAGTCGCACCTCGGTGTCCTCCGGCAGCGCCGCCTGCACCGCCGCGAGCCGGTGCTCGTCCACTCCCGATGCGAACGGGTTCACGACGAGGAGCCGGCTCATGCCCGAGTGGCGTAGCCGCGGATGCCGTCGACGAGGATCGCCGTGAAGCGATCCGCGAGCTCGTCCGTGTCGCGACCCGGCTCGAGCCAGGTGTACGCCCAGTTCGCCGCCGAGAGGACGAGCAGCGTCGCTGCGCCCACGTCGAGATCCGTGCGCAGATCGCCGGATTCGACGCCCTCGCGGAGAAGCGCGCGCCAGCGATCCTCGTAGCGCCGGCGCTCGGCGACGATCTCGTCGCGGTGCGCGCCTTCGAGGTAGCGCCACTCGCGCGTGAAGACGGTCGCCACGTCGAGCTGCTCCGAGACGACGCGCAGATGACCGCGGAGCGCCACGCGCACCCGCTCGGCTGCGGGGGCGCGCTCCGGGACCGCGTCGAGCGCGGCGTGGAACGCCGTCGCACCGGAGCGCATGGTCACGTACAGCAGCTCCTGCTTCGAGCCGATCAGCGAGTAGAGGGAGCCCTTCTGCACGCCGAGAGCCTGGGCGAGCGCATCCATCGACGTCCCGTGGAAGCCGCGCTCGGCGAAGAGGCGCGTGGCTTCCCGCGTCAGCTCGTCCCTGCGCGCAGCCATTACACTCGATGCTAACGACCGTTCGGTAGGAGGGAGGGGAAAATGGATACGCGTGCGCAGGAGTTCCTCGAGTACGTCCAGTCGGGCGGACAGGTCGAGACGGGCGACTGGATGCCCGACGAGTACCGTGCCCGGCTGATCAAGTTCATCGAGATGCACGGCAACTCGGAGCTCATGGGCGTGCTCCCCGAGCGCGACTGGATCCTCCGGGCGCCGACGCTGCAGCGCAAGCTCGCACTCACCGCGAAGATCCAGGACGAGGTCGGGCACGCCCAGCTCATCTACCGCGTCGTCGAAGATCTCGGCAAGCCGCGCACCGCATGTCTCGACGACCTCGTCTCGGGCAAGTCGAAGTTCCACAACGTCTTCCACTACCCGACGAAGACGTGGGGCGACGTCGGCGTCATCGCGTGGCTCGTCGACGCCGCTGCGATCGTGTCGCAAAAGGCGCTGCTCAAGTGCTCGTACGCGCCGTACGCGAGGATCATGAAGAAGATCTGCTGGGAGGAGTCGTTCCACATCCTCCACGGTCGCGACGTCATCCTCGCGCTGGTGACCGGCACGGAGGAGCAGTTCGGGCTCGTCCAGGAGGCGCTCGACCGCTGGTGGGAGCCGCTGATGCACTTCCACGGCAACCCGATCCCGGCCGAGGAGGACCCGATGGTGGTCTGGCGGATCAAGAGCCAGGCCAACGAGGAGGCGCGTCAGCAGTTCCTCGAGGGGTACGTGCCGCAGATCCGCGAGCTCGGCCTGACGATTCCCGACGCGGCGTTGCGCAAGGACGAGACGGGCACGTGGCTCTATACCGAGCCCGACTGGGAGAAGCTCCGCGCCGTCGTGACCGGGCACGGCCCGGCATCGGAGGAGCGCCTCGCGTTCCGGCGGCTCTCGCGCGAGGACATCGCATGGGTCGAGCGGGTGGTGCTCGCGGAGGCTGCCTAGTGGTGTACGAGGTCTTCAGGCAGGAGCGGAAGGGCCAGCCCTTTCAGCACGCAGGCTCGGTGACGGCGCCCGACGAGCAGTTCGCGGAGATCTATGCACGCGAGCAGTACGGGCGGCGGCAGGAGTCGGTCGCGCTCTGGCTCGTGCCACGCCAGGCCGTGAGCGAGATCGAGGAGTTCCCCGACGAGTTCGAGATGAAGTACCGGCGCGTCGACGGCTACTCGATCAAGGCGCGGCTGCACGAAGCACGCGAGCGTGCGGGCACGCTGGATATGGCGCCCGGAGCGGGCGATGAGTGACCGTACTGACGGACGTGGCCTTCTCCTCCATCGCGCAGAACGAGATCGGGCACGCGAGGGCGTTGTACGAGCTCGCCGCGGCGGAGCTGAGCACGACCGCCGACGAGCTCGCGTTCGACCGCTCCCCGGGCGAGTACCGGTGCGCGCCGCTCGTGCAGGCACGGCTGATCCACGATTGGGCCGGCACGATCGCGCGCCACTTCCTGTACGAGACGGCGGACGCGATCCGGATCGACGCGCTCAAGACGTCGGAGGACACGGAGCTCGCGGGGCTCGCGGCGAAGATGGATCGCGAGGAGGTCTACCACCGCATGCACGCCGGGATGTGGGCGGAGCGGCTGCGGGACGAGAATCGCTTTCGCGACGCGCTCGAGGCCCACTGGCCGTCCGCGCTCGGTCTCCTCGAGGTGGAGCTTCG
>JAJTCQ010000013.1 GCA_021323315.1 Gaiellaceae bacterium | reverse complement strand
CGCTGTGTGATCCGCGTCGGATGTTCAGGCTGGAGCTACGACCATTGGCGGGGCGTCTTCTATCCGCCGTCGGGATCGAGCTCACGCTGGCTCGAGCTCTATGCCGAGTCGTTCGACACGGTCGAGGTCAACGCCACGTTCTACCGGCTGCCGAGCACGAAGACCGTCGAGGGCTGGGCCACTCGGGCGCCTGACGGCTTCGTGTTCGCGGTCAAGGCGAGCCGGTACCTGACGCACGTGAAGCGCCTGCGCAACATCGCCGAGGGCGCGAAGCGGATGGACGAGCGCATCGAGCCGCTTCGACGCACCGGCAAGCTCGGCCCGATCCTCTGGCAGTTGCCGCCGCACTTCGACCGCGACGACGATGTCCTCGAATCCACGCTCGAGGCGCTCACTCCCGGGCTGCACGCCTTCGAGTTCCGGGACCCGAGCTGGTTCGCCGGGCCCGTGTACGAGCTCCTCCGCAGTCACGACGCTGCGCTGGTTGTCGCCGACCGCGCACCGGGCGGAGCCACGCCCTGGGTCGACACCACAGACTGGAGCTTTCTGCGCTTCCACCGCGGCCGCGGGCGCGACGGCAACTACAGCGAGCGCCAGCTGCGCGCGTGGGCCGATCGCATCGCGAGCCAGTCGGGAGATGTCTATGCGTACTTCAACAACGACTGGCAGGGCTTCGCGATCGCCAACGCGCTGAAGCTGCGCTCGCTTCTCAGGCGCGTGCCTTCTACCGCGTAGACGACTTCGTCCTCGACCGCTTCGCCGGCTCCTCGAGATCGGCGCCCTCCCGTTTCGCAGTCGCGACGAGCTCCACGTGGCGCTACCCGACCATGACGCGAGCCGGGCACGGGCGAACCCGGCCTGGACCTCGCCGGTCGTCAAGGTTGCCACGGCGGTAGAGCGTGGGGCCCCTCGCGGCGAGATCCAGGCAGTGCGACGCTCGTTCCCACGCTGGATACCGGTGAAACGCGGGACGGGCAACAAGCTCGGAACGGCAAGACACGGGCTCCGGTCACGACGGCGTTCGACTATCCATCGGTCGCTGGAGCAGCCGACGAGGGCAGCTCCACTGAGCGCAGCTCGGTGTCGGAAACCGTCTGCTCGATCAATGGGAAGAGCTCACGCTCCTCGCGGCGCACGTGCGATTCGAGCAGGTCGGCGGTCAGCAGCATGGTCTCGCCGCTGACGTCGCCGCTCGCGACCTCCTCTCGCAACGCCGAGGCAAGACGTCGCAGCCTCTCGTGCTCACCGAGAACCTGCTCGAGGAGAGGACTGCTGCCGACATGGCGCGCGAGCAGTGGGAAGAGCTTCTCCTCCTCGACGCGGAAGTGGCTCGTCGTCTCGGCGAAGAAGGCCGCGACGTACTGCTTCGCTGCGGCGAGTCGGGCCTCGGGAACATCGGAGCCGGAGGCAAGGCAAAGGCGCCGAGCGCGCACGAGCTCGGCATGGTGATCATGCGACAGCGGTATCAGTGCCGAATGACGCCTCAGCTCGGATCACCTCCCACCCGAACGCGGCCCAGCGTCCAGATGGACGTGGCGAACCCTAGCGCTCGCACGTCGTCGAGCGTGCGACTGGCGACGTCACGGACGCCGGCCCCGTGCAACGGACACTGTGCAGCCGAGGACCAGCGCCTACTGGTACCGCAGCGCTTCCGCGGGTTGGATCCTCGACGCCCTGATCGCCGGCGCGAGCGTCGCTGCGAGCGCGACGGCGTACACGACCAGGAAGATGACCGCCAGATTCCCCCACGGCACGATGAGCTCGAGGTTCTCCCAGCTGGGCTGGGCCTGCTGATCGCGGATGATGTTCCAGGCCAGGAGCAGGCCGAGCACGGTGCCGGCAAGGATCGAGGTGAGCGCGATGAACGACGACTCGAGGAGGAACGCCGCCTGCACCATGCGGGTGCGGAAGCCGATCGCCCTCATGACGCCGATCTGCTGTCGCCGTTCCACCACGGCGCGGGCGCTGATGACGCCGAGCGCGGCGACACCCACGACCAGCCCGAGTCCCAGAAATCCCTGCACGAGCCGATTGAACGTCAGGTTGGCGGCCGTGGCGTCGTCCACCACGTGCTGAATCGACTCCGCCTCGAGCCCGTTTGCGACGAACGCGGCCTCGAGAGCAGCGGCGGTGTCCTCGGGGTCGACACCCGGCGCCAGCCCGAAGTAGTGGATCGTCGGCCGGATGCGACCGGGGAACGCCTCCGCAAGTGTCTCCTCGGACGTCGAGATCCCGACCATCTCGAGCGGCGCCGTGTCCTTGAGGATCCCGATCACCGTCACCGTCGAGCTCAGGCCCGTCTGCTTGTCGAGGATCTGGACCTCGATCGGGTCGAAGCCCTCCTCGAAGTAGAAGCCGGACAGTTGGAAATCGGGAAGCACGCCGAAGTTCCAGTTGTCGCGGCGCGGGACGACGGTGCTGTCGACGACGGCGAGGCCGGGCTGCTCTCGCAGCGCCGCCCAGACTTCCTGCTCCGAGCCGTATCCGTGTGCGATGTCCCCGAGGCCGAAGGTCGTGTGCTCGAGGAACGGCGCGTCGAGTCCGCGCACGGGGTACGACTCGAAGGGACGCCCGGCGCCGACCTGCTTCGCCTCGACCGCGAGCACCGACTGGCTGCCTATCGTCGTGAAGTCGCGCTCGTTCACTCGGGGCGACCGACGCAGCGCGACTGCCATGTCGTCGATCGGCGCCGCGCCGATGGTTCCTGCTCGAACCTGATAGCCGCCACCGAAGTCCTCGACGCCAATCGCGTGCACGAAAGAGCCATTCGACGCAGTTCCGGTCACGAGCGTGAAGACGACGAGGGTGAACATCGCCAGCGTCGTGCCCGTCCGGAAGCGAGCCGAGAGCGGGTATGCGATCGACAGGCGGAGAACCGGTGCGAGCGCGCCGATACGGCCGAACGTACGCATCACCAGTCCGAGCAGTGCTGCCGCGTTGTGGATCATGACGAGGACGGCGCCGACGATGATCATCAGACCGGCGACGATCCAGGTGCCGAAGTCCATCGCGAGAGTGCCGAAGACGCGTTCCCAGAGGTTCCAGGGAAGCATGAGCGTGACGACGATCGCGCCACCGCACAGGGTGTTCGCGACCCGTTCCGACACGCCCGCGACCTGCAGCAGCGGGATGAGACCGAGGAGGACGAGCGAGGTGCCGAGCATCACCGGCGTCGCGGTACCGGAGCTCGTACCGGAGACGGTCAGGGCGGTGCCGGCGAGGATCCCGACCGCGGCGAGCACGAAGCGGCGGCGGCGGCGTCCGGTCGGCGGCTCCGGCAGATTGCGGATCGCCGTGGAGACGTTCATGACGCTCACGCGCCACGCCGAGACGGCGACCACCACGAGCGTCAGCAGCATCCCCAGCGCAAAGGCGATGGCGAGGCTTCTGGGCGTGACGGCGAACTCGATCTGGAGACCCTCGTCGCTGTCGGCAGCGGCGAACGCGCTCGCCATCACCATGACCATGCCGAGCGCGACGAGCGCTCCGAGCACGGCACCGACCAGTGCGGCGAGGAAGTCGTAGGCGACGCCCTCGAACGTGAACATCTGGACGAGGTGCCCGCGCCGGGTGCCCACGGCCCGCGCGATGCCAAGCTCGCCGCGCCGCTCGGACGCGAGCATGACGAAGATGAGGAAGATCAGGAGAATGCCGGCGGCGATCGAGAACGTCCCGAACGTCGTGAAGAAGGTCATGAACGCGTTGCCGGCGGCGTCGGCGTCCTCGATGGCATCCGCCTTGAGCGTCTGGATCTCGAGGCCGAGCGAGCCCACGACGGGTTCGAGCAGGGCGACGACTTCGTCCGAGCGGGCAGCACCTGCGACGTCTCCGCCGCGGTTCGACACGAGCACCGCCCTGATCTCGCCGTCCCGGTCGAAGAGCTGCTGTGCCTGCGCGAGCGAGAGAAGCGCCGAAGCGTCCGCTGTGCCGGCACCGTCGAAGCGAACGACGTCGCGCACTCTCATCGGAACCGGATCGGCGCCGGCGTAGACGACGACGCGATTCCCGGCTTCGATCCGCAGCTCGCGGGCGGCCTTGGTGTTCAGGTACACCTCGCCGGGGCGGAGGTCGGCGAGCGACAGCTCGTTTCCTCCGGATCCCCGGATGGGCGAGAAGCCGTCCATCCGGGCGGGGTCGCCGGCGAAGAGCACGACGCTCGGCTCGGTCTGACCCTGAGACGGCGCCTGCAGCGCGACCTGCTCGATGATCGCGCCGGTGATCCCGTCCACGAGATCCGAGCCGTCGGCGGCCGATTCCACCTGCCCGACCGTCCCCTCGGGAATCCATTGCATCCCGCTCGCGGCGCCGAGCGCGCCGGGGATGTCGTCGACCGCGCCCTTCGGCGCGATCGTCTCGTCCGTCGCGCCAAGGGTCGCGACGGCGGTCGTCCGGATCGTGTGGCTCATCGTGTCGCCGGTCGTCAGGGCCGCCGCGATGATCGTCGTGCCGAGCATGAGCCCGACGACGATGAGCGCGCTGCGGCCGCGGCGGCGGCCGACGCTGCGCACGGCGAGCGTGACGAGAATGCGATTGCGGAGCGCGAGCGCTCCGACGATGAACAACGCGATGCCGAGCCCGACGAGGAGGATCGCGAGCAGCGAGTCGACGGGGATGCCGAAGACTTCCTTCATGGTCTAGGTCACCAGGAGCGCTTCCATGTCCGCGAAGGCGACCTCGTAGCACTCCCGTCCCGGCGGTGAGCGGAACATCGTGACGTGCCGCTCGAGCTCCGCGGAGGCGAAGCCGGATGCATCCCGCGCTGCCTCCTCGGTGTCCCAGAAGGAGATGATCATCCCTTTCCCCTCGCCGGTGACGAGGGCGACCACGCCTTCGTAGCCCTCCTGGTCGGCGAGCCTCGGCGCGACCAGCGAGCGGAACGTCTGTGCGGCGTCGTCGACGTCGACCCGCATCGTGTCGATTTCAAGCAGCGTGACGCGCGAGTACATGTGGCACCTCCAGTCGTTGCTCCTCGACGACCTCACCGTCGAGCATCCGCACGATGCGGTCGGTCTTGCGGCCGACCGAGATGTCGTGGGTGACGATGAGAAAGGTCAGTCCGCGCTCGAGATTCAGCCGGCGCATCAGCGCGACGATCTCGGCGGCGTTCTCGGAATCGAGGTCCCCGGTGGGCTCGTCCGCCCAGACGATCGCCGGGTCGTTGACGAGCGAGCGGGCGATCGTGACGCGCTGGCGCTCGCCACCCGACAGCGCGTCCGGCACGTGGCCTGCCCGGCCCGCGAGGCCGACGAGATCGAGCGCAGCAAGTGCGCGCTCTCGGGCCTCGTGTGCCCGCACTCTCGCCACGAGCAGTGGCAGCTCGACGTTCTCGACCGAGGTCAGAACCGGGATCAAGTTGTAGAACTGGAAGACGAAGCCCATTCGCCGGGCGCGGTAGTCCGTTCGCTCGCGATCCGACATCTCGGACAGCGGCGTTCCCTCGATCAGCGCTTCCCCCCCGTCGATCGAATCGAGCCCCGACAGGCAGTTCAGCAGCGTGGTCTTGCCGCAGCCGCTCGGCCCCATGATCGCCACCATCTCGCCTCGCTCGAGCGCGAGATCGACGCCGCGGAGGGCCTCGACCCTCACGGCGCCGGTGTCGTAGGTCTTCTCGAGAGACCTCGCTTCCAGGATCGGCGTCTCCATGAGAGCTCCTTCCGTCGTTCGCCTCAGTCTCGCCCGGCAGCGGCGAGTTGGGATCGGCTCAGAGCCGCGAATCCGGCGCGGGAAAGTACGGATCCGGATCGGCCGCAGTCGCCCGATCGGCGGCGAGCACGGCCGCGAGGTCGAGCGTCGACAGCACCCCCAGCGGGTACGTGTCGGCCGGGTCGACGACGACGAGATGCGAGACGCCGTGGCACGTCATGCGCTTCATGGCCTCCTCGAGCAGCTCGCCGGGACCGATCGTCACGGCCGGGCGCATCGCCGTGCCGGCTGCCGTCTGCTCGTCGAGCGACCGGACGGTCGCGGCCGCGATGAGATCGAGATCGGAGACGACCCCCCACAGAGCCCGATCGCTCGACGCCTCGTCGATGACGACGACGCAATGCACGCGTCTGTCGCGCATCAGAGCGGCGACGGCTGTGAGCGGTGCATCCGCGGCGCAACTCACGGGGCCCCAGTGCATCGCGTCGGTCACCCTCAGTCCGGGCTCTTCCGTGTGCGTGGCCGGAGGATGGACAGCGGATGTCATGCACCCAGAATCGACGGCACGCCAGGCAGGCGCATCGGCGCTCGTCCGAAGGGACGCTGCGGAGAACTACCAGCTGCGAGTCGCCGGCTGGACCTGGAGCGCGTCCGGCTTTCGAGCGTCTACGCTGCACCGATCTCCGGGAGGCAAGGATGGCTCAGACCGCACTCGACCGTCTCCGCGTGCTCGTCGACGCGGGGATCGCGCTCAGCTCCGAGCTCTCGCTCGACGCCCTTCTCCAGCAACTGGTGGAGACCGCTGCGCAGCTGACCGGCGCGCGGTACGCCGCCCTCGGCGTCATCGACCAGACCGGAACAGGGCTCGAGCGCTTCCTGACGACCGGCATCGATGCAGAGACTCATGCCGCGATCGGCGAGCTCCCCATGGGCCGCGGCATTCTCGGCGTCCTCATCCGGGAGGCCAAGCCGCTACGGCTGGAGAGCCTCGCGGACGATCCGCGGTCCGTCGGCTTTCCATCCCACCACCCTCCGATGCAGACGTTCCTCGGCGTCCCCATTCTGCTTCGCGGCGTGGCGTACGGGAACCTGTACCTCACCGAGAAGGAGGAGGGAGGCGCCTTTTCGGACGAAGACGAGGAGCTGACGCAGCTTCTCGCCGCCCAGGCGGCCGTCGCAATCGAGAACACGCGGCTGTACGAGACGTCGACGCGGTGGCTTCGCCAGCTCGAGTCGCTCAACGAGATCGGCGATGCGCTTACGGGCGAGCTCGAGCTCGAGCCGCTGCTCGCGCTCGTGGCACGTCGACTCCGAGGTCTCATCAACGCGCGCCTCGTCCTGATTGCGCTTCCCGAGCCGGGGCGCGAGGGTCTCCGCATCGCCGCGGCGGACGGTGAGGGCTCGGACGCGTACGGCCTCGTTGGAATGGAGCTCGAGCTCGGGCGGTCGAAGACGGGTCGCGTTCTTCAACGCGGAAGGAGCGAGCGGGTCGACTCGGTCCTCGACGATCCCGAGATCGATCAGCAGGCGGCGCGGAGAATGGGCGTCCGCTCCGCGCTGTATGTTCCCCTCGTCGTCCAGACTCGCTCGATAGGTGTAGTCGTCGTGCACGACAAGCTCGGCGCCACGTCAAGTTTCGCCGACGAGGACGTCCGGCTCACCGAGTCGCTCGCTGCGCGCGCGGCAATAGCCGTTGATCTCTCCGAGCGAGTGAGCCGCGATGCCGTTCGCCGCGTCGTCGAGGCGCAGGAGCTCGAACGCGCTCGGCTGGCGCGTGAGCTCCACGACGAGACCGGGCAGGCGCTCACGTCCATTCTGCTCGGACTCAAGTCGCTCGAAGATCGCGTCGACTCGGAGACCAGCCATTCGGCGGTGGCCGAGCTCCGGGACCTCGTCGTCTCGACGCTGCAGGACGTCAGGCGGCTCGCGGTCGAGCTGCGGCCCGCCGCGCTCGACGACTTCGGACTCGTGCCGGCGATCGAGCGTCTCCGGGACACCGTGGAGGAGCAGGGTGATCTCTCAGTCGACGTTCAGTCGCCGATCGGCGACGAGCGTCTGCCTGCGGAGATCGAGACCGCGCTTTACCGGATCGTCCAGGAGGCGTTGATCAACGTGCTGAAGCACGCAGACGCGACACGGGTCACCGTTCGCCTGACCCGGGCCGAGAAGACCGTGACGCTCGTCGTGCAGGACGACGGAAAGGGGTTCCACCCCGAATCGGCGCGGGACGGAGGCCTCGGCCTGGTCGGCATGCGGGAGCGCGTGGCGCTCCTCGGGGGGCGACTCACCGTTCAGTCGAGCGAAGGCGGTGGCACGTTGCTCAAAGCCGAGGTTCCGCTTTCGTGATCCGGGTGCTCATCGTCGACGACCACGCAGTGGTGCGGTCCGGGCTCCGGCGGCTGCTCGACGCGGAGTCAGATATCACGACGGTCGGCGAGGCTCCGAATGCCGACCGTGCGGTGTTCGAGGCGATCGAGGGGAAGCCCGACGTCGTGCTGATGGACCTCGTGATGCCCGAGAAGGGCGGGATCGAGGGGATGCCGGCGGTGCTGCAGGCGGTTCCCGAGGCGCGAGTGCTCGTGCTCTCGATGCAGGACGATCCACGGTACGTCCGGGCGGCGTTCGGGGCGGGGGCCAGTGGATACGTGCTCAAGGAGGCCGCCGACACAGAGGTCGTCGCGGCGGTTCGTGCAGTCGCCGCCGGGGAGCGATACGTCCATCCCGCGCTGGGTGCGAAGCTGATCGCCGCCGACGCGGAGGATCGACGCCGCGCCGAGCAGGATCCGCTGTCCGAGCGCGAACGTGAGGTGCTGCGCCTCCTCGCCCTCGGCCACACCAACCAGGAGATCGCGCAGCAGCTCTACATCTCCGTCCGGACCGCGGAGACGCACCGGGCTCACATCATGCAGAAGCTGAGCCTCTCGAGCCGCGCGGAGCTCGTCCGGTACGCCCTCTCCGAGGGCCTCCTGGAGCCCGGGTAACTCCGAATCCGTAGTTCTCCGCACGCGCACTCGGGTTGACGCGGACGCGACGAGGAGGCGCCGCGGGCACTGTCCGCGCATGTCGTCTCGTCCGAGAAGCATCGTCGTCGCGTACGACGACTCCGATGCGTCCGGGCGCGCGCTCGACGCGGCCGCCGACCGCGTCGGCTATGCGACGAGTCTGAGCGTCGTGCACGTGCGGACGGCGGATATGCCGGGGCACAGCGCCGTGGAGGGCGCGCGCGAGCATCTCATGGGCCGTCGTGTCACTGCCCGGTACCTGGAACGGGTCGGGCGTGCGGATGAGGAGGTCGTCGCGGCCGCGCGTGAGACAGGCGCCGACCTTCTCGTCGTCGGGAGTCGGAACGGCGAGGGCGCCGACCTCGGCTCAACCAGCTCGAGCATCCTCCGCAGCGCACCGTGCGACGTGCTGGTCGTCAACTAGTCGACGAGCGTTCCACCCCCTGCGCACGACCGTGATGGCCGCCAGAGGCGACCGGCACGGTCGAGGGCGTATCGTCCTGCTAGCGGCTCGAAGCGTGCATCTGGGTGCGTCGCAGCGTGCGCTTCCCCTTGCGTGTCGTGTCGTCCGTCGTCCAGCTGAGGTCGGCGAGGACCGACACCACACCGGGCACGCGACCGACGAGTCGGACGAGCAACGACGCATCGCTGCTCGTCTCCATGTGACCGTTCAGGCGGACGACACCGCGGTCGACGTCGACGCCGATTGCGGCGGGAGCCTCGAGCCAGAGGATGTCGCGGAGCACTTCCTGCCTGATCTCGCGCCGGATGTCCTCGTCGGACCGTACGAACGCGCGGACGAGATCCGTACGCGTGACGATTCCGACGAGCTCGTCACCTTTCACCACCGGAAGCCGGTTGATGCCGTGCTCCGACATGATCCTGGCCGCCTCGGCTACCGAGTAGAACGGCGACACGGTCATCGCTGGGGCACTCATCGCGTCGCCGACCTTGATTGCCGCTGCCCTCTCGGCTGCCCTCGAGGCGCTCCTGTCGAGGCGAGCGAGGAGAGACTGGCCCTCTTCGGCTGGGCCTTGCTCCTTGAACAGGATGTCACCCTCCGAGATGACGCCGAGGATCTCGCGCTGCGCGCCGCAGACGGGCACACCGGTGATGCCGTGCTCGACGAACAGCCTGGCGACGTCCCGAAGCTCCGCCTCGGGCCCGATTGTCAGGACGTCGGTCGTCATGACCTCACCTACCTTCATATCCTCCTCCTTTCGTCTCTTCCACTCTCGCTCTCGCAGGAGCGCTGGGTATCCGGTGCGCCGCCGATCGACGGTGCGGGCAAGTACGGATAGCGAGAAGGGCGGCAGCGCCGCCCTTCTCGTGCTCCGGGAGGTCGGAGCAACTGTCGATCCGGGGCCTCCCGTTCCCTGGATCAGCTCGTCGCCGGTCGGGTCGTGATCGGCGCCCTCTGCGCCGCGGCCTCCGGCTCCCTGCCGAACACCGCGAACGCGAGGATGACGAGCCCAACCCCGGTCAGCAGCAGCGCCACTCCGACGACCATGCCGAAGATCGAGAGCTGCTCGGCCATGTAGCTCGTGTTGAGCGCCGTCGTGATCGCGACAGCCGTCACCCAGCTCTGGCGAGCGGGATTCGCGATCGGATTACCTTCCTCGTCTTTCAACGCTGCTTCCTCGTCGCTCGTCCCCGCCGCGCTCTCGGGGTCGTCCGCGGCGATGAAACGTCCCATCTGCGCGTAGGTCAGACCATCGGTGCGCTCGAGCTGGTGCTCGCGCATGATCTTCGCGAACGTCCGGGCCTGGTCGCCGGTGGTGACCTGCTCGCCGTACCACTCGGACGCGTACTTGTCGGTGGCCGCGTCCTCGTCCTCAGCCGTGCTGAAGAAGACCTGCTCGTCCTTCAGGCTGTCGCGGACCGTGTTCCGCCCGTCGACGCCCATGTAGATCGCTACGGCACCGAAGAGGATCAAGATCGCTCCGGCCAAAAATCCGCCGATCTCCCAAATCTTCTTGCCCTTCATCGCTCCACCTCCCGGGTGAGCACTGCCTTGATTGACCTCCGCAGTCTCGGTTCGGTCGGTGTCATCGCCATCGGCACTTGCGCGCGGAACCGCTGCAGTCGAGCCGCGCGGCAGCTGCGGGGAAGTACGGAGCGTGTGACGGCGGTGACGCACGCGAGCATGAGTCAGTGGACGATCAGGACGTCGCAGTCCGCGCTGCACCATCTCGCCGACGCTCAACCCGACGATCCGTGAGATGAACCCGGCCCGTTCGTGCGAACGACGATCATGCGGCACCCTGCCTGTCGGCCGTCTTCACGATCACGTCGGAGGGATTGCCAAGAATCCAGGCCGTCGTCGGCCGCGACGCTTCTACGTGTCGGGCTACCAGGTCTTCGTGGGAACCTGGGCGTGCATGTGCGCGACCCGGACGCGGGCGTCGACGACGACACAGCGATCGGGAAGCGCGAGGACCGGATTGAGGTCGAGCTCGGCGACCGCAGGAAGGTCGAGCCCGAGCCGCGCGAGCCGGTGCACGAGGTCGACGAGTGCCTCACCGTCGGCTGCGGCTGCGCCGCGGAACCCGCGTACGAGGACCCCCGCCTTTCCGTCCGAGACGAGCTCCTCCGCGTCGACGTCCGTAAGTGGTGCGATTCGGAACGAGGCCTGGCCGATGAGCTCGGCGAGAACACCGCCAGGACCGAAGGCGACGAGAGGTCCGAACACGGGATCCTGAACGAGACCTGCGAGGAGCTCCGTTCCGTCGGAGACCATCGGCTGGACGATCACCGGGGTTCCGATGCGGTCGACGGCGCGCCGAATCGCCTCCTCGTCCTTCAGGTCGAGCGCGATGCCACCGGACTCGGTCTTGTGCGCTCCGGGCGCAGCCGTCTTGACCACGACCGGACACCCCAGTGCCGCAGCGGCTGCCACTGCCTCCGCTGCGGTCCTCGCGAGCGCTTCCGGAACGAGCGGGATGCCGTAGGCCAGCAACAACTCGCGCGTCTCCGCGGGGTCGAGCCAGCGTCCGTTCGTGTCGGAGGCGACACGCTCCACGACCGCGAGGGCGGCGTCCGTGTCGATGTGATCGATCTCCGGGACAGACCCGAGTGGACGACGGAGCCAGTCGGCCCGCTCGGCGACGCGGCCGAGCGCTCGCGCCGCAGACTCCGGGAAGGAAAAGGCGGCCACGGCCTTCGCAGTCCGAAGCGGAGCCGGAATTCCTTCGGCGCTCATCACCACCGCGAGCACGGGCTTGTCTCCGTCGGCCCCCACGCTAGCGCGTGCAATCGCGGTGGCGACTGCTACCGCGGTCGCGCTCACGGCCGGGACGAAGAGAGCGATCACCGCGTCAACGGCCGGGTCGGCGAGCAGGAGCGGGAGGGCGTCTTCGTACGACTTGTCGGATGCCGAGCCGAGCATGTCGACCGGGTTGGCCAGGCTGGCTTCGCCAGGCAGCAGCGGGGCCAGCGCTCGAACCGTCTCCTCGCTCGGCTGGGGCAGCTCGAGACCGGCGGCTTCGCAGGCATCTGCGCACAGGATCCCGAGCCCACCGGCATTGGTCAGCACGGCGACTCGCCGGCCTCGGGGCATCGGCTGGGTCGAGAGCAGCGTGGCCACGTCGATCAGCTCTTCGAGGGAGCTCGCCCGGATGACGCCCGCCTGATGGAAGAGCGCGTCGACTGCCGCCTCGGAGCCGGCGAGCGCCGCCGTGTGTGAGCTCGCTGCTCGCGCACCTGAGCCCGTGGTTCCGCTCTTGACGGCGAGGATCGGCTTCGACCTGGCGACCCGGCGAGCGAGCGTCCCGAACCGTCGTGGGTTTCCGAACGACTCGAGGTAGAGCAACACGACCTCGGTCGCCGGATCATCTTCCCACCACTCGAGCAGGTCGTTCGAGGACACGTCCGCCTTGTTCCCGATCGAGACGAACGCCGAGAGGCCCAGGCCGCGCGACTCGGTGGCCTCGAGCACGGCGAGCCCGAGCGCGCCGCTCTGCGACGAGAACCCGATGTTGCCACGTGGCGCTGCCCGGGACGCGAACGTCGCGTTGAGCCGCACGGCCGCGGACGAGATGCCGAGACAGTTGGGCCCGAGAAGTCGCGCTCCGTGTGCGCGAACGGAAGCGAGCAACGAGCGCTGCCGCTCCTCGCCCTCGGATCCGACCTCGGCAAACCCGGCGGAGATGACACACACTGCCCGAACGCCCGCGTCGAGCGTGGACCCCACCGCCTCGAGAACGGCGGCCGCGGGGACACAGACGACGGCGAGATCGACGGGGTCGGGAACGTCTGCGACGGTGCTGTACGCGCGTACGCCGGCGACGGGCTCGCCGTTGCGGTTGACCGGGTAGGCGGCGCCCGTGAACTCGCCCTCGATGATGTTGCGGAAGAGCTCGCCTCCGATGGTTCCTCGGCGGGATGATGCCCCGAGCACCGCGACCGAGCGTGGCTCGAAGAACGGGCGGAGCGAAGCGACGACAGCCGTATGGTCTCGCGCCTCGACCTGAGACGCGTACTCGGACGTCGCGGCGATCGGAAACGTCATCTCCACCTCGCCGCCGGAGAGTGTCCTCGCCACCTCGAAGCCGACGCGCTCGAACACGCCGATCATCGCGGAGTTGTCCGCCATTACCTCGCCCACGAAGCGCTCGATCCCGTGGCTCGCTGCCCTGGCGGCGAGCTGCTCGACGAGGCGCGTTCCGATTCCGCGAGCCTGGTAGGCATCCGCGACGGCGAAGGCCACTTCGGCGGTGGACGGGTCACGCAGACGGACGTAGTTGGCCAGCGCCACCACGCGATCCTCACCCGAGTCGACCACCGATCCGATCAGCGCGCCCCGCTCGGCCCAGTCCGGATCCAGAACCGGGTCGACGAGGCGTTCGTCGATCGTCGGGCGTCCATGGAAGCGGAGATAGAGGCTCCGCTCGGAGAGCTCTCCGAAGAACCGAATAAGGGCGTCCCGGTCAGCCGGTGCAGGCGGACGCAGCCGAAGCGTGCTTCCGTCTCGGAGGATGACGTCGACGACGTCGGTCGCTGGAGTGGTGGATGTCACTCGACTCGCGGGTCGAGCTTAGATGGTCGATGCCACGATCTCGCGCATCCGGTCGCGCGATCTCGTGGCATCCAACATCTCGCGCCGGCTCTGCGCGACCACCCTCTCGTCACCTCGCGGTCGCCGCGACGGCGGGCTCGCCGTCGGCCTCGACCAGCTGCAGGTGCTTGCTGCCCTCGAGGACGACCTTCAGCGCGTCCGTCTCCGAGGCCGCCGCGAACACGTCGTACGCCTCCATGGTCTCGCCGAGGGCGAAGCGGTGCGTCGCGAAGACGGTGGGATCGAGTCGGCCTCCCGCGATCAGCCGCAACAGCTTCGGCGTCGTGAACGTGTCGACGAGGCCTGTCGTGATCAGCACGTCGCGGATCCAGAGCTTTTCGAGGTGAAGCGTCGCCGGATGGCCGTGCACACCGACGTTCGCGACGCGTCCGCCCGGCCGAATCAGCTCGGCGCAGAGCTCGAACGTTTCTGGCACGCCGACCGCTTCGATCGCGACGTCCGCGCCGAGCCCGTCCGTGAGCTCCATGACGCGAGCCACGGCGTCCTCGGAGCCGTTGTTCACGACGATGTCGGCGCCGAAGTCGAGAGCCTTCGCGAGACGCGAGTCGGCGAGGTCGACGGCGACGATCTTGCCCGGAGTGTGGAGCTTCGCGGTCATGATCGTCGCGAGCCCGATCGGGCCGGCGCCGACGACCACGACCGTGTCGCCCGGCTCCACGCGTCCGTTCAGGACTCCGACCTCGTAGGCCGTGGGCAAGATGTCGGCGAGGAAGAGCACCTGCTCGTCCGACAGGCCTGCCGGGACTTTGTAGACGGATGTGTCGGCGAACGGCACACGGGCGTACTCGGCCTGGAGCCCGTCGATCACGTGGCCGAAGATCCAGCCGCCCCCGCCCATGCAGAGACCGTAGTGGCCCTCCTTGCAGAAGCGGCAGCGCCCGCACGCCGTGATGCAGGAGACGAGGACACGATCGCCCTCCGCGAGCGTCGTGACCGCGTCGCCTCGGGCGACGACGGTGCCGACGGCCTCGTGGCCGAGGATCGTCCCCGGCGCGACCTCGGGCACGTCCCCCTTGAGGATGTGCAGGTCGGTCCCGCAGATGGTCGAGGCATCGATGCGAACCACGATGTCGGTCGGGTCCGCGATCGCCGGATCGGGGACGCTTTCCCAGCGTCTCTCGCCCGGCCCGTGATAGACGAGCGCCTTCATCGCGAGCTCCTTTCGTTTCGGTTGATCCGAGCGTGCCCACGAATTGCCGGCGCGCCATCGTCTTCGCTACTGATCCGAGCGCGGCTTTCCCGCAATGCGATTGCGCAGGCCCCCGGAGGCAAACGGAGGCGCGGCTCCATAGGCTCGGACCGTTACGAGAGGAGGCACGTCCTTGACATTGATCTGGTTCATCATCTGGCTGATCTCGACCCTCGTGGGCGACAACGAGTCGCTCACGTTCGATCCGGTGAACTGGTGGACGGGAACGTTGATCCTGGCGATCGCCCTCGACCTGAGCAGGCAGCACGCGCCACAGCTCGGGCGAACGTCACGAGGCGAATGAGCTGAGCGATCGACCGAGCTCACGGGGGGTCGAGGGGGCGCACGCGCTCGCGTCCGAGCAGGTCGCGCTGGCGCTCGATGTCGACCTCGATCGTGGGCTGGACGAGCCGACCGCGGCAGCTCGTCTGGAGCTGGTCGGGCCGAACCGGCTCCCGCGCGCGCACCGCCCCGCGTATGCGGCGATCGCTCTGCGGCAGTTCACCGACCCGCTCGTGCTTCTCCTCATCGTCGCCGCTCTCGTCTCGGCGCTGATCGGCGAGCAGATCGAGGCGGTCGCGATCGCCTCGATCGTGCTGCTGAACGCGGCCCTCGGCTTCGGTCAGGAGGCGAAGGCCGAAGGAGCAATTCTCGCGCTCCGCGACGTGCTCGAGCGTCGCGCCACGGTCGTCCGCTCGGGGCGGGAGCGCGAAGTCGCGGTGGATGAGGTCGTCCCGGGCGATCTCGTCGTGGTTCGCGAGGGTGAGTGGGTGCCGGCGGACGGACGTCTCGTCGCCGCTGCGGGCATCGCAGTGGACGAGTCGACCCTGACGGGCGAGTCCGTGCCGGTCGACAAGGCGGTCGAAGCCGTCCCTGCTGCGTCACCGCTCGCCGACCGCGCCTCGATGGTCTACGCAGGCTCGGCCGTGACCCGTGGACGAGGGCGCGCGATCGTCACGTCGACCGGTCCCGCGACGGAGCTCGGGGAGATCGCAGGCCTGACCGAGGCGGCAAAGCCACCTCCGACGCCGCTGCAGCGGCGGGTGGGCGCCTTGACGCGTCTGATGGTGGCGTTCGGCGTCGTCGTGACCCTCGCCCTGGGCGGAGCGATGCTCGCGCGCGGATCCTCGCTCGAGGAGGCGTTCCTGGTCGGCGTGTCTGTCGCCGTTGCGGCGGTGCCGGAGGGCCTCGCGGCGACCGTGACCATCGCACTTGCGCTCGGAGCGAGGGAGATGGCGTCGCGAGGCGCCATCGCCCGTCGGCTCACAGCCGTCGAGACGCTGGGGAGCGCCACCGTGATCGCGTCGGACAAGACGGGCACGCTCACCGAGAACCGTCTTCGCCTTGCCGAAGCCTGGCCGGCACCCGGACGAGACGAGGACGACCTGATCCGAGTGGCGACTCTGGCCTCCGCCGCGCGCGTCCGCGACGAGGAGGAAGCGCCGCGCGCCATCGGCGATCCGGTAGACGCGGCCCTGGCGCTCGCCGCGTACGAGCGCGGGCTCACCCCGACGTCGCTCCTCGAGGAGCGAGAGCTCGTACGCGAGCTGCCGTTCGATTCGGCGCGCAAGCTGATGAGCCTCGTCTACAGGGAAGAGAGCGAGACGCGCGTATGCGTGAAGGGTGCACCCGAGCTTGTCCTTGAGCGCTCCGATGTCTCGCCAGAGGCCGTTCGGGTGCTGGAGGACGTCGCGGACGGCTGGGCTTCGCGGGGGCTGAAGGTTCTCGCTGTCGCCGAGCGCCGTCTGCCCCGCGACCTCCCGCTCCCCGACGATGACGAGCTCGAGCAGGACCTCCGCCTCGTCGGGCTCGTGGCACTTCATGATCCGCTGCGGGCAACCGCGGGCCCTGCGGTCGCCGAGGCCCGCTCTGCGGGTCTGCGGGTGGAGATGGTGACCGGAGATCACATCGTCACTGCCACGGCGATCGGTCGCGCCCTCGGCTTGCCCGAGCAGGCGATTCACGCACGCGTCACCCCTGCGGAGAAGCTGCGGCTCGTCGAGTCGTTGCAGGCCGAGCAGGAAGTGGTCGCCGTCACGGGAGACGGAGTCAACGACGCGCCCGCCCTCCGGCGCGCCGACGTCGGCGTGGCCATGGGGCGGTCCGGAACCGAGGTGGCGCGCGAGGCGGCCGACCTCGTCCTCACGGACGACGACTTCGCAACCATCGTCGCGGCGATCCGGGAGGGCCGCGCGATCGCCGACAACATACGGAAGTTCGTCGCGTTCCTGCTCTCCGCGAACCTGGGTGAGGTCGCGCTCTTCGCGATCGCCGTCCTCGCCGGGCTCGGCGTGCCGATGACCGTCGTGCAGGTCCTCCTCGTCAACATCCTCACCGACGGGCTGCCCGCGATCGCGCTCACCCGTGATCCCGCCGCGCCCGACACGATGCGTCGTCCGCCGGAGCGGGGAGATCGGCTGTTCCCGGCGCGTGCGTGGGGCGCGCTGGCTGCGGTCGGCATCCTCGTTGGCTTCGCTGCGCTCGCCGCGTTCCTCGTCGGCCGCTCCGGCAGTGACGAGGAGGCCCGGACGATGGCCTTCGCGACGGTCGCGTTCGCCGAGCTCGCGCTCGTCTTCTCACTACGTTCGCCGATCCGCGCCGCCTGGGAGGCTCCGCGCAACATGTACCTGATCGGGAGCGTCGTCCTCTCCGCTGCGTTGGTGCTCGTCACGCTGTACGTCCCGGCACTGAACGAGTCGCTCGAGACGGTCGCGCTCGGCGCCGAGAAGCTCGGGATCGTCGCCGTGCTCTCGCTCGTGCCCTTCCTCTGCGTCGAGGTCGGCAAGGGGCTGTTCCGCCGCGTCGGCTGGACGCTCGAAGGGGCCGCGACATGATGCGACAGGCGCTCCGGATGCAGGCGAGCCTGATCCGGCGCTACCTTCCCGATCTCGTCTATGGCGCGAACGACGGGATCATCACCACGTTCGCCGTCGTGTCCGGTGTGGTCGGCGCCGCTCTCTCCGAGGAGATCATCCTCATCCTCGGCTTCGCGAACCTCCTCGCGGACGGCTTCTCGATGGGGGCGAGCAACTTCCTGGCGCGCCGCTCCTACGCGGATGCGAGCGACAGGGCGACGAGCCGGCAGGCGACTCGCCACGGCGTGGCCACGGTCGTGGGCTTCATCACTGCGGGCCTGGTTCCGCTCCTCGCCTACCTGGTACCGCTCCCCGACGGCGCCCGGTTCCCCGTCGCCGTCATCCTGACGCTCTCGACGTTGTTCGCGGTCGGCGCCTCGCGTGCGTTCGTCACGCGGCTCGACTGGGTGCGAAGCGGGCTCGAGATGCTCTTCGTGGGAGCGCTCGCCGCCGCCGTCGCGTACGGAATCGGCGCCCTGGCGGCGGCCGTGACCTAACTCACGTGACGAGCACGCTGGCGACCGCGAAGTAGGCGACGATGGACAGCAGATCCTGGACCACGGTCGCCAGGGGCCCGGAGCCGAAAGCCGGGTCGCGGCCGAGCCGCGCGAGCCCGTAGGGGAGCGCCATTGCGACGACAGAGGCGATCGAGCAGCTGATGCCCAGCGAGAGCGCCACCGCCGCAGCGACCTGTGCGTCGTCCCACACTGCGAGGCAGAACACGAAGAAAGCCGCGCCGAGAAGCGCGCCGATGACGAGCCCCGTCGCGAGCTCGCGCGCGAACACTCTCCCGACGGGAATGCCGAGCGCCATCCCTCTGATGACCACGGTCTCCGTCTGCGTCCCCACGGCGTCCGCCATGTAGACGACGGCCGGCAGGAAGAAGGCGAGCAGGACCTGCGTCTTGATCTCCTCCTCGAACGCTCCGACGATGACGGCGGATGCCATTGCCCCGAGCAGGCCGATGCCGAGCCACGGTAGTCGGTGCCAGAGCCGTCTGGACACCGCCTCCTCCGAGGCCGTCCGTGCATCGGACGCCCCCCGGAGAAAGCCCCCGAGACGAGCCAGGTCCTCCTCGTGCTCGAGCTCGAGGATCTGCAGAAGTCGCGCGCCCGGAACGAGCCCGAGGAATCGCCCCTCGGCGTCCACGACGGCGACGCTGCGCCCACCGCGTCGCGCCGTGGAGCGGGCAGCTGCCTCGAGGGCGGACTCCGGCCCGGCGATGACCATTTCCTCGGCGAGATCACCGACGGGCACGGTGTCCGCCGCGGACAACAGCCGCTCGATCGGTACAGCGCCGACGAACCGGCCGTCGTCGAACAGCGCGATCTCGGTCGCGCTCGCGAACCGTCGACCTACCAGGTGCGCCCGCGTGTCCGCCGCGCTCGCAGTCGTGGTGGCGGTGGGAACGTCGGAGACGGCGGCGTGCGCGGCCGTGTCCTCGAGGCTCCCGGCAGGGCGAATCGTCTCAGCCACGGCGACCACTCTCGCAAGGGCGGCAGACATCGCAGAGAGGCCGTCCCGTCCGGCGACCCAGGTACGAATCGCCTGGCGTGGTCGAACGGGTCTTCACCCCCACTGGGCTCGACGCGCTCCCACCGGTCGAGATGGCTCGGAAGGCGGAGCAGGTAGGCGTCGTCAAGTCCGGCATGTCCACCGCCAACACGTTCGCCCTGTCCGTGCTCGCCGGCGCCTTCATCGCGCTCGGCGCGATCTTCGCGACCACGGTGACCGCGGGGAGTGCCGACGTCCCGTTCGGAGTCGCGCGCCTCCTCGCGGGCGTCGCGTTCTCGCTGGGCCTGATCCTGGTCGTCGTCGCCGGTGCCGAGCTCTTCACCGGCAACAACCTGATCGTGATGGCGTGGGCCGGCAGGCGCGTGCGGACGGCGCTGGTCGTGCGCAACTGGACGATCGTCTACGTCGGGAATCTCGTGGGCTCGCTGGCGACCGCCGGAATCCTCTTCGTCTCGAAGCAGTACGAGTTCGGCGGAGGCGGCGTCGGTGTGCAGGCCCTCTCGATCGCAGCGGCGAAGACCGACCTCGGTTTCTTCCAGGCGGTCGCCCTCGGAGTGCTCTGCAACGGCCTCGTCTGTCTCGCCGTCTGGCTCTGCTACAGCGCCCGGACGACGACCGACAAGATCCTCTCGATCATCCCGCCCATCGCGGCATTCGTCGCCGCCGGCTTCGAGCACTGCGTCGCGAACATGTTCTTCATCCCGATGGGATTGCTCGTGAAGTCCGACGTCGCGTTCGTGTCCGCGCAGGCTGACGCCGTGCCCGACCTCTCGACGTTGACGTGGGAGCGGTTCGTCGGCGCGAACCTGGTCCCGGTGACGATCGGCAACATCATCGGCGGCGCGGTGATGGTGGGCGCGATCTACTGGTTCGTGTACCTGCGGGAGCAGGACGAAGTCGGCTCGGCGGAGACGCATCCGGCCGACCACGATCGGTAGTAACGCCGCTGCTCGTGCAGGAGTCCCAGTGGGTCTCCGTAGATCTCGGCAGTCGGATCAGCGTCGTACCGGATTGCGACGCCAGCCCGCGGCTGTAGCGTGATATCCGAGAGGAGAGCAGATGTCTCACCACCTCAGGAAACCCTCGTCTGCATCGCTGGGCTTGCTGGAGATCCTTGTGCTCGGTCCGCTCGCGGCGTTTCTCGTCGTGTATCTGATCCCGTCCCTGGTCGGGCTGGACTGGAACTGCGCCGGTGCGTTCGGCCCCCAACGCCTGTCCGGCGACACCTATATCGCCGGGATGATGGTTCTGGGAACGTTCGGATGGCTGCTCGTGGGTATCGGCGTGCTCCTCGCACAGATCGCGGAGTCGGAGAGGCTCGCGGTGTTGCTCCCCGTGTCCTGGTTCCTTCTTCTCGTGTTCAGCTCACTCGCGATTTCGGCCGCGATGGGGCCGGAGTCCTGCCCGAGCTGATCGTCGGTCGGAGGCGGATAGGGAGTCGCGGAAGGTGGAGTGCCGCCGCGGCCGCTGCGAACACGTTCGCGTCGCCGAGGTCGTACGTCCTGTCGAACTCCACCGCACCGTTCAGCTCGAGGACGACGTACCCCCCCGCGGCTGGCAGGAGATCGACGCCGACGAGGTCGGCGCCGATGATCGCGGCGGCCATGACTCCCAGGGCGCACGCCTCGTGCGGCGGGCGCGCGGGCCGTCTCGTCCCGCCGATCGCCACGTTGGTCCGCCACTCACCCGCGCGAGCGGCGCGCTGGACCGCCCCGACGACCTGCCCGGCCGCGACGACGAGCCGCAGGTCGTACCCGACCGGCGGCACGAGCTCCTGGACCAAGGCGCCGTGCTTCACGAACCAGGGCCTGGAGCGGACCGCGGCGAGTGTCTGCGCGATTTCGAGGCTCGTCTCGCACCGGAAGACATCTGTGCCCCAGCTTCCGAATCGCGGCTTCACGACGACGGGGGGTGCCATGTCGGTCGCGTCTTCCAGTGAGCGGACGTGACGTGTCTTCGGATGCGGCAGGTCGGCATCCCCGAGCAGCCGGGCGGTTCGGAGCTTGTCGTGCGCATTCAGGAGCGCTTCCGCCCGGTTGACGACGCGGACGCCGTCGCGCTCGAGCTCGGTCAGAATCTCGATCCCGGGCTGGACGCCGTCGAGCGACTCGCGCACGTCGAAGCGACCGACCCCGACGTCGTGACGGCCGAGCAGGAGACGCGCTTCCGCCGGCAACAGCATTCCGGCCGTGACCCCGAGGTCGCGCCACGCGGCGACGATGCGGGCGTTGGTCTCCTGCGGCCAGCCGACGATTCCCACGAGCTCCTCCGGTGCGGCAGCTCGAGTGGGCAACCGCGTCATGGCGGGATCAGCGGTGCGGGAGCTCGGCGGGGTCGGTTTCGTGCCGGCCGCGTGACCGTCGCGCGACACCGGCCCGTTCGGCGGCCGCCGCAACCGCGGTGGCGACGAGAGGCGCGACGTCCCGGTTGAAGACGCTCGGGATGATGTAGTCGGCCGCCAGCTCGTCAGGCTTCACCGCGGCCGCGAGCGCCTGCGCCGCGGCGAACTCCATCTCGGGTGTGATCTCCCGCGCCCTCGTGTCGAGTGCTCCGCGAAAAACTCCCGGAAATGCGAGGACGTTGTTGATCTGGTTGGGATAGTCGGACCGCCCGGTGGCGATGATCTCCACGTCGTCCTCGATCTCCTCCGGCAGGACCTCCGGGGTCGGATTCGCCATGGCGAAGACGATCGCGCGCGGCGCCATTCGCCGAACCGCGTCGGGGGTCACCGCGCCGGGGCCGGAGAGCCCGATGTACACGTCGGCGCCCTCGAGCGCGTCGTCGGCGGAGCAGCGCAAAGTGCGGGGGTTCGTGAGCGCCGCATAGGCGCTCTTCTCCGGAGTCAGGCCTGGCCGCCCGGCATAGAGCGTTCCCTCGCGGTCACAACCGACGATGTCCCGCGCGCCTGCCGTGAGAAGCGTGCGCGTCGTCGCCGCGCCTGCGGCGCCGACGCCGGTGACGACGATGCGGACGTCTTCGATTCGCTTGCCCACGACGCGGAGCGCGTTCAACAGCGCGGCGAGCACGACGATTGCCGTTCCGTGCTGGTCGTCGTGGAACACCGGAATGTCCAGCGTCTGGCGCAGCCGGCGCTCCACGTCGAAGCAGCGCGGCGCGGAGATGTCCTCGAGGTTGATGCCGCCGAAGCCGGGCGACAGCGCGACGACCGTGCGGACGATCTCGTCAACGTCCTTCGTCGCCAGGCAGATCGGAAAGGCGTCGACGCCTCCGAACTCCTTGAAGAGCACGGCCTTCCCCTCCATGACCGGGAGCGCTGCCTCGGGCCCGATGTCGCCGAGTCCGAGCACGGCCGTCCCGTCGGAGACGATCGCGACGGTGTTCTGCTTGATCGTGAGGCTCCACACCTTCGACGGATCGGCGGCGATCGCGCTCGAGATCCGCGCGACCCCTGGCGTGTAGGCCATCGAGAGATCGTCGCGGGTCTTGAGCGGCGTGCGGGGAGTCACTTCGAGCTTCCCCCCGAGGTGAAGGAGGAACGTCCGGTCGGACACATGCTCGACATCGAGCCCGTCCACGTCGGACACCGCGGCGATGATCCTGTCGAGGTGCGCCGCGTCGCCGGCGAGCACGGTCACGTCACGCACCTTCTCGTCCTCGCCCACGCGGACGAGGTCGATCGCTCCCAGGAGTCCCCCAGCACTCGCGATTGCATTCGCCAGGGCGGCGAACGATCCCGGGTGATTCTTCAGATGCACGCGAAGCGTCGCACTGAACGACGCGGACGGATGCGCGCCCAGCCCGGACGCGTTCCGTGGGATGAGGGCTGTGGTGGTCATGGACCAAGCGTCGACCCGCGGGCCGGCTGCCACATCGGGGTGGTGACCGAGGGTGCCTGCGGTAATCCCGCAGACCGATCCTCGCGAGACTAGAAGCCGAGGCCGATCGACGCTCCGGGTTGGAGCAGCGCCTCGTCGACGTCGAGCATTCCGACCGGGTGCTGGCCGTCGAGCACGGGAAGGTGATGGACGTCGTACTCCCTCGCCAGGCGGGCGGCTGCGGCGACCGAGGTCCTCGGGGTAACTGTGACGGGCTCTGCCGTCATCCACTGCCGCGCGCGGCCTTCGCTCGGCTGCACGCGCATCGCGCTGGCCCGAAGGAGGTCGCTCGCGGTCAGGATCCCGATCACTCGACCGTAGTCGGAGACGACAGCCGCTGTGGCGCGGGTGGCGAGCAGTCGCTCGGCTACCTCTCCCAACGTGTCCTCGGGTGCGATGACGACTGGCTCAGGAGTCATGAGCCCGGCGACGCCGACGTCTTCCTCGTCCTCGAGGCCGTCGACGAGCGCCCGCTGGCGCGACCGTGCTCTATCGAGCGCCTCGCCCTCGAGCGGGACCTCGAGCGCCACGGCGCCGAGGACGGAACCACCGGCAGTCGTCGACGGCTCGGACCCGGCGAACGAGGCGAGGAACGGTGCGAGGTGGCGTCCGACGATCTTCGCCGGAGGCCACCACAGCGGCTCGTACGAGGCGACGGGCTCGTGCTCCGGCGGGGCACCGAGCTCGCGTCGGAGGTAGCGCGGCTCTCGGCCGGTCAGGAGCATGCCCTGAATCACCGGGCGGAATTCGAGTGGCGTGACGCCCGCTCCTGCAGTCGCCGCGATCGCTGCGGCCGCGGCGTCCGCCTGCTGGGCCGCAATTCCGCCCTGCTTCACCGGAAACGTCGTGATGTCGCCGGCCGCGAAGACGTCGTCCACGCCGATCACGTGGCAGTGTGAGTCGATTGGGATAAAGCCTTGCACCGTCTGCGGCAGTCCGTCGATCGGAGCTCCCTGGAGTCTCGGGAGCGCGACGACACGATCGGCCGACACGGGCTCGTTCGGACCGAGATCGAGCTCGCCGTCTGCGAACGCGACCGCACGGACACCGGTGCGGAGCCTGACTCCGTATTCCTGAAGCAGCGACCGAACCGCCGTGATTGCGGGCGTGCCGAAGAGTTCCAACGGCTCGTCCTCCGGCGTCACGAGCGTCAGCACGATCTCACCTGCATCGCAGGTCCGAGCGTGCGAGGCCGTGAGCAGAGCGAGTTCGTACGCGGGCAGTGGCCAGACCGAGCCCCACGGGATGACGAACGCCACGGACTGCACGTCACCTGCGGCGATCCCTCCGAGTACCTGTGAGACGAGGTCGACATCGCTCGGCCCGCGAAACGTGAGTGCTCCGGCGATCGCCGGGAACGGCAGCGCCCCGCATGCGACGAGAAGCATCTCGTACGGAATCTGTTTGTTCTTCGATGTATGAGCGACGTGACGCCATGCGTCGATACCGGTCAGGGCTCCGAGTGTGAAGCTGGCGCCGCACTCCCGGGCGAGACTCTCGAGCTCGAAGCGGTTGACTTCGCCGAGCTCGAACGGTGCCGCGACCGAGAGCGGCCGGTACCAGAAGTACGGCTCCGGGGCCAGAAGCTCCACGTCGACGCGGTCGGCCGCGACCTCGCGAAGTGCGAGTGCAGCCTCGAGAGCCGCAACGCCGCCGCCGGCGATGAGGACATGCTTTCTGCTGGCGTCCATCGGCCCCTCCGATCGATCTCACCGCCAGCATGCGCTCGTCCGGCCCGTCGGACAGTCGCGAAAGCCCGTGCTCCGGCGTGGGTTTCTACGGATCTCCCTGACGCATGTGTGGCGTCCTCCCCCACGCGTCGGGGCTATGCACCAGTCTTCGACATCTTCGACTCCGGTTCTGGCACGTCTTCAGCTGGTACCGCGGCCGTCAGGTCGAAGCGTCCGTCGACAACCTCGACCGCGACGACCGCAGCTCCAGCGCGCTCCGCGTCGTCGATCGCGCGCGCGGCGGCGCGGGAGAGCCTGCCCGCGTCGACTGTCACGTCGACCTCGCCCGCCTCGTCGAGGCGGAGGTGGAGGACGTAGCGATGCTGCGGCCGCCGCAGCAGCGCGAGCACGGGCTGGAGCGCGACGAGCAGCACGTCGAGGACGACGGCAGCGCCGAACGTACGGAGGAAGAGCTGTGACTCCGCCTCGGCCCACATTGCCGCCGAACCGATGGCTGCGAGCGCGAAGGCGAGCGCGGTGGAGCCGGCGAAGAGCAGGCGCAGCATCCGTATGTCGTCCTCGCGCCCTCGCGCTGCGAGCGCCCCGGTCTGCGCCGCCACCACCCCGAACGCGATCACCGTCGCCGTCAGCTTGCCGAGTGCCTCCGGCGGGTCGCCGATCCAGATCCCCGAGGTCGAAAGAGCGAAGCCGGCGACCGATAGCGCGAACAGGAGCGCTGCGAGTCCGGGAAGGCGCTCCTGATCGAGCACGATCGCCGCCGGCAGCGAGAGCAGGCCGAAGAGAGCGAGAAAGATGGTCGTGCCGAGAATGCGTCCCTCGGTCTCGCCGAAGCTACCGAAGAGGAGGATCGCAATCGCGAGCAGCGCCGTCAGCGTCAGCACGGCAGCGACCGCGAGGAGCACGAGTCGCCTCTTCATGTTCCAATCGTCGTCCGGTGCGGAGCGCTTCGGCATCGGAATACGCACCGACGCCCGCTTCGGGCAAGTACTGAGCCACGACCCAGGTCGCATGAGGCCGTGGAAGCCAGCCTCGTAGGCTCCCCGTCGTGGACGCGGGCCTCGTGGTTGCCATCGTGCTGGCCTTCGCGTTTGCGTTCACGAACGGATTCCACGACGCGTCGAATGCGATCGCGACGCTCGTGGCGACCCGCGCCGCGAAGCCGGGGCAGGCACTCGTTCTGGCGTCCGTGGGCAACCTCATCGGCCCCCTCGTGCTCGGATCGGCTGTTGCGAACACGATCGCGGGAATTGCAGACATCGAGCCTGACGACACCGTCGAGGTGGCAATCGCGGCCCTGCTCGCGGCGCTCGGGTGGAATTTCCTCACGTGGTACCGCGGCCTCCCGTCGAGCTCGAGCCACGCGCTCGTCGGCGGGCTCGTCGGTGCAGCGGTCGCAGCAGCGGGTTCCGATGCGGTGAACTGGGGTGGCTTCGACGGCTGGCGCCCGAGCGGTGTGATCGGCGTGCTCGTCGCGCTCGCGGTCTCGCCGTTTCTGGGGGCCGCAGCGGCTTTCGTCGTGCTCCGCCTGCTCCGAGCCGGCCTCCGACGCGGCACACGGCGATTTCGGTCACCGGTACTCGACGCGCAGTGGGTCACGTCCGCCGCCCTTGCGTTGAGCCATGGGGCGAACGACGCTCAGAAGGCGGTCGGCGTCGTGGCGGCAGTGCTCCTGGCCGAGGGCGTCACGTCGTCTCTCGCGGCGCCGCTCTGGGTGATTCTCGGCTCGGGGGCTGCGCTCACGCTTGGTACAGCTCTCGGAGGCTGGAGGATCGCGAGGACGATCGGCCAGAAAATCTTCGACATCCGACCCCTCGACGGTCTCGCGAGCCAGGCCGGCGCAGCCGGCGTCATCCTCGGTGCGTCCATCGCCGGTGCGCCGGTCTCCACGACTCATGTCGTGGCGTCGTCGGTCGTCGGGACGGGGGGCGGTCGTGGACGATGGAAGCGCGTCCGGTGGACGATCGTGCGCGAGATGGGAGTAGCCTGGGTGACGACCGTGCCCGTGACCGCTCTCGCGGCCGCGGCGTTGTTCGCCGTGTGGAGATTCCTCTCGTGAAGACCCAGCGCTGGTTCCTTCCTGAATCGCCGGACGTGCTCGGAATGCTCGAGCGGCAGTTCGTGGTGACCGGCGAGGCTGTGGATGCTCTCCTCGGATGGGCGCACGGCGATGCCTCGAAGGCGAACGCGGTCAGGGCGCTCGAGCACGAGGGAGACGTGCACAAGCGCGAGCTCGAGGTGGCGCTCCGAACCGCTTTCACAACCCCCTTGGAACCGGAGGATCTCTACACGCTCTCACGCGGAATCGAGTGGATCCTCAACCTCTCGAAGGATCTCGTCCGCGAGAGCGAGGTGATGGCATGCCCTCCCGACCCGCCGCTTGCCGAGATGTGCGCGGCGGTCTCGCGGTCTGTCCACCTCCTCGCCGAGGCAATCGAGGCGCTCGGAGCGAGATCCGCCGAGGCGACCGAGAAGGCCAACGCCGCGCTCAGGGCGCAGCGAGATCTCGAGAAGGTCTACAGGGATGCGATGGCGTCGCTCCTCGCCGTTCCCGATCTGCGAGAGGTGACCGCGCGACGCGAGCTCTACCGGCGTGCTGCGCGCATCGGTGAGGTGGTCGTGGATGTTGCGGAGCGCGTCTGGTACACGATGGTCAAGGAAGGGTGAGCGGCAGGCCAGACGCCGTTCATGGGCCTCGGTACGGCGCGCGAAGCTCGAACACGTCGCCGTAGACCTGCCAATGGAGCCCCTGCGTTGCCGTCCCACGCGGGAGGTTGAAGGTGCGCTCGAAGCCGTCCGGGGCTGCAAGGGTGACCGTGCGCCCCTCGACCTGCACGCGCAGCCGCTCTCCGGTATCCCTGGGTACCACGCACGTTACGGCGAAGATGCGTTGAGGGGTGTTGATCACATCCGTCCCTCTTCGCAGCGAGCGAGCAGCTCGTTCCAATCAGCCTCGACCTGTCCCTGGATCTGGCTGATGAGCTCCGCGTTCTCGGGTCTGAACAGGTGCGCGAATCGCTGTTGCGAGCCGAGCCACTCCTCGACCGGAGCCTGGCGCGGCGTGTACGTCAGCCGGTGGCGGCCCTCGACGACCTCGTAGAGCGGCCAGAAGCAGGTCTCGACAGCCGCGTCGATCACCTGCTTCGCGAGCTTGGGTTCATGACCCCAGCCGACCGGGCAGTCCGTCAGCACGTTCAGGAAGGCCGGTCCGTCCGCAGCGACGGCGCGTTCCACCTTGACGCTCAGGTCGTGCCAGTGCGTCGACGCAGCCTGGGCGACGTAGGGCACGTGGTGCGCGACCGCGATCGCCGTCATGTCCTTGCGCCGCTGCGCCTTGCCGAAGCTATCGAGTCCCGCGGGGCTGGTCGTCGTGCTCGCGCCGAAGGGCGTCGCGCCGGAGCGCTGGACGCCCGTGTTCATGTACGCCTCGTTGTCGTAGCAGACGAAGAGGAATCGATGGCCGCGCTCAAGCGCCCCCGAGAGTGCCTGCAGCCCGATGTCGTACGTTCCGCCGTCGCCTGCGAAGACGACCACGGCCACCTCCTCGCCGGCCGGAAGCGCGTGCCGTCGACGCAGCACCCGCTGCGCGCTCTCGACGCCACTGGCGACCGCCGCCGCGTTCTCGAACGCGACGTGGAGCCACGGCACGTTCCAGGCGGTGGTCGGGAAGCGCGTCGTCGCGACCTCGAGACAGCCGGTCGCGTTCACGACGACGACCGGCTGACGGATCGTGCTCAAGACCGTCCGGACGACCATCGGGACGCCGCACCCCTGGCACAGGGAGTGGCCTCCGCGTAGCGGCTGCACTCCACGCTGATTGCGCACGATCGTCTTCAGACGGGACATCGCTCACCTCGCAGTCCGACGTAGGGAGCGGCCGCACCCCTGAAGATCTCCCGCACGTCGGGTGGGTGCAGCTCGCGGCCGCCGAGGCCGTAGACGTGTCCTGCCAGCTCGAGGTCGCTGCCGTAGAGCGCCGCGGCGAGCTCGGCATGGAGGGGCGGTGTTCCGCCCGGCGAGTCCGCGCGGTCCAGCACGGCGACGCTCGCGCATCCCTCGAGCGCTGCCGCGATCGCCGCCGAGGGGAACGGCCTGAACGATACGAGCCTGAGGAGCCCGGCCGCCTCGTGCTCATCGCGCAGCTCGTCGACGACGTCCTTCACAGTTCCCGCGGTGGAGCCGAGCGCGACGATCGCGCGGGTCGCATCTTCGAGTCGGTACGCCTCGAGGGCGCCGACCCGCCGGCGCGACAAGAGTTCGAATTCGGCCGCGACCTCCTCGAGGACGTCGAGAGCCGCCTCGAGCGCAGCCGCCTGCTGGCGGCGCAGCTCGAAGTAGTAGTCGGGCATCGCGAACGGCCCCTGCGTCGTCGGGCGTGTCGTGTCGAGCACGGCATTTCGAAGGCGGTAGGGCCCGACGAAGCGGGCAACCTCGTCGTCGGGAAGAAGCGAGACCGGCTCGGCCGAGTGCGTGATCGTGAAGCCGTCGAGGCAGACGAGCACCGGCAGCAGGACGCGCGCGTCCTCGGCGATCCGCGGCGCCATCACGGTCAGGTCGTAGGCGTCCTGCGCACTCTCGGCGAAGAGCTGCACGACTCCGGAGTCGCGAATGAGCATCGAGTCCGAGTGGTCGCAGTGGATGTTGATCGGCCCGGAGAGCGCTCGGTTGCCGAGCGCCATCACGATCGGCGCGCGCATCGAGGCGGCGATGTAGACGACCTCGGCCATCAGGGCGAGCCCCTGGGACGAGGTCGCGGTCATCGTGCGTCCCCCTGCAAGCGCGGCGCCGATCGCTGCGCTCATGGCGGAGTGTTCGGACTCGACGTTGACGATCTCCGTGCTCGCCTCCCCGTCCGCGATGAGCTTCGCGAAGGTCTGGATGATCGGCGTCTGCGGCGTTATCGGGTAGACGGGAACGACATCGGGATCGATCTGGCGCATCGCGTGAGCGACGGCCTCGCCACCCGTGAGTAGGCGAACGTCGGTCATTCCGGCACCATCTCGATCGCAGCGACTGGACAGACGTCCGCGCAGATCCCGCAGCCCTTGCAGTACTCGAGGTCGAAGCCCGTGAACGTCTCGCCCGAGAGCGTGACCGCGGAGTCGGGGCAGTAGAGCCAGCAGAGCAGGCAGTTCACGCAGAGCGACACGTCGACGGCGGGTTTCTCGCCCGTCCGCCAGCCGCCCGTCTTCGTACGAGGTGCTCCGCTGGGACGCACCGCGCCCGCAATCGGCAGCGACTCCCACGTGCTCAGTTCAGCCATGCGTATCCCTCCGACAGCGCGCGGCGAACGTCGTCGGCCGCGACCTTGCGGCCGAGCGTCTCCACCGCTGCATCCTGCAGGTCGGCGAGCGGCGGCTCGCCGAGCTCGGCTGCAACTGCGCCGAGCATGACCATGTTCACGAAGCCCGAGCCGAGCTTGCTCGCGAGCCGCTGAGCGGGAACGCAGCGCACGACGACCTCGTCGAGCTCGGGTGGCGCCTCGTCGCCGTTGAAGACCACGTAGCCGTCGGGCGCCAGCCCTTCGGCGACGCCAGCCTCGTGGACGAGTGACGGCTCGAGCACGACGACGACGTCGGGATCAGTGACCGAATCGTGACGGCGGATGGGCCGATCCGCGACGCGCGTGTACGCGCGCAGCGGCGCGCCACGGCGCTCTGGCCCGTACTCGGGAAAGGCCTGCACGCCCTTTCCGGTGCGCAGCAGCGCGAGCGCGAGGATCTGCGCAGCCGTCTTCGCGCCCTGGCCTGCGCGCGCGTGCCAGCGGATCTCGGTCATTCCGTCCATCGCAGCGACTCCTCGAGAGCCGAGACGGCGCGCTTGGCTTCCGCGACGGCCCGCACGACGCTGGCGCCGCCCGAGACAGCGTCACCGGCGGCGAAGATCTTCGGGTTGCGCGTGCGGCCGTCCTTGTCGATGTCCGATAGCAACGCTCGGAACTCGTCCCGCGGCCGCTGCCCGATCGCCTTGACGACCGTGTCGACGGGGATGACGAACTCGCTGTCCGGGACGGGTTCGGGCCGGCGGCGGCCGCTTTCGTCCGGCGTGCCAAGCCGCATCTCTGCGCAGCGGACACCCTCGACGTGGTCCCGGCCGACGAAGGCGACGGGGCTGGTCAGAAAGCGGATCTCGACGCCCTCGTCGCGTGCGAGCTCGACCTCGTGCTCGTAGGCCGGCATCTCCAGCTCCGTGCGCCGATACAGAAGAAGCGAGACCTCCGCGCCAAGGCGCTTTGCCTCGACAGCGACGTCGACCGCGGTGTTTCCGCCTCCGACGACGGCGACCCGCTCACCGACGGTGGGCGGCTCACCGGTCTTCAACTTCGCGATGAACGGCAGCGACTCCCAGACTCCGTCGAGGTCGTCGCCGTCGTACGCGACGTCGAGATCCTCGCCCATACCAACCGCGAGCACGATCGCGTCGACCTCGGAGATGAGCTCGTCGAGACGCGCCGAGCCGACACTCGTGCCGAGCCGGAATTCCACGCCGAGCTCGGCGAGCAGCCGTGCCTCGTCGGGGAGCGGCTCGTTCGTCTGCCGATACGGCGCGATCGCATAGCGGACGAGGCCGCCGATCTCGGCGCGCTCGTCGTAGACCGTTACGGCGTAGCCGCGCGCTGCGAGCTCGCCCGCCGCGGCAAGTCCTGCCGGCCCCGCGCCGATCACGGCCACGGACTTGCCGTTCGGCGGAGCGGCCGCGCGCAGCGGCACGCCGTTCCTGTACGCCCAGTCGGTCGCGTAGCGCTGCAACGCGCCGATTTCGATCGGCGCGCGACCCTCATGGATCAGCACGCAATCTCGCTGGCAGAGCACCTCGACCGGGCAGACGCGCGAGCAGGTTCCGCCGAGGACGTTCTCGGCGAAGATCGTGCGCGCCGCACTTGCCGGATCGCCTGCCGCGATGGCGCCTACGAACCTTGGCACGTCGATGTTTGCCGGGCACTCGACGACACACGGCGCCGGTGCGTGCGCTCCGCCGCACTCGAGGCAGCGGTCCGCCTCGACGGCGGCGGCCTCCGCGGTCAACGGAGGACGAAGCTCGCGAGACAGCTCGTCGACGAACGTACCCATGGCATAAGGGTGGGCGCGTGCGCTGGATCGGCCATCGGCGTCATCCCGGAACTGACTTGCGGGAAGGCCGCACCGCTGGGCGTGTCGGTCGTCGGCACGGCGAGCGCCGGGTGCGTAGTTTCCCGCGCCGTTCGTGCACGAAGGGACCGATGCGCGTCAGTGAATGCACCGTCACGCTGAGGGATGAAGGCATAGGAAGGAGGTGGCCCAATGACCATCGTGCGCTGGAGTCCCTTTCCGGCGATCGAGGCAATCGATCGGCCCCTACGGAGGATGTTCGACGAGTTCGGCATCGCTCCGGGTGCGCTTCCGGCCGCGGATATCTACGAGACCGACAAGGAGTACGCGTTCGAGCTCGAGGTACCGGGGTTCGCGGAGAAGGAGCTCTCGGTCGAGGTGACCGACCACACGCTCGTCGTGAAGGGTGAGCAGCTCGAGACGAAGGAGGAGACGGACAAGCAGTACCGCCTTCACGAGCGTCTCGAGAGGACCTTCGAGCGCCGCTTCACGCTTCCGCTCGAGGCGGATACGACGAAGGTCGGCGCCGAGTTCACCAAGGGCGTACTCACGGTTCACGCACCGAAGGTGAACGTCCCGAAGCCGCGCAAGGTCGAGATCGCGGCCAAGAAGTAGGCAGCTTCATAGACAGGGGCCGCTCCAAGGAGCGGCCCCTGTCTATCCGACCCTGCGCTACCCGAAGGCGTTGTCGAGCGCGAGCATGAGAGCGAATCCCGTGAGAAGTCCTCCCGAGGCCGCACGCTCGTTGCCCCGGGCGTGACTCTCGGGAACGAGCTCGTCGACCACGACGTAGAGCATCGCGCCGCCCGCGAAGGCGAGAACGAACGGGAGCAGGGTCGCGGCGACACTCACCGCGGCAAACGCGAGGAGCGCCGCCGGTGGCTCGACCGCCCCGGTCAGCGCGGCAACTCCGATCGCAGAGCGTCGAGTGTGGCCGGCGGCCAGGAGCGGCGCGGCGGCGGCGAATCCCTCGGGCACGTTCTGGATCCCGATCGCGAGCGCGATCGGGATGCCCAGCTCCGGCCCCCCGGCGGCGAACGCGACCCCTACCGCCATCCCCTCCGGGATGTTGTGGATCGTGAGGGCCGAGAGCAGCAGGAGGGCGCGGTTGCTCGCGGCGGCGTCGGCGTGGCCTCGCTCGACGAAGCGCAGGTGGACGTGCGGGACGAGGACGTCGAGCGCCAGAAGCGCTGCGCCGCCCGCCAACACTCCGGCGAGCACCTCCGCGAGCGTCCCCTCGTCGAGCGCAGGCACGAGCAGACTGAATGCCGTCGCGGCCAGCATGACCCCCGCGGTGAACCCGAGGAGGACGTCGAGGAGGGAGTCCGAGGGCCGCGGCACGAGCAGCAGCGCAAGTCCGCCCACGCCGGTGGCGAGGCCGGCAGCGAGGATCCAGAGCAGTGTCTCGATGTCCATGGCCGTCCCCGGGACCCTGATCCTCCGTCACACAGCGCGGGGAGGTGAGCGGTCACTCACGGATGGCGAATCAGTAGTTGCCCGGATAAACGTGCAGTGACCGTAAGGCAAGCTCCTCTCAGATGAAGGAGGACGACGTGACGAAGACAGAGCATGGAGCCGAGGTAGGGGATCTGATCGTGATCACAGGTCACCGCGTTGGCGAGTCCGAACGGATCGCCGAGATCCTCGAGGTCCTGGGAGAACTGCCCAACGAGCACTACCGCGTGCGCTGGGACGACGGCCGCGAGAGCGTGTACTTCCCCGGCAGCGACGCGACGATCAAGCACGCGACGC
>JAJTCQ010000012.1 GCA_021323315.1 Gaiellaceae bacterium | reverse complement strand
GCAGCAGATCCAGATCAAGGAGATCAAGCTCAGACCGAAGATCGGAGTCCACGACTACGAGACCAAGAAGGGGCACGTCGTCCGTTTCCTCGGGCAGCGGGCGAAGGTCAAGGTCACGATCATGTTCCGGGGGCGCGAGACGCTGCACCCGGATCGTGGACGGGACCTGCTCATGCGGCTCGCGGAGGACGTCAAGGAACTCGGCTCTATCGAGCAGCAGCCTCTTCTCGACGGTCGCAACATGGTCATGGTGCTCGCGCCGAACAAGAACGTGGGAGTGAAGACAGATGCCAAAGATGAAGACGGGGAAGGGCGCGAAGAAGCGCTTCAAGGTGACCGGGACGGGGAAGCTCCTGCGCCGGCACGGGATGAGGAGCCACAACCTCGAGAAGAAGTCGTCGAAGCGTAGGCGCGGATTCCGCAAGCTGGACGGCGTCGCCGAGAGCGACGCGAAGAGTGTCAAGAAGCTCCTGAGGGGCGGCTGACATGCCCAGGGTCAAGAGAGCCGTTCACGCACGGAAGAAGCGCGCGAAGGTCCTCGACCAGGCGAAGGGCTACTACGGGCGCAAGAAGTCGAGCTACCGCTTCGCGAAGGAGCAGGTCGAGCACTCGCTCGTCTATGCCTACCGCGATCGCAAGAACCGCAAGCGCACCTTCCGGTCGCTCTGGATCATGCGGATCAACGCCGCGGCGCGGGAGCACGACCTCTCGTACAACCGCTTCATGGCGGGTGTGCGCAAGGCGGGGATCGAGCTCGACCGCAAGTCGCTCGCCGACATCGCCGTGAGCGACCCGCAGGCGTTCGCTGTCGTCGCAGAGCGCGCCAAGGCTGCGCTCGACGCCGAAGCGGCGTAGAGACTTCGGCCTGATCGAGTCGCGTCAGAACGAGAAGCTTCGGCTCGTCCGGAAGCTGCTCTCTGCGCGAAAGCATCGCGAGGAGACGGGCCTCTTCGCCGTCGAGAGCGAGGATCTCGTCGAGGCCGCGGCAGCGGCGGGCGTCGAGCCGGTCGAGCTGCTCGTCGCCGGTGAGAACGTGGTGCCGGAGCTTCTCGGCGAAGTGTCGACGCTCGGCCATGCCCCGCGCGTGATCGGCGTCTACCGCCGGGCGGACCTCCCCGTGGGCGTGCGGGACGTGATCGTCGCGCTCTGGCAGGTCTCCGATCCGGGAAATGTCGGGACGCTGCTGCGCACGGCGGACGCGTTCGGAGCAGGCGTCTCACTCTCGCCCGAGTGCGCCGATCCGACCGCGCCACGGGCGCTGCGCGCGTCGGCCGGCGCGATCTTCCGTGTCCCGCTGGTCGACTGGGCTGACCTCCACGAGAGTCGGGTCGCGCTCGTGGCGCACGGCGGGGCGCCGATGTCCGACGTCGATCTCACGCCGCCGCTGACCGTCCTGCTCGGCTCCGAGCGAACGGGGCTGCCCGCAGAGCTCGTAGCTGATCGTCACAAGGTGACGATCCCGTTGCCGGGAGCAGCGGAGTCGCTGAACGTCGCCGCGGCCGGGGCAATCGCGCTGTACGCGCTTTCGTGCCAGCACGGCCTGTAACCGATCGTGAGAGGTCCTCGCGCCGGGCGTGACGAACGCCGTCCGGCGTGCCACCATGCGACTGGTGGCTGACTGGGAGCAGCCGGAGGATCTGGGCATCCGCACGGTCGGCGAGCGCGTTCGCTCGCTGCGCCGGTCCGCGGGGCTGAGCCAGGAGGAGCTGGCGGCGGGCCGGTTCTCCAAGGAGTACGTGAGCCAGATCGAGCGGGGGAAGACGCGACCGACCGCCGAGACGCTGGAGTGGATAGCAGGCCGTCTCGATACCGATCGGGAGTTCCTGCAGCACGGCGTCAGCAAGGCGGACGTGGAGAGGGTCGATGCGGCGCTCGCGGAGGCCGAGCGCCTCGTCGAGACGGCCCAGTACGAGGACGCGCTTGCGTCGCTTCGCGATGCGCGCGAGCGCGCCGGCGCCACGCCCTCCCCTCCGCGCGCCCTGCAGCTCCTTCGCACGGAAGCGTGGATCCGAATCCGAACGGGCGACCTCGGGCAGGTGATGTCGCTCCTCGAAGAAGCGGCGAGCCTCACCGTCTCGCCGGGGTTCACGGACGTCGATCGAGCCGAGGTGGTGTTCCTCGTCGGAGTCCTTCGCTACTCGGAGTCGAAGATCGGCGAGGCGATCGTGCTCTTCGGCGAGGCACTGGAGCTCGTCGTCGCCGCTGACGGATCCGCCAATCGCCTTCGTTCGGACGTCTTCCACTGGCGTGCGCGCTGTCATCGCCGGAACCGGGACTGGGTCGCCGCCGAGGAGGACATCGAGCGTGCTCTCGAGCTTGCTGACGCGGCGGCGGACCAGCGTCGAAGCGCTGACGCGCTCTTCCAGGCCTCGCTCGTCGCCCAGCGGCAGGGCCGCTGGGCGCTCGCGCGTATGCATGCCGAGCGCGCTCGAGCGCGCTTCGCCGAGCTCGGGGACCGGGCGACGGTCGGCCGCCTCCTCAACAATCTGGCGGGCCTCGAGCACCTCCTCGGCGATACGCCACGAGCAGCCGCGCTGCTCGACGAGGCGTTTGCGATCTTCGTCGACCTCGACCTGCCGGTCGACGCGGGCTACGTGTGCTCGTCGCTGGCGGAGGTCTGGCTGGAGAGCGGCGAGCTGGAGAGGAGCGAGACGCATGCGCGGAGAGCTCTCGACCTGCTCGGCGATCGCGTCGACCACGTGCAGGAGGTCGGGACGGCGCAGCTCACCCTCGGCCGGGCACTCGCGGCCCAGGGCAGGATCGAGGACGCGGAGCGCTGGATCGCCGCCGCCGACGAGACGTTCGGGCGCGCACGCTCGACCGGTCATCGCAGCTCCGCCTGGATCGCGCTCGGCGACGTCGAGACCCGACGGGGCGACGACCGCGCCGCGGCAGGGCTCTATCGCCGCGCGGCCCTTGCACTGCAGGACGTCGACATCTAGCTACGAGGCAGCCGACGGCCTCCCGCCACGTGCCCGTGGCGGAGACCGGAGTCGATCCGCGAACGCGTCGCCGCTAGCTGCCGTCGAACCAACCGCCGCCGAGGGAGGCGAGGAGGCCGGCAAACGCCGTCAGCGCGACGACGAGGTACCGCGCATTTCCCTTGGTGAACACAGCTGTCCTTTCGATTGCTGTCTCTCGCAGGGTTCGGCCCGAAGGTGTGATCGGACACCCCCGTACGGGGGATCCATGGGCTCGATTCGAGCTCGAGCGACTGCCGGAGCGCAGCGCTACGCGTCGATCAGGTCGTTCGAGTCGGTCGGCCCAGCGTGCCATGTCCGAAGACGCGGCACCAGATGGCTCTTCAGGGCGTGGCTCGGAGGGACGTGCGGATACTCAGCCGAATCCGCCGCCTCCACCACCGCCACCGCCGCCTCCACCACCGGAGAAGCCGCCGCCGCCGCCGCTGCCGCCCGAGTTCGGCGGCGCGAGCGCATTTCCGAAGCCCGACGCGAGGTCCCCGATCGAGAGGCTCGACGCGCCCGAGCCGAGGTCGCTGTGCGGGGAGATCCAGTAGATCGCGCTCGACTGTGCGAGCGCCTCCGGCATGTGGAGCTGCGCGCCCTGCAGCACACGCTCGGCGATTCCGAACGCGATTCCGTATACGAGGAACCGCTCCCAGAGCTCGAGCGTCGCGGGCGGAGCCTCCTGCAGCCGGGGGAAGTCCGACAGGTAGCGCCGGAACGCCTCCCAGCGCTCTGCCTCCTCCTGTCCGGCGCGTGTTCGCCGTCGCCACACGCGACGGTTGAAGACGAGCGTGCCGAGACAGAGCGCCGCGTTCACGAAGAGACAGGCGCCGAGCCCGACGAGGAGGACGTCGGAGTACCGCGGGTAGACCGGCCGCCAGTCGCGCACGCCGAGATAGACGAGGACGCCGCCCCCGATCGCAAACAACAGCATCGCGAGGACGAGTGGAACGGCGCCCGTCGACCTGAACCACGAGAGCCGGTCGGCCTCCCCGGCGACCGCGTTCTTGAACGCCGTGAAGCGTCCGTGCATCGACTCGCGCTCGTCCTCGATCTCGTCGCGGAAGCGCGATAGCCGCTCGCTGCCTCCGTCGAGCACGGCGTCGACGACGTCGGCGACGTCGCTCTCCCAGGCGCGCAGCTCGCGGTTCTCCCCACGGGAGATCTCCAGGTCGGAAATCGTCTCGCTCCTAAGCCCCGCCCAGATCGGCCGCTCGGTGGTCGTCGGCTCGGCCTTGTACACGCCTCGCCGTACGAGGTCGAAGAGCGTCGCAGTGAACTCGTACGAGCCCGCCTCGCCTCCCTGGCGGAGGAGCGTCGGGACGAGCGCAGGCTCGGTGTCGGTCGGCGGCTCCTGCTCGTACTCGCGGTCGTAACCCGTACGGCGCTCGCGACCCATGAACCAGAAGACCACCCAGATGAGGAGGAGGGCCGGGAGCGTCGCGAGGGCGAGCGCGACGAGACCCGTTCGCAACGGGTGCGCCTTCAGGGCGTCGATGCGCTCGCGATCAGTCTCGTAGGCCTCCGCGTCCGCGCGCTCCTCGGCGACGATCCGGTCGAAGCCGTTCCCACGCTCCACGCGCATGCCCGCGGTGGACGTGAACGCCGTCCGTGGGATCAGGGTGCGGAGCTCGACGAACTGCTCGGCCGGGACGTCGACCGCGCGCAGCGTGGCGCGCGTGCCGACGAGCTCGACGTCTCCGCGCACCCATACGGGCTTGCCCCAGGCTCGGAGGATCTTGCCGGGTGCGGTCTCGACACCGACGAGCCGGGCGAGGCTCTGCTCCCACTGGTCGCCCCAGACCTTCAGGTTGACGTCCACGACGTCGTCGTAGGCGACGGCGACCTTGCGCAGCACGTAGGAGACCGTGAACGCGCGCGTCTGGTTGCGCGCGTCGAAGTACCAGACGATTCGCACGGTGTCGCCCCGCCGCTCGACGCCGAACGTGCCCGGTCGGCCGGGCTCGAGGCTCGTCTGGTTCCCGCGTCTGAGCGCGACGCCGCGCTCCACGACGATGGGATTCACGAGTGACTCGCCCTCGCGCAGCGGGATGTCCCGGTAGCCGAAGGTGAAGTCGCCCGAGAAGGCGACCTCGAGGCGTTCACTGACGCCGAGGGAGCCGTCCGTCTGGACGTCGACCGCGACGTCGGCCTGGAGCAGGCTGTAGCTGTCGGCGCGAGCGGCGCCGGGGAGACCAAGAGCGACGAGCGCGGCGACTGCCGCGATGAGGCCACCAACCGGCAGTCGATACGACCGCGGCCGCGAAGCGGACGCCATCAGGGATCGTCGCGCGACCGGAAGGTCCGCGCTAGCGGACTTCCGGCTTGGCGCGTTCAAAAGTCGACGACCGGGGGTTCCCGTTGTCCTTCTTCCTCGACTTCGAAGAACTCGCGGATGGCGAAGCCGAACGGGCCTGCGAGGACGAGCCCCGGGAACGTCTGCACCGTGTTGTTGTACGTGAGCACGGTGTCGTTGTAGACCTGACGACTGACGGCCACGCGATTCTCGGTCTCCGACAGCTCCGTCTGCAGCTGGCGGAAGTTCTCGTCCGCCTGGAGCTCGGGATACGCCTCTGCGACGGCGAAGAGGCGTCCCAGTGCGGCGCCGAGGATCCCCTCCGCCTGCGCAGCCTCGGCCGGGTTGCTCGCCTGCTGTGCCCGGGCGCGTGCCTGCGTGACGGCCTCGAACGTCTCGCGCTCGTGTGCGGCGTAACCCTTCACGGTCTCGACCAGGTTCGGAATGAGGTCCCAGCGCCGCTTGAGCTGGACCTCGACCTGCGCCCACGCGTTGTCGACGCGGTTTCGATGCTGGACGAGCCGGTTGTACAGCGCGACGAGCAGCAGCGCGACGACGACCACGATCGCGACGAGCACGATGAGCCAGATCACGGCCCCGGACTCTACCGCGCTCGCGTGACGAAGATCATGTCCTCGTCTCCGTCATGCGCGGTGCGGTCGAACCAGCCGTAGACGACGTCCGCAGCCAGGTTCGCCCGGTCGAGCAGGCGAAGCCACTCCGGGACGGACAGCCAGTGGAGGCCGAAGGAAGTCAGGGATCCGTCAGCTCGCACCGAGAGCGTGAGCGTCCGTGAGCCCTCGTTCCAGTCCGCACGCTCGAAGATTCCCGGTTCTCGCTCGAGCCAGCGGCCGTCCGTCTCCTCGATGTCCTCCCGGCTCGGCGAGAAGACGTCGAAGACGAAGCGACCTCCTTCGTCCAGCAGAGCGCGGGCCGCGCGGAGCGCACGGAGCTTCTCGGCCTCGGTCTCCATGTGCAGGAGCGACCGGAACGGGCAGATCACGAGGGGGACGCGATCGCTGATCGGAGGCTCGCGCAGGTCTCCGAGCCGCAGGTCGATGCGGTCGGCGACTCCGGCTTCCTCCGCCGCCGCGCGCGCGACGGCGAGCATGCCGGGGGACGAGTCGACGCCGATCACGTCGATCCCCGCGCGGGCGATTGGGACCGCGATGCGGCCGGTCCCAACTCCGAGCTCGACCACGGGGCCGCCCGAACCGAGCGCCTCGTCGACGTAGAAGCCGACGTCCTCCGTGACCGAGCGGCTCCACGGGTCGTAGAAGGCTGCGATCTCGTCGTAGAGCCCCATCACGCCGGCTTCCTCGCCACCCAGACGAACTCGCGGCTGGCGTCGTCGAACGGGCGTCGGTCGAACCAGCCGTACAGGGCCGATGCCTCGAGGCCGGCGACGTCCATGAGCCCGTTCCACTCCGAATGCGTAACCCACCAGAGCGAGAGCGTCGGGCCACCTTCCAGGGTGATGTCGACGCGGTTGTCTCCCGACGCGTACTGCGTGAAGTGGCGCTTCGGCTCGTCCTGCCACTTGCCGTCGTAGCGCGCCGCGTAGTGATGGTCGAACACGAAGGCGTTCCAGACGAAGCGGCCGCCCGGGCGAAGGGCGCGGGTGGCCCGCTCGAACACGCGCCGCCGGTCCAACCACGTCGGAAGGTGCAGCAGCGCGCGGTACGGGCAGATGACGAGGTCGCTCGCCTCGACGAGGTCGAGATCGCGCATGTCGCCCTCGCGAAGGTCCACCTCGACGTTTGCTCCCGCGGCGTTCTCGCGTGCGAGCGCGAGCATCGCCGGCGAGGAGTCGATCCCGATGACCTGTCTCCCGGTACGGAGCGCGATGGGGATCGAGATGCGACCCGTCCCGACCGCCAGCTCGACCACGGGGCCGTCCGCCTCGGCTGCGAGACCGACGTAGAACTCGACGTCGTCCGTCATGTCCGACGCCCATTCGTCGTAGACGGGCGCGAATCCCTCGTAGCCGCTCATCACGGCGATTCAAGCAGCAGGCCGCCGTCGTAGGGTTTGCGGGTGGAGACGGACGTCGATCGAGCGACGCTCGCCGCGTTCGTCACCGGCTCGGTGCTCGCCGGCGGCAACGGCGTCGCAATCCGCTTCTCGAACCGCGAGCTCGATCCGTTCTGGGGCGCGGGGCTGCGGTTCGTGCTTTCCGCCCTCCTCATGTTCGGTCTCGTCGCACTGCTGAGGATGACGTTGCCACGCGGGCGCGCCCTCGCCGGCGCGGTGGTCTTCGGCCTGCTCCAGTTCGCCGCCGCGTACGCGCTGGCGTACTACGCCCTCGTCGAGCTCCATGCCGGCTTCGGCCAGATCCTGCTCGCCCTCGTGCCGCTCATGACGCTGTTCCTCGCTGTCGGGCAACGCCAGGAGCGCTTCCACGTCGCTGCGCTCGGCGGGGCGCTGCTCGCGCTCGCAGGCATCGTCGTGATGTCGAGCGCGGCGTTCGAAGGCTCGCTCCCACTTCTCTCCGTGCTCGCCGCGATCGCGAGTGCGCTCTGCTTTGCGGAGGCCGCGGTGCTCGTGCGGCGGTTGCCGCCCGTACATCCGGTCGCGATGAGCGCCGTGGGCATGACCACTGGAGGAGTGGCCCTCGTTCTCGCAGCGCTCGTGGCCGGCGAGACACTCGAGCTGCCGAACCGCTCGGCGACCTGGAGCGCGGTGCTGTACATCGCGACGTTCGGCTCCGTCGGGGTCTTCCTGCTCTACCTCTTCGTGCTTGGGCGCTGGGTCGCGTCGCGGGCGGCGTACTCGTTCGTTCTCATCCCGATCGTCACGGTCGTCCTCTCCGCGTGGCTCGACGACGAGCCCCTGGGCGTCGGTCTCCTGCTGGGCGGCGCGCTCGTCCTCGCCGGCGTCTACGTCGGAGCGCTTCGAAGCTCGACGGAGAGCGCGTCAGCGCAGTGACGGGAGCGCGCGAGGCACGTTGGTAACCTCGGCGCTCCCGTGGAGCCCCAGGCACTCGAGAACGCCGCGCTCGCAGCTGCAGGGGCGGCGACGTCGGTCGAGGAGATCGAGAACGTCCGCGTCGAGTTCCTCGGCCGTAAGAGCGAGTTGAAGCTCGCGCTCCGCGAGGTTCGCGACCGCGAGACCGGCATGGCGCTGAATGCTCTCAGGGAGCGACTCGAGGACGCGATCGACGCGCGGGAGGCGGAGCTCGAGCGGGCCGAGCTCGACCGGCGTCTGACCGACGAGCGCGTGGACGTAACCATGCCCGGCACCCCGATCCGGCGCGGGCACCTGCACCTCATCACCCAGATCCGACGCGAGGTCGAGGACATCTTCCTGGGGCTGGGATACACGGTTATCGACGGTCGCGAGGTCGAGACGACGCGGTACAACTTCGACGCGCTCAACTTCCCGCCCGGGCACCCGACGCGTTCGCCTCTGCAGACCCTCTTCCTCGACGACGAGACCGTGCTACGCACGGAGACTTCGCCCTCGCAGATCAGGACGATGGAGTCGCAGGAGCCGCCCGTGTACATCGTCACCCTCGGTCGCGTCTACCGGCGCGACACGCCTGATGCGACGCACACTCCGACCTTCCACCAGGTCGAGTGTCTCGCGGTCGACGAGGGGATCACGCTCGGCGATCTGGAAGGCACGCTCGACTACCTGCTGAAGGCTCTGTTCGGCGAGGAGCGCCGGAGCAAGTTCGTCACGCACCACTTCCCGTTCACGGAGCCGTCGGTCGAGGCGCTCGTCTCGTGCCACATCTGCGACGGCCCGGGCTGCCCCGTCTGCCGCCACTCGGGCTGGATCGAGGTCGGCGGATCCGGGATGGTCGACCCGAACCTCTTCGAGTTCGTCGGCTACGACCCCGAGCGGTACACGGGGTTCGCCTTCGGCTGGGGCCTCGAGCGGATCGCCGTGCTCCGGCACGGGATCCCCGATCTGCGCGAGCTCTGGCGCAACGACCCCCGGCTGCTGGGCCAGTTCTGATGCGCGCTCCGCTCTCCTGGTTGCGCGAGTACGTCACCGTCGACGCGACGGTTGCGGAGATCGCGGACAGGCTCTTCACCTCGTCCGTTCAGGTGGACGCGGTGATCGATGTCGGCGTGCCGGACGTCGACGGCAACGTCGGCCGCTTCCTCGTCGGCCGGGTGCTCGAGATCGAGGCTCACCCGAACGCCGACCGGCTGCGCGTCTGCCAAGTCGACGTGGGGGAGGGCCACGCACGCCAGATCGTCTGCGGCGCCTGGAACTTCGAGGAGGGTGCGACCGTTGCGGTCGCGCTGCCGGGCGCGTTCCTGCCGATCTTCGACCAGCCGCTCGACGAGCGCGAGCTCCGCGGCCAGGCGTCGCGCGGGATGATCCTCGCCGAGGACGAGGTCGGCCTCGGCGAGGATCACGCTGGGATCATGGTGCTTCCCGAGGGTCCGGAGCCCGGAACGCCGCTCGTGGACCTGCTCCCGATCCGCGACCAGGTGCTCGACGTGACGCCGACGGTGAACCGGGTCGACCTGCTCTCCATGGTCGGTCTCGCACGGGACGTGGCCGCGCTGCTCGGCGGCGACTTCCATCCCCCCGACCCGGCCGACCCCGAGGTCGTCGACGGCGAGGCGGTCGACATCACCGTCGAGAACTTCGAAGGATGCCCTCGCTACATCGGCCGCGTCTTCCGCGACGTCTCGATCGGCCCGTCCCCGCAGTGGCTGCGCTCGCGCCTCTTCCTCGCGGAGATGCGCGCGATCTCGAACGTGGTCGACGTCACGAACTATGCGATGCACGTCTGGGGCAGCCCGCTGCACGCTTTCGACCGCGCGAAGCTCGCGGGCGGGCGCATCGTCGTCCGGCGCGCACGGTCCGGCGAGGAGCTGCGCACGCTCGACGGGACGCTCCGCCGGCTCGACCCGGACGACCTGCTCATCACCGACGGCGAGAAGGCCGTGGCCCTCGCCGCGATCATGGGGGGCGAGGACAGCGAGGTGACCGAGGAGACGACGGACGTGCTCCTCGAGGCGGCGAACTTCGAGCCGCTCGGGATCCTCCGGACGTCGGAGAGGCTCGCGCTCCGGACGGCGGGGTCGAACCGCTGGGAGAAGGGCGTCGACCCCTGCGTCGCCGAGAACGCGGCGGTGCTCGCGAGTCGCGTGCTCGTCGATCTCGCCGGCGCGCGGATGACCGGCCACGTCGACGTCAACGACGGGCTGCCGGAGCGGCCGGTCGTCCCCTTTCGCCCGGAGCGCGCAGCGAAGGTCATCGGCGTCGACATTTCCCCGGACGAGCAGCGGACGACGTTGAGCGGCTTCGGGTTCGACGTGTCCGACGACTGGCACGTGACCGTGCCGACATGGCGCGCGCGCGACGTTACCCGCGAGGTCGACCTCATCGAGGAGGTCGCGCGGCCGGTGCTCGACCGGCTCCCCTACACGATGCCGCTGCGCCGGCACGTGCAGGGTCGGCTCGACAAGGAGCAGCGGCTCCGGCGCGTCGTGGAGGACACGCTCGTCGGCGCCGGTCTGTCCGAGGCGTACACGTGGAGCCTCGTGGCGGACGACCCCGATCCCAGGGCGATTCGCCTTCGGAATCCCATGAGCTCGGAGCAGGCGATCCTGCGGACGACGATCCTGCCGGGCCTGATCGAGGCAGCGCGCATCGGTGTCGACGCGGGAGCGGAGCAGGTCGCGCTCTTCGAGATCGCCCGCGTCTACCTGCCCTCGGGGGATCGGCTGCCCGACGAGCACTGGCGGGTCGCCGCGATCGTGATGGGAGGATACGGCGAGATCAAGGGCGTGGCCGAGACGCTCTACTCGGCGCTTGGTCTCGAACTCCGAGTCGAGCGAGGCTCGCATCGCGTCCTCCACCCGGGCAAGGCCGCGACGGCGGAAGCCGGCTGCCTCGGTGAGCTCTATCCCTCTCTTCTCGAGGGAGTCTGGGGCGTCTTCGAGCTCGACCTCGAGACGCTGTTCGCGGGGGTTCCGGAGCGGATCGTGTACGAGGACGTCATCACGTATCCGGCGGTGCTGCAGGACATCGCGGTCGCGGTCGACGAGGACGTCGAGGTCGGCGCGCTCGTCGACGCGGCCCAGGAGGCGGCGGGCACGCTCCTTCGCGAGGCCCGCGTCTTCGACGTCTACCGTGGTGGCCAGGTCGGCGCCGGGCGCAAGTCCGTCGCGATCCACCTCGCGTTCCAATCCCCCGAGCGGACACTCACGGAGGAAGAGGCAACGACGGCGCGCGAGCGAATCGTGGCCGCGCTCGCCGAGCGTTTCTCGGCCGAGTTGCGCGCCTGAGCAATCCGATGCCCGTCGACGGGGCGTAGATACCCGCAATGAGACGACTCGCGATCCTCGCCGTCTGGCTCTTCTTGCTCGCGTCGCTCGGCGCCGCGGGTGGCGAGGCGACCCCGGCCCAGGCCACGAAGCTCACCGGCCGGGTCGGGCCCGGCTTCACGATCTCGCTCTCGACCGAGGCGGGTGCACGGGTAACGAATCTCGACCCCGCGACGTACGAGATCACGGTCGACGACATGTCCGAGGAGCACAACTTCCATCTGAGCGGGCCGGGCGTCGACCGCGCGACCGAGATCGGCGACCTCGGCACACAGACGTGGACGGTGACACTCCGGGACGGGACGTACAGGTACGTCTGTGACCCGCATCAGGGAACGATGAGGGGGTCGTTCACGGTGGGGAACGTTGCGCTGCCACCTCCGACGCCGAAGCTCCCGTCGAACGCGGTGACGCCGAAGTCGAAGCTCCGACTGACCTCGGGCCCGGGCTTCACCATCTCGCTGAAGACCGCAGCCGGCAAGGCGGTCAAGACCCTCACCACCGGCACGTACACGGTCGCCGTCCGCGACCGCTCGACCTTCCACAACGCGCACCTCGCCGGCCCCGGTTACAACCGCAGAACGACCGTGCCGTTCGTCGGCAGCCAGACGTGGAAGGTGAGGCTCGCGCGCGTCGGGACTCTGCGTTTCCTCTGCGATCCGCATGCGTCGCAGATGAAGGGCTCCGCGAAGATCGTCCGCCGCTAGACCGAACGACCCGCGACGCGCCAGACGGGACCTTGCGTGTCGTCGTTCGCGGTGTCGGAGAGATCGTGGACGACCACGATCCGACCGGTGATGCTCTCCGCGTCCAGGCGCTCGCAGCAGCGGCGCGCCATCTGGGGCGCGACGCCATAGCCCTGCTTGCCGCACACGCGAAAGCGGAGAGCGAGCTCGTCCGGCACCCGGGTCGGGTTCATCGGAGCGCCGAGGAGTGCTGCGCGCGGCATGTTGTCGCTGGAGTCGAGCTCGAGCTCGGCCAGCACGTCGCTCCAGTCCGGCGGGAGCGTGGCGACCAGGTAGTCCCATTGGGCTGCAAGCGGTCCTGAAGGCGGCATACTCGGCGGCGAAGGCCCGGGTTCTCCGCGTGACGTCGCGTCGATCAGCACGAGCGTGCCCCAGACGCGCTTGCCGTCGAGCCGTCGGAGGACGTTCAGCACGCGCTCGCCTCCGGTGTCCGCACGCGTGACGTGGAACCGGAGCTCGTCGCCCACGCGCACGGGCTGCAGCGGTGCGAGGAGCGCCGCCGCCTCCGCGGACGAGCTTTCGGGCGAGAATGCGAGCCGCACCTCCGCCCACTCCGGGTCGAGCTCCTGCTCGATCTGCGTCCACTGCTCGGCGGCTCGCATCGGCGGATCAGCATAATGGCCGCTCGATGGCGACCGTCGAAGAGCGAGCCGAGTCGGGAGGCCGGGGAGTCTCCGAGGCGATGCTGCGCGGCTTCTTCCGCGAGATGCTCCTCATCCGCCGGTTCGAGGAGAAGGTCGAGGACCGCTTCCGCGCCGGCGAGCTGCCGGGGTTCCTGCATGTCGCGATCGGGCAGGAAGCCACGGCGACCGGCGTCTGCGCGGCACTCGCGCGCGAGGACGTCATCGCGTCGACGCACCGCGCGCACGGCCATGCGATCGCCAAGGGCACGCCGGTCGAGCGCATCATGGCCGAGCTCTACGGCAAGGTCGAGGGCTGCAGCAAGGGATACGGCGGCTCGATGCACCTCTACGACGTCGAAGTCGGGAACCTCGGTGCGAACGCGGTCGTCGGAGGCGGTCTTCCCGGCATCGTGGGAGCAGCGCTCGCATTCAAGATGCGTGGTGAGAAGCGCGTGGCGGTCGCGTTCTTCGGCGACGGCGCGACGAACACCGGCACGTTCCACGAGTCCATGAACCTCGCACAGCTCTGGACCGTGCCCGCCATCTTCGTCCTGGAGAACAACGGTTGGGCAGAGTCGACGCCGGCGAGTCAGCAGCTGCCGCTCCCCGTCGAGGAGTTGGGCAAGCGGGCAGCCGCCTACGGCATGAAGCTCATCGAGGCCGACGGTCAAGATGTCGAGGCCGTGTACCTCGCGACCCTCGCGGCGCGCGAGCATGCGCTCGCTGGCAAGGGCCCCGTTCTCCTACACCTGCGCACGCACCGGCTCACGGGCCACTTTGTCGGCGATCCCCAGGTCTACCGCGACAAGGACGAGCTGAAGGAGGAGCGGGAGACGAAGGACCCGATCCGCCTCCTCGGCGCCCGGCTCGAGATCGGAGAGGACGAGTTCTCCACGATCGACGGGGAGTTGACGGCGGAGGTCGAGGCCGCCGTCGAGTTCGCGAAGGCCGGGACCGACCCGAAGCCCGAGGACGCGCTCAAGTACGTCTATGCCTGAGCTGACCTACCGCGAAGCGGTCCGGGACGCGCTCGGCAAGGCGCTTCGCGAGGACGACAGCGTCTTCATCATGGGCGAGGACATCGCCGAGATGGGCGGCTCGATGGCGGTCACCCAGGGCCTCCTCGACGAGTTCGGGCCGACCCGGGTGCGCAACACGCCGATCTCGGAGATGGCGATCGTCGGCAGTGGCATCGGCGCTGCGATCCAGGGCATGCGCCCGATCGTCGAGATCATGTACGAGGACTTCCTCACGATCTCGATGGAGCAGCTCGTGAACCAGGCTGCCAAGCACCGGACGATGTCCGGCGGCCAGATCTCGGTGCCGCTCACGATCCGCACGCAGGGCGGCGCCGGCTGGTCCCCGGGCGCGCAGCATGCCCAGCAGCTCGAGGCCTGGTTCGTGCACGTTCCGGGGCTCAAGGTGGTCTTCGCCTCTACGCCCGAGGACGCGCGCGGCCTGCTCTGGTCGGCGATCTACGACGACAACCCCACCGTCTTCTTCGAGCACCGGACTCTCTATTCGATCAAGGGCGAGGTGTCCGACGAGCTCCAGCCGATCCCGCTCGGGAAGGCGCGCATCCACCGCGAGGGCTCGGATGTCACGGTCGTCGCCACCGGTCGTCTCGTCCACGAGTCGCTGCAGGCAGCCGAGGAGGCCGAGAAGGACGGTATCTCGGTCGAGGTCGTCGATCCGCGGACGCTTCTCCCGCTGGACGAGCAGACGATCGTCGAGTCGGTCAAGAAGACCGCGCGGTGCGTGACGGCACACGAGGCGGTCACGCGCGGCGGATTCGGCGCCGAGCTCGCGGCCGTGATCCAGCATGCCGCGTTCGACTGGCTCGACGCGCCCATCGAGCGCGTCGGTGCGGCGTTCGCACCGCTCGCATTCGCGCCGGGCATGGAGCAGTGGGCCGTCCCGCACGCCGACGACGTGCTGGAGGCGATCCGCCGGACGGTCGCGCGGGGGTAGCCATGGCGACCGAGGTCAAGCTTCCGCGTCTCGGCCAGGGCATGGAGTCGGGAACGATCGTGCGCTGGCTCAAGACTGAGGGCGATGCCGTCTCCAAGGGCGAGCCGCTCTACGAGCTCGACACGGACAAGGTGACGCAGGAGGTCGAGGCCGATTCGGACGGCGTCCTGCTGAAGATCGTGATCTCGGACGGCGAGGTCGACGTCGGAACGACGGTCGGCATCATCGGCGCCCAGGACGAGGACGTCTCTGCGCTTCTCGCCGACGCACAGGGTGGGAACGGCGACGCACCGGCGGCCGCCGCTTCCGAGGCGCCGACGGCCGAGGACGCGACGCCCCCGCAAGCTGAGCAGCAGCCCGCGCCGCCGCCGAGTGATACCGAGTCACAGGCTGAACCGAGTGATACCGAGTCACAGGCTGAACCGAGCGCTCCGAGCGAGGCAACCGAAGCGCCGCCTGCGAGAGCCGAAGGTGAGCGCGTGAAGGCAAGCCCCCTGGCGCGGCGGATCGCCCGCGAGCGCGGTGTCGATCTCTCGCTCATCTCGGGCACCGGGCCGGAGGGGCGCGTGATCGCCGAGGACGTCGAGAAGGCTGCAGTCCAGCCGGCGGCACCGAGCGCGCCCGCCGCGGCACCCGAGTTCGAGGTCGTGGAGCTCACCTCGACGCGCAAGACGATCGCTCGCCGGCTCACCGAGGCGTGGCAGGCGCCGGTCTTCCAGCTCACGGTCACTGCGGACGCGACCGAGCTCGTCGCGACGCGCGAGCGGATGGTCGAGCTGATGCGCGAGAGCGATACCAAGCCCACGGTCTCCGACGTTCTCACTCGCCTCGTCGCCTCCGCGCTCGTGCGTCACCCGCCTGTGAACGCGAATTTCGTGGACGGGAAGCTCCACCGCTTCTCTGCGGCCAACGTGGGCCTCGCCGTCGCCGCGCCCGCGGGGCTCGTGGTGCCGGTAATCCGCGACGCCGATCGGAAGTCGGTGCAGCAGATCGCTGCGGATCGAGCGGACATCGTCTCCAGGGCGCGCGACGGAAAACTCGCGCTCGTGGACCTGGAGGGCGGCACGTTCACGATCTCGAACCTCGGGATGTACGGCATCGAGCAGTTCATCGCCGTCCTCAACCCGCCGCAGGTGGCGATCCTCGCGGTCGGCTCGATCGAGGATCGTCCGACGGCGATCGACGGCGAGTTCGCGATCGTGCCGACGATGGCCATGACGCTCACCTGCGACCACCGGGCGATCGACGGCTCGGAGGGCGCCGAGTTCCTCCGCGGCGTGAAGGCCTACGTCGAGAGCCCCGCCCTCGCCTTGTAGCCTCCTGGCATGGTCATCCGGCGGGGCGGTCGGCAGGACGTCAGGTTCCTCCGCGACATGCTCCACCACGCCTACTACTGGCGTGAACGGAACCCCGGTGACGGGCCCGGCCCGGCGGCGCGGTACGTGAAGGGCTGGGGCCGGCCGGGGGATACGGTGCTCATCGCGATCGACGACGCCTTCCCGGTGGGGGCGGCATGGTATCGCCTCTTCCGTCGCGACAGTCCGGGGTACGGGTTCGTCGACGAGGAGACACCGGAGCTCGCGATCGCGGTCGTGCCCAACCGGCGAGGGCGCGGGATCGGGGAGGCACTCCTCGAGGCGCTCGTCGAACGAGCCCGTAGCGACGGCTACGCGGCGTTGAGTCTGAGCGTCGAGCGCGAGAACCCGGCGCTCGTCTCCTTCTACGAGCAGCACGGCTTCTCCGTCCTCGAGAACGGCGACGAGCACAGCCTGACCATGCACAGGGCGCTCTGACCCTGCCTCGGTAGGATCGCCGTCATGGAATTCGACGTTGCCGTCCTCGGCGGCGGCCCTGCGGGCTACACGGCGGCGATCCGGGCGGCACAGCTGGGCGCCCGCGTCGCCTGCGTCGAGCGCGAGGCGGAGCTCGGCGGAACGTGCCTTCGTGTCGGCTGCATCCCGACGAAGGCCTGGGTCTCGACCGCGCACGCGCTCCACGCCGCGCGTGAGATCAACCCCAAGCTCGGCGTCCTCACGGCCGAGCCGCAGCTCGACTTCGCAACCGCGAACGAGTGGAAGGCGGCCGTCGTCAAGCAGATGACCGGGGGCGTCGCGTCGCTCTTCAAGGCGAACAACGTCACGTGGTTCCAGGGCAACGCCCGCTTCGAGGACGCGCGCTCGCTGACGTTCGACAAGGGCGACCTCGGGCTGAGCTTCTCGAACGCGATCATCGCGAGCGGCTCGCAGCCGATCATGCCCCCGATCCCAGGGCTGGACTCGCCGCGCTGCGTCGACTCGACCGGCCTGCTCGCGCAGACCGAGGTCCCGAAACGGCTCGTCGTCCTCGGCGGCGGGATCATCGGGTGCGAGTTCGCGTCGATCTTCGAGCGCTTCGGCACCGAGGTGACGATGATCGAGATGCTCGACACGCTGATCCCGCAGGAGGACTCCGACGCGACGAGCGAGCTGCGCAAGTCGTTCGCGCGGCGCGGGATCGTGGTGCACCTCGGGAAGCAGTGCACGAAGGTCGAGGACACGGGGTCGGCGCTGACCGTTCACTTCGGCGAGGCAGAGACCGTCGAGTGCGACCTCATGCTCGTGTCCGTCGGCCGCACGCCCGTCGTCGAGGGTCTCGGGCTCGACGCGGTCGGCGTCACGTTCGACCAGCGAGCTGGCATCGGGACCGACGCGCACCGCCGCACGTCGGTTCCACACATCTACGCGGCGGGCGACGTCGCCGGCTACTGGCAGCTCGCCCACACCGCGTTCCGCGAGGGCGAGATCGCCGCCGAGAACGCGACGGGCCACGAGGCGGCCATGCCGGAGGCCGCCGCCGTGCCGCGGCCGATCTACACGGATCCCGAGATCGCCGGCGTCGGGCTGACCGAGGCGCAGGCGGTCGAGACGTACGGCGCCGAGAACATCGCGGTCGGCCGGTTCCCGTGGATGGCGAACGCGCGCGCGGTGATGACCGGCGAGACCGCCGGCTGGGTGAAGTCGATCCACGAGAAGACCTACGGCGAGCTCGTCGGCGTCGTGATCGTCGGACAGCATGCCACCGACCTGATCGAGGCCGCCGTGGTCGCGCTCGATGCGGAGGCGACGATCGAGACGGTGGCCGACGGGATGGCGCCGCACCCGACGCTCTCCGAAGCGATCAAGGAGGCCGGGCTCGTGGCGCTCGACCGCGCGATCCACCTCCCGCCAAGACGGAAGTAGCCAGGAGTCGGGTCGCCGACACGGGGCCGCGAAGCGGACGCCTTCAGGGATTCTCGCGACCGAAATCTGCGCGAGCAGATTCCGGTCTTGCGTTAGTCTGAGCACATGAGCTTCTACAACAGGAGAAACGCGGCCGTCGGCTACCTCACGCTGAAGGCGCTGCAGCGCTCGATCGACAAGCGCCGCAAGCGCCGGAGTGGGATGAAGGTCGCCGCGTACGTCGGGCTCGGGCTCGTCTCGGCGGGCGTGCTCGCCGCCGCCCTCGCCATCGTCCTCAAGCGACGGCAGGGGGACCCGGAGGGCGCCACCAGCTTCGAGAGCGACTCCGAGATCGTCGGCGAGTACGTCACCGCACCGGAGCCAGTCCCGGCCACGTGAGCGAGGAGCAGGGCGGCGACCACGCGTCGCTGATCCGTCCCGCGCTCGCGGGGCTCGTTCCGTACGAGCCGGGGAAGCCGGTCGAGGAGGTCCAGCGCGAGCTCGGCCTGGAGCGCGTCGTCAAGCTCGCCTCGAACGAGGGTCCGTACGGGCCGTTCCCCGAGGCGCAGGACGCGATCGCCCGCGCCGCCCTCGAGCTGAATCGCTATCCCGACGGTGGTGCGTGGCGGCTGCGAAACGCCCTCGCGGAGCGTCGCGGCGTCCGCTTCGAGCAGGTCACCGTCTGCGCGGGCGCGGATGCGGTCGTCGGCTACGTCTGCCAGGCGCTTCTGGATCCCGGGGACGAAGTGGTGACGGGGTGGCCGTCGTTTCCGAGCTACGTCCTCGACCCGCTCAAGCTGGGCGCGATCCCGGTACGGGTTCCGCTGCGCGCCGACCGGATCGACCTCGACGCGCTCCTCGCCGCGATCACGCCGAGGACGAAGCTCGTTTTCGTGGCGGCGCCGAACAATCCCACCGGCACCACGAACGGCCGGGCCGAGCTCGACGCGTACTTCGCGCGCGTTCCGCCTCACGTGCTCACCGTCCTCGACCAGGCCTACTTCGAGTACATCGACGACGCCGAGTATCCGGACGGAGTCGCGGACTACCTCGGGGCCGGACATCGGGTCCTCGTCCTCCGGACCTTCTCCAAGATCTACGGTCTCGCGGGGCTTCGCGTCGGCTACGGGATCGGCCCGGAGGACGTCGTCACTGCGATCGGAAAGGTGCGCCGCGCGTTCGACGTCACCACGGCGGGGCAGGAGGCGGCGCTGGCGAGCCTCGACGGCGCGACCGAGATCGAACGGCGGCGCGCCTCCAACCGGCAGGCGATGACCCTGCTCGAGGCGGTGCTCTACGAGCAGCGGCTCGAGCACGCGGGTCCCGCCGTGGCGAACTTCGTCTTCGTCCGCGTCGACGACGCGCTGGCCATGAACGACGCGCTGCTTCGACGCGGGGTCATCGTTCGCCCTCTCGCGTCGTTCGGCGCTCCGGAGGCTCTGCGGATCACCGCCGGAACGGCCGACGAGATTCAGGTGCTCGGCGCTGCGCTCGCCGACCTCGCTGCCGTCTCGGCCCGTTAAGAGTTCGCGGCGGCTCGTAGGAATTGGGGGCCGCAGGCCGGAATCATGGCCTGTCGCTGAGCTATCCTCCGCCGTCGAGCGCCTGGCAGGCGCTCATGGCTGCTTTGAGACTCAAAGCAGCCAGTACTGACCGGACTCCTTCATGCGAACCACTCTGAAACGAGGCTTGGGACGCGGAGCCGCGCCGAACGGAAACGGGAAGGCGGTTCTGCCGCCCGGTGTCTCCTCGCCCGTGAGCTTCTACCGGCAGCCGGAGGGGTCGTCTCGGTCCCGGCTCGGCCTCGTCGGGAAGATCGCGATGTGGCTCGGGATCGCGTGCCTCGTCGTTGCGACCGGCACCGCGGGTGGCGCCTACCTCTACTTCCACGAGTCCGTCGCCGCGGTCGCCGCGCGGACGCCCGAGGTGCGCAAGGCCGCACGGCAGCTCGACGTCGCGCTGCCCGGACAGCCGGCCGTCGCGCTCGTCATCGGGTACGACGCCCGCAAGGGCGAAGGGACGGCCGGCCGGTCGGACACGCTCATGCTCGTCCGCGCGGACCCGTCCACCGACTCGATCTCGCTCCTCTCCTTCCCCCGCGACATGCGCGTCGAGATCCGCTGCCCCGGGCGAACGCCGTTCTTCGACAAGATCAACGCCGCCTACGCGACGTGCGGGCCGCAGGGCTCGCTGCAGACCGTCCGGCTGCTCACCGGTCAGCAGATCAACTACCTCATCACGGTCAACTTCCGCGGCTTCCGCCAGATCGTCGACCGGCTCGACGGCGCGTGGATCGACGTCGACCGGCGGTACTTCAACGATCGCGGCGGCCCGTTCGGGTACGCGACGATCAATCTGTTTCCCGGGTACCAGCAGCTCAGCGGTCGGCAGGCACTCGACTACGTGCGCTACCGGCACTCGGACTCGGACCTGTACCGGGTCGCCCGCCAGCAGCAGTTCGTGAAGGCGTTCAAGGGTCAGATCCAGGAGAGCTTCGCGCCGGTTGCGCTGCCGAAGGTCGTCGACGCGATCACCAACAATGTCGAGGTCGCGCAGGGCGGCGGCGTCGACGTCGACGGGCGCACGGTCCTTTCGTACACGCTCTTCGCATACGGATTGCCGCGTGGCCGCGTGTTCCAGACGCGGATCGAGGGGCTCGAGGGCGTCTTCGACCTCACGACCGACTCCGAGAACGTCACGAGGGCGATCGACACGTTCACGCATCCGGACGTGGAGTCGTCCCAGAAGGCGACGGCCGTGGCGCTCGGCGAGAAGCGGAAGACGCGGGCACCTGCTCCGGGCGCGACGACGATCACCGTCCTGAACGGCAACGGTGTCACCGGCTCGGCGTCGACCGCCGGCTATCTCCTCGGCCGCCGCTCGTACGACGTCGTGACGCCGCCGAACGGGCTCCCGGCCAATGCTCCGAGCTTCGACTACTTCCGGACGCAGATCTATTTCGACCGCGCGCGGCGTGGCGCACGAGAGGCCGGACAGAAGGTCGCGAATCTCTTTGCGTCGGCCGAGCTGAAGCCGCTCCCGCGGGAGATCTCCCAGCTCGCGAACGGCGCGATGCTGACGGTCGTCGTGGGCCAGACGTTCCACGGGAGCCTCGCCCCGGCGCCGATCGACCAGACACCGAAGCGGGCGCGGCCGAATGTCGTCTACGGGCCGAACGCCGCGATGGACGAGCTCCGTGAGCGCCGCAACCGCGTCCCGTTCCCGCTCATGGTCCCGACCGTGATCGAGCGGAGTTCGTGGACGGACTCGACGATGCCCGCGCGGCTGTACTGGGTCGACGAGGGTGAGAAGCACAAGGCCGTGCGCCTCGTGTACCGCATGGGCTCGAACGAATACTGGGGCGTGCAGATGACCGACTGGGACGACGCGCCCGTGCTCGCGGACAAGAGCCACACGCGCAGGATCGGCGGCCGCGTGTACGACCTCTACTACAACGGACCAAAGCTCCACATGGTCGTGCTCAACACGCCGAAGGCCGACTACTGGGTCGTCAATACCGTGCTCGACCGGATCTCGAACGAGACCATGCTCGCGATCGCCAAGGGCCTGAGGCCGCTCGGCTCCGTGAAGAGGAAGTAGCGACATGAAGGTCGCGGTCTTCGGCGCGGGGTACGTCGGCCTCGTCACCGGCGCCTGCTTCGCGGAGCTTGGTCACGACGTCGTCGTGCGCGACGTGGTCGAGGCGAAGGTCGACGCGTTGCGCGCCGGCGTCGTCCCGATCCACGAGCCGGGGCTCGACGAGATTCTCGCCCGGAACGCGGAGCGGCTGACCTTCACCACGGACGTGGCCGAGGCGGTCGAAGGTGCGGACGTCGTCTACATCGCGGTCGGCACGCCGCCGACGTACTCGGGGGACGCCGACCTCTCGGCCGTATGGACGGTCGTCGACGAACTGCCTGCGGTTGACCAGCGCATCGTGGTCGCGATGAAGAGCACCGTGCCCGTCGGCACGGGCAGCGCGGTCCGGCATCGGCTCGACGATCGCGGCCTCGCGAACGTCGGCTACGTCTCCAACCCCGAGTTCACGGCGGAGGGGACTGCGGTCCAGGACTTCATGCATCCCGATCGGATCGTCGTCGGCGCCTTCGACGGCGCCGACGGCGACGTGGTCGAACGCCTCCACGACGGAATCGACGCGCCGATCGTCCGCTGTGACGTGCCGTCGGCCGAGATGGTGAAGCTCGCCGCCAATGCCGCCCTCGTCACGCGGATCTCCTTCATCAACGAGATCGCGAACGTCTGCGAGGCCACGGGCGCGGATGTCACCACTGTCGCCGAGGGAATAGGGCTCGACCGCCGTATCGGTCCGTCCTTCCTCCGCGCAGGCATCGGCTTCGGCGGTTCGTGTTTCCCGAAGGATTCGCTTGCGCTCAAGCAGCTCGCGGCGAACTCGGGCTACAACTTCCAGCTCCTCAATGCCGTGATCGAGGTGAACGAGCTGCAGAAGCGGCGCGTCATCGGGAAGCTCGAGCGGAGGCTCGGCCCCCTCCGCGGCAAGCGTATCGCGCTCCTCGGGCTCGCGTTCAAGCCGGGGACGGATGACATGCGCGAGGCTCCGAGCCTCGTCCTCGCGGGCCGGCTCCTCTCCGAGGGTGCCGACGTGAGAGCGTGGGATCCCGTTGCGAACGGCGCCGCCCACCTCCACGGCGTCGAGATCGCCGAGACGGCGCTCGCGGCGCTCGACGGCGCCGACGGCGCTGTGGTCGTCACGGAATGGCCCGAGCTTCGCGAGCTCGACTGGGCCGCCGCGCGAGAGCGGATGCGCGGCAATGTGATCGTCGACGGGCGCAACCACCTCGATCCCGAGGCTCTGCGCGCGCTCGGCTTCGTCTACGAAGGCATGGGCCGCCCGGTCGTATGACGCTTCCGGCGGTCATCCTCGTGGGCGGACAGGGCACGAGGCTCCGCCCGCTCACCGACCGGACGCGGAAGGACATGCTCGCGCTGGTCGACCGGCCGCTCCTTGCGTACACGTTCGAGCACCTCGCTGGGCATGGCGTGGCCCGCTCCATCGTCTCGTGCGGCTATCTCCCGGATCAGATCCAGGCCGCGTTCGGCCACGAGCACGACGGCATGGCGCTCGAGTACGCGATCGAGGACGAGCCGCTCGGCACGGGCGGCGCGATCGGCTTCGCCGGCCGCGCGCTCGAGGGCAGCTTCTTCGCGCTCAACGGAGACTCGCTGCGCGAGGCCGACCTCGGGGAGATGATCGCCTTCCACCGGTCGACGGGCGCGAAGGCGACGATCCTGCTGACGCCCGTCGCCGATCCGAGCCGGTACGGGCTCGTCCGCACGGCAGCCGACGGCCGGGTCGAGACGTTCCTCGAGAAGCCCCGGCCGGAGGAGATCGACACCGATCTCATCAACGCCGGCCTCTACGTCCTCGAGCCCGAGGTGCTGGACCTCGTCCCCGAGGGACGAGCGGTGTCCATCGAACGCGAGGTCTTCCCGACGCTCGCCGCCGAGGGCTCCGTCTACGGCATAGCCCTCCCGGGCTACTGGCTCGACGTCGGTACTCCCGAGTCGTACCTGCAGGCGCATCGCGACGTGCTCGAGCGGATCTTCTCGACGCAGGTGGGCGACGCGCTCGGCGCCGACTTCACGCTGGTCGACGACACGGCCGAGGTGCATCCGCGAGCCAAGCTGGTGCCTCCCGTCTACGTCGGACCCGGCGCCGTCGTCGAGGAAGGCGCACGACTGGGCAGCCTTGCAGTCCTCGGTGCCGGGGCGCGACTGGCGCGTGGCGGAGTGGTCGAGAACGCCGTCGTCGGCGCACGGACGAGCATCGGCGAGGGGGCGAGCGTCGTCGGCTCAGTGGTCGGTGACGGAGCTGAGCTCGGTGCGGGCTGTCAGCTCCACAACCTCGCCGTCGTCGGGCCGGGAGCGAAGGTGGGGGAGGGCAACGTGCTCGACCACGGGCTCCGCGTCGGAGCCGGCCAGACGATCCCCGACGACGCGCTGCACTTCACGTGAGCGCCTCCCGCACGAACCCGCGCAAGCTCGACAAGCCCTGGGGCTGGGAGCTCGTGTGGGCCGAGGCCGAGGACTATGTCGGCAAGCTCCTCTTCGTTCGCGCCGGGGAGTCGCTCAGCCTCCAGTACCACGAGGTGAAGGACGAGTCCTGGCTGGTGCAGGAGGGCCGCGCGACCCTCGAGCTCGGCGAGGTCGGAGGCGAGCTCGAGAACGTCGAGATCGCGAAGGGTGACGCCTTTCGCTTCCGCCCCCGTACCGTGCACCGCGTCACCGCACTGGAGGACACGCTCGTGCTCGAGGTGTCGACGAACCACTTGACCGACGTCGTCCGGCTCGAGGACCGCTACGGGCGCGAAGGTACCTCCGCGCCCTGAGCCTCGCGCCAACCGGGCGCGTGCGCGCGCTCCGCGCGTTCGCGCTGAAGTGCCACTCCCGCGACGACGAGTGCCACTCCGGCGAGCTCCGGCGGCGACGGCACCTGACGGAGCACGAGGATCCCGATGATCGTCGCCGTCGCTGGGAGGATCGAGACCATGAGCGCATAGGTCGCTCGCGGAAGGCGCGCCATCGCGAGCTGATCGAAGACGTAGGGCACCACTGAGGAGGTGACTCCGACTCCGAGGCCCGCCAACAGCAGCGCGGGGTCGAGAAGTGCCGGCAGTGCACTCCACCCTCCGAGCGGTGTGACGACCACGGCGGCGACGAGTATCGCGGCGGCGAGTCCATCCAGTCGGGCGAACGCTGCGACACGCGAGAGACGATGGGCGAGGACGATGTACGCGGCGAAGAGTACGGCGTTCGCGAACGCGAACGCGATGCCGACGGGCTCGGCGTCCAGCTCGACGTCGGTCAAGAGGTACACCCCGACGACGGCCAGGCCGAGTGCCATCCCGTTTCGCGCTGTCCTGGCCCCGACCGCGGCGAGGGCGATGACGGGGAGGAACTCGATGGCCGCGACCGTCCCCAACGGCAGCGCGTCGATGGCGACGTAGAAGCACGCGTTCATCACCGCGAAGACGGCCCCGAGTGCGACGAGGAGTCGCTTCGCTCGTCTGTCCATCCGCGCAAGCGCGCGCCACGGCTGCCGCCACAACGCGAATACCGCCGCGGCGCCAACGATGCGAAGCCAGGCGACGCCGAGCGGCTCGACTCGTGCGAAGAGAAGAACCGCGAACGCGGGTCCCAGGTAGTGGAAGACGGCGCTGCCGACGAAGTACGCCTCGGGCGGAGTGCGCGTCGTGAGGTGCTTGCGGTGCACACGGCCATTTTCGCCGCGCGCGTGGCATCATGGAATGGACGATCGACGGAGTTGGAGGCGAGAGTGACTAGTAGAGCAAGGCTGGGAATGGCGAGCACCTACGAAGCGAATCTCCTCGACCCCATCAACCTTCGTCTGCTTGCAGAGCTCCAGAGGGACGGCCGCATCGGTTTCGCCGAGCTCGGTCGTCGCGTCGGGATGTCGGCCCCCGCCGTCGCCGAGCGCGTGAGCCGGCTCGAGCGGGCGGGCGTGATCACGGGCTATCGCGCCGAGCTCGATCCGGTCCTGCTCGGCTTCCCCGTGTCGGCGATCGTCCGAATCCGGCCGTCGCCGGGCCAGCTCCAACGGGTACGCGAGGTCGCTGCAGACTCCCCGGAGGTGGCGGAGTGCTACCGGATCACGGGCGACGACTGCTACCTCATCCGTCTGCATCTGCGCTCGATCGACGATCTCGAGGAAATCCTCGACCGATTCACGCCGCACGGCCAGACGACGACGTCGATCGTCCACTCCACACCGGTTCCGCGTCGAAGTCCCCCGCTTGAACCTTGACACAACTCTGATAAGGTTAGTTCGTGGAACCACGCATGCCCATCGGCGAGACCAGCCGTCGCACCGGCTGGTCGCCGCGCATGCTCCGGTACCTGGAGCAGGAAGGGCTCGTCGTCCCGGCCCGCAGCGAGGCGGGCTATCGCCGGTACGGCATCCGCGAGCTCAACCAGCTGAACGCGCTCGCCGATCTTCGCGCGCGCTTCGACGTCGAGCTCGCCGAGCTCGAGTTCGCCCTTCGACTTCGCCGCGAGCCTGCGCTCCGCGGCGCGGTCGAGACCTGGCTCGCCGGGACGACCGTCCCGGCAGCAGATCAGACCTCACCTGCGTGGGTCGAGTGGGAGCAGCGCAAGCACGAACGGCTGCTCGCGACCGACGCCGCCTGACCGACAAACGAGAGAGGACTCATGGCTCAGACACTGCGACACGACGTGAAGGATCTCGCGCTCGCCCCCGAGGGCGTGCGCCGGATCGCGTGGGCCGATCGGCAGATGCCGGTGCTCGCGGCGATCCGCGAGCGGTTCGAGCGCGAGCAGCCGCTCGCAGGGCATCGCATCTCCGCGTGCCTCCACGTGACGACCGAGACGGCGAACCTCGCCCGCACCCTCAGCGCGGGCGGCGCCGATGTCGTCCTGTGCGCCTCCAACCCGCTCTCCACCCAGGACGACGTCGCGGCGGCACTCGTGGAGGAGTACGGCGTCGCGGTCTTCGCCATCAAGGGCGAGGACAACGACACGTACTACCGCCACATCGAGGCCGCCGTCGACCATCGCCCGCACCTGACGATGGACGACGGCGCAGACGTCATCGGCGTCCTGCATTCGGCGCGCCGCGAGCAGCTGGGCGACGTGATCGCGGGGACGGAGGAGACGACGACGGGCGTCATTCGCCTGAAGGCACTCGAGCGCGACGGGAAGCTCGGCTTCCCGGTCATCGCGGTGAACGAGGCGCGCACGAAGCACCTCTTCGACAACCGCTACGGCACGGGGCAGTCGACGATCGACGGGATCATCCGCGCGACCAACGTCCTCCTCGCCGGCAAGCGCTTCGTCGTGGCCGGCTACGGCTGGACGGGTCGCGGCGTTGCGATGCGGGCGCGGGGCATGGGCGCACACGTGATCGTGACCGAGGTCGACCCGCTGCGGGCGCTCGAGGCCGCCATGGACGGCTACGAGGTGCTGCCGATGGAGGCCGCGGCTGCGATCGGCGACCTGTTCTGCACGGCGACCGGCGACAAGAACGTCGTCACCCGCGCGCACATGGAGCGGATGAAGGACGGCGCGATCCTCTCGAACACGGGTCACTTCAACGTCGAGATCGAGATCGGCGCGCTCCGCGACCTCGCGGTCGAGACGCGCGAGGCGCGGGCCATGGTGGACGAGTTCACGATGGCCGACGGCAGGCGGCTCTACCTGATCGGCGAAGGACGCCTCGTGAACCTCGCGGCTGCCGAGGGCCATCCGGCGCTCGTCATGGACATGTCCTTCGCGAACCAGGCGCTCTCTGCCGAGTGGGTCATCCAGAACGCCGCCACGCTCGAGCGGAAGGTCTACGACGTCCCGCGCGAGATCGACGACGAGATCGCCCGGCTCAAGCTGGCGACGATGGGCATCGACATCGACACGCTCACGGAGGAGCAGGCCCACTACCTCGCGAGCTGGGACGAGGGGACCTAGGAGCGCTAGCTGCGAATCTTCGTCTGGCACGGCTACCTCCTGGGTGGCACGGGGTCGAACATCTACGCCCGGCAGCTCGCGCGCGAGTGGAGCCGTGGCGGGCATGACGTCACCGTCTTCTCCCAGGAGCGCGAGCCGGAACGGTTCGACATCGGTGACGCGACGGCCGTCAGACCTGACGCGGGCGGCCTGCTGCCGGTGTTCGTCCTCGATCGCTACGAGGGCTACGAGGTCAAGCGGCTCCAGGAGTGCACGCGGGCTGAGCTCGACGCGTGGGTCGACGCGAACGCGCGGTCGCTGCGTGACCAGGGCTCAGCCGATCTGACCTACGTCAACCACGTCCTCCTCGGCGGGGCCGTAGGCGCCGCCAGCGCCAGTCCCTACGTCGTGAAGGCACACGGCTCCGAGCTCGAGTACTCGATGCGCGGGAACGCGGAGCTGTCCGCCTGGGGCGGCGAGGTGCTCGCCGGGGCGCACGCCGTCGTCGTCGGCTCCGAGCACATCCGCAACGTCGTGCGCGAGGTCTGCGGCACGGTCGAGCGCGTGCACGAGATCCCGCCGGGCGTCGACGTCGAGCTCTGGCGTCCGGCGCGGCGGACCGATGCGCTCGCGGAGCTGGTCGCGGAGGCGCGGCGCGACCCCCCGAACCCCGGCAACGCGAACGAGCGCCTCCCGGACGATAGGAACGCCGAGCGCCTGGCGTCGTTCCTCGCCGGCGAGCGGCCGACGGTCGTCTACTTCGGGAAGCTGATCGAGAACAAGGGCGTGCAGGTCCTGTTCGACGCACTCCGGGGCATGGACGCCCGCGCGGTGATCGTCGGCTTCGGCGACTACCGCACCGAGCTGGAGGAGCGGGGCGCCGGGCTCGACGTTCTCTTCACCGGCCCCCTCGAGCACCGTCACCTCATCCATCTGCTCGCGCACGCGGACGTCGCCGTCGTTCCGTCGACCTTCCCCGAGGCGTTCGGCATGGTCGCCGCCGAAGCCGCGGCGGCCGGCTGTCCCCCGATCGTGGCGTACCACTCCGGGCTCGCCGAGGTCGCGCGCGGGCTCGAGGAGGCCTATCCGCCGGGGCGCGGCGGCCTTGCAAGCTTCCCGAACGGGGACTCGACGGCGCTTCGGGAGCGGCTCGCTGCCGTGCTCGCATTGGGCGGCGCCGACCGCGACGCACTGCGCGCTGCAGCACGCAAGGCCGCGGTCGAGCGCTGGAGCTGGTCGAGCGTCGCAAGGCAGATCCTCCACGTCGTCGAATAGGGCGGCCGAAGCCCTACGCTTCCCGTCCCAGATGTCAGACAACCCCACAGGGAGATCGAGGCGCGCCAGGGTCCGGGTGGCCTGCTGCACGGGGATTATCCGCGTGTACGACGACCGCGGATCGTGCGCGACCTGACGCCCGACCGGATCCTTCGCCTCGAGCCGGACGCCGTCGTCCTGCTCGACCAGCGCCGTCTGCCCGAGGAGGAGGTCGAGATGCGCTGCGCGTCTGCGGCCGCGGTCGCCGACGCGATCCGCACGCTCGCGATTCGCGGCGCGCCTGCGATCGGAGTCGCCGCTGCGTACGGGCTCGCGCTCGCCGCGATGCGCGGTGAGGATCTCGACGCCGCGTACGAAGTGCTCGCGACGTCTCGGCCGACCGCCGCCAATCTCCGCTGGGCGCTCGACCAGATGCGGGCTGACCCGTCGCCCGACCGTGCGCGGGCGCTGCACGACGACGAGGTCGCGCGCTGCCGGCGGATGGGGCAGCACGCGCTCGAGCTCGTCCCTGCAGGCGCGCGGCTGCTCACGCACTGCAACACGGGCGGCCTCGCGACCGGCGGCTACGGCTCGGCGCTCGGTGCCGTGCGCGCCGCCTGGGAGGCTGGGCACGTCGAGCACGTGTGGGTCGACGAGACGCGGCCGCTCCTCCAGGGATCGCGCCTGACGGCGTGGGAGCTCGACGCGCTGGGTATCCCGTTTGCCGTGATCGTGGATGGTGCAGCCGCGTCGCTCGTGGCAGCCGGCGAGGTCGACGTCGTCTTCACGGGCGCCGACCGGATCGCGGCCAACGGCGACGTCGCGAACAAGATCGGGACCTACGCGCTCGCCCTCGCCGCGGGCCACCACGACGTCCCGTTCGTGGTGGTCGCGCCGACGTCGACGCTGGACGCCGACGCTGCGACCGGCGCCGACATTCCGATCGAGGAGCGCGACGCGACCGAGGTCTCGGCGCGGTATCCGGCCCGGAACCCGGCGTTCGACGTCACGCCGGCTCGGTTCGTCTCGGCGATCGTGACCGAGGCAGGCGTCCACCGCGCGCCGTACGAGTCGTCCTTGCCGCTCGCCTTGCCGGTGCGATGAACGACGTCGACCGCGAGACGGCCGTGATCCTGGAGCGATTCGGGTTCGACGAGCGGCAGTTCGAGGTGCTCCGTGCACGGGTCGCGAGTGGCGGGCTCGCGTTGGAGACGAACCTGATCCGCGGGTCGATCGAGCCGCCCTCCCCGGAAGAGATCGCGCGGCTCCCAGCTCCGGGTGACACCGACTACGAGGCCATCCGGGAAGCCGGTCTCGACGCCCTGCGTCGCGGGGCGGTCGCGCAGGTCGTGCTTGCCGGCGGGATGGCGACGCGGTTCGGCGGCGTCGTCAAGGCGATCCTCGCAGCGGTCGACGGCCTGAGCTTCCTCGAGGCGAAGCTCGTCCAGACCGCCGCGCTCGAGCACGAGATCGGCATCACCGTTCCGATCGCGCTCATGACGAGCTTCGCCACCGACGCGGCCATCCGCGCGCACGTCGTCGAGCGCGAGCTCGGCGACCCGCTCGTCTTCAGCCAGTTCGTCTCACTCCGGCTGGAGCGCTCGGGCGAGCTGTTCCGCGACTCCGGCGGGCTTCCATCCCTGTACGCGCCCGGGCATGGCGACCTCTTCCCGGCGCTTCGGCGCTCGGGGACGCTCGACGCGCTGCGCGATCGCGGCGTGCGGTACGTGACGGTGTCGAACGTCGACAACCTCGGCGCGCGTGTCGATCCCGTCGTGATCGGCGCGCACCTGGCCTCCGGGAGGTCGCTGACCTGCGAGGTCGCGCGGAAGGAGGGCGACATGGGCGGCGCGCCGGTGCGTGTCGACGGACGACTTCAGCTGGTCGAAGGGCCGCGTTTTCCCCCCGACTTCGACCAGGAGCTCGTGCCGGTGTTCAACACCAATACGGCGCTCTTCCACATCGACACGCTCGACGCGGACTACGACCTGTCCTGGCTCTACGTGCTGAAGGACGTGGAACGCCGCTCCGCGGTGCAGCTCGAGCGGCTCTACCACGAGGTCTCGGCGTTCGTCCCGGCCCAGTACCTCGAGGTGCCGCGACGCGGGCCTCGAGGACGCTTCCTGCCGATCAAGACGCCTGCGGATCTCGAGCGGGCGGAGGACGACCTGCGGGAGCTCGTCTCGGCACCCATCTGACACGAACGCGTGACGTGTTCGCCCGTACGGTCGACCCGTGCGGGCTCTGGATCTCCTCCTGCCGGAGCGGTGCGTCGTGTGCGAGCGTCCGGGCCGAGCGCTCTGCAGCGAATGTCAGGGCGAGCTCACGTGGCTTCTTCCTCCACTCTGCGAGCGGTGCGGCTCTCCCGGGCCGTGGCCCGTCAGACGGTGCGCCGAGTGCGCCGGCCGCAGGCTCGCCTTCGTCGAGGCGCGCTCGGCGATCGTCTACGACACGGGGGCGAGAGCGTTCGTTCGGGGCTGGAAGGAGCGCGGACGGCGTGGGCTGGCACGTGAAGCGGCGCGGCTCGTTGTGAAGACGATCCCGAAGCCGGAGGCCGCTTGTCTCGTTCCCGTGCCGGGCGATCCCGAGCGCGCCCGGGAGCGCGGCGACGTCCCGGCGCGTGCGCTCGCGCGCGAATTGGCCGCGATGTGGGGCATCGCGATGCTCGACGCGCTCGAGCGAACGCAGTCGCTTCCCCGACAGCGTGGCCTCTCGCTTCACGAGCGGCGGCGCAATGTCCGTGGAAGCGTCGTGGCGCGCGAGGCGATGCCGCCCGACGTGTGCGTCGTCGACGACGTGTACACGTCTGGAGCGACCGCGGACGCCTGCGCCGCAGCGTGCCGACGTTTCGGGGCGAGGCGCGTTCGGGTAGTCACCCTCACGCGAGCCGTTCGTTAGATTCAGGGCGTCGTCGTCGCGAAAGGAGCGCCTGCAATGCAGCTCCAGATCAAGGCCCAGCACGAGTCGGTTCCGGAGGCGGCGCAGGCGTATGCCGAGAAGCGCCTGTCCAAGCTGTCGCGGCGGCTCTACGAGGGTACGGTCGTGGAAGTGACCTTCTCCCGCGAGCACAATCCGTCGATCCGCGACGACCACGTCGCCGAAGGCGTCGTCTTCATGAAGGGCTCGAACCTGGTCGCGCGCGAAGCGGCCACCACCTACGAGGCCGCGGTCGACCGCCTCGTGGACAAGCTCGAGCGGCAGATCGAGCGCCACCGCGACAAGCGCGTCCGCGAGCCGCGCCGGGCCGCGCAACGCAAGCGCGACGGCGACTCGGGCGAAGAAGAAGCCGCGTAGCCTGACGGCGCCCGGGATGCGAAGCCGGCGCGGCCGCAAGGCGGGTCTTGACGCGACCGGGATCCGCGCGAGCGGATGCCGGTCTTGCAGGAGCTAGCGTGCCCCTCGACCCTGCGCGCGAGTGGCTCGCCGCGGGCATCACCGGCCTCGCGCGCGGACGCGAGTGGGACGCCGTTGCGACGCTCCGCGCCGCCGGCGTCACCGGCGACGAGATTGCGTTCGTCGCGCTGGGGGACGGGGCCTTCTTCGTCGAGTCGTCGGGCGAGCCGGACGCGGCGCCGTTCGCCGCGGCGCTGTCCGAGAGCATCACGCCTCCGTACCGGGCGCTGGCGGTGCGACGGCCGGAGCTGTGGGCGATCGGCGCCGTTCGCATCGACGTGCAGCGTCTGGATCCCGATCCGCGAGGGGACGATCTCCAGCTCACGTGGAACCGATCGGAGCTCGCGTTGCGGATGGACGGCGTGCCGGCCGACCCGGCGCAGGCGGTCGGGCTCGAGCGCATCGCGACCGCTCGCGTGCGAGGCGCCTACGCCGCGCACGCGTACCGGCTGCGCGGCGACCTCTGGGAGGTCTCCGTTCTGGCGCTGTAGGGCGAGGCTTGCCTCGGCTTGCGTCTAGCGACCGTCGCTCTGAAGGCGCTCGGCGTCCACGAGAGGGGACGCTAGCGGTGCTCCGGTCTCCGTCCGATGACCGAAGTGTGGCGGTTTGGCGGCCGATCACGACGGCTCGATCCGCAAAGCGAGCCGGTACCCTAGGCCTGTGTCCACGACGTCCTTCGGAAAGTTCGAGCGCGTCCTCCGCGTCGGCGAAGGACGCCGTCTCAAGCGGCTCGCCGAGCAGGCGGCGTACATCGGAACGCTCGAGCCCGACTTCGAGCGGCTGACGGACGACGAGCTCCGCGGGAAGACGGTCGAGTTCAAGCAACGCCTCGAGAACGGCGAGACGCTCGAGGAGCTGATCTTCGAAGCGTACGCCGCCGTGCGCGAGGCGTTCAGGCGCACGATCGGCGTGCGGCTCTTCGACGTCCAGCTCATGGCCGGGATCGTCCTCCACGAGGGGGACATCGCAGAGGCGAAGACGGGCGAGGGAAAGACCTTCGTCGCCGTGCAGGCGCTCTACTTGAACGGCCTCACCGGCGGCGGCGTCCACCTCGTGACCGTGAACGACTACCTCGCGAAGCGCGACGCCGAGTGGACGAGGCCCGTGTACGAGCTGCTCGGCAGCTCGGTCGGCTTCATCCAGAATCTCATGCCCTTCACGGAGCGGCGCGAGGCGTACGGGCGCGACGTGACGTACGGGACGAACTCCGAGTTCGGCTTCGACTACCTGCGCGACAACATGGCCGTCTCGCTCGACAACGTCGTCCAGCGCAGCCACTCGTACGCGATCGTGGACGAGGTCGACTCGATCCTGGTCGACGAGGCGCGAACGCCGCTCATCATCTCGGGCGAGCCGGAGACTGCGGCCGAGACCTACTACCAGTTCGCCCGTGTGGCCAAGGGCCTCGAGGGGCAGCCGGCGACCCGCAAGACCGCCAAGGGCCTCGACGAGACCGAGCTCTCGGGCGCCGACTTCCTCTACGACGAGAAGTTCAAGACGGTCTCGCCGGCACAGGCCACGATCGAGAAGGTCGAGCGTGCGCTCGGGATCGACAACCTGTACGACCCCCGCAACGTCATCCTCGTCAACCACCTCATGCAGGCGCTCAAGGCGCAGTCGCTGTACAAGCGCGACGTCGACTACGTCGTGCAGGAGGGCGAGGTCAAGATCGTCGACGAGTTCACC
>JAJTCQ010000011.1 GCA_021323315.1 Gaiellaceae bacterium | reverse complement strand
CCGCCGTGGGATCGTGCTCGGGGTCGTGCTCGGCGAGGACGAAGGCTTGCCCCCGGACGTTCAGGACGACTTCCGTGCCTCGGGCCTCTATCACCTCCTGGCCGTCTCGGGGCAGAACGTCGCGTTCCTCGCGGGAGGGATCTATGCCCTCGGCTGGTTGCTGCGGTTGTCGCGCGTGGCGCGCGAGCTCTCGATCATCGCCGCGATCGCCGCGTACGTCCTCGCCGTCGGCTGGCAGCCGTCCGTCGTCCGCGCGGGAGTGGCGGGCGGGCTCGCGTCGCTCGCCTGGCTTGTCGCTCGGCCCACCGATCGCTGGTACTTCCTCGCACTCGGCGCGCTCGTGCTCATGGCCTGGATGCCGACGTCGGCGCTCGAGCCCGGCTTCCAGCTCTCGTTCGCCGCGGTGGCGGCGATCTTCGTCGCGGTTCCACGGCTACGTCGTCGACTCGCCGGCTATCCGGTTCCCGCCGCGGCCGCAGACGCGCTCGCGGTCGGCCTCGCGTGCAGCGTGGCTACGACCCCAATCGTCCTCTTCCACTTCGGAGAGGCGCCTGTCTACACCGTGCTCGCGAACGTGGTGGCATTCGCCGCCGCGCCGTTGGTCCTCGGGCTCGGCCTTCTCGCGGCTGTCGTGGATCCCCTGTCGCCCGCGGCCGCCGCCGGCCTCGCATCGCTCGCCGGCTGGGCGGCGGCCTGGCTCGAACTGGTGGCACGCACCGTCGCCCACCTTCCGAGCGCGGCCGTGGGGACGGGGCCGGTGCTCGTCGCCTGCGCCTGTCTCGCCGGTGCGTTCTTCGCGCTTCGTCGGTTCCGGGGTCGGTTCACCCGGAGCCATGTGCTCACGGTCTCGTTCGGCCTCGGCGGTTCGGTGCTCGTCCTTGGCGCCGCGTGGGCAACGCGCGTCGAGCCCGTCCGCGAGCCGCCGGCCGGACTGCGCGTCACGTTCCTCGACGTCGGCCAGGGTGACGCGATCCTCCTCGAGACACCGAGCGCGTCGGTGCTCGTGGATCAAGGTCCGCCTGAGGGAAACGCGGCCCAGCAGCTGCGCAGCATGGGGATCAGCGTGCTCACGGCTCTCGTCCTGACACATCCGCAGCGTGATCACGTCGGAGGCGCGGCGGACGTGATTCGCCGCGTCCGCGTCGGCCGGGTGCTGGACCCCCGCCTCGCCGCGACCGGCCCCGAGTACGAGGAGGCGTTGCGCGCTGCGCGCTCGCGCGGCGTCCGAGTCGACGTCGTCCGCTCCGGCTCGACCTACCGCGCAGGCGGCCTCACCCTGCGCGCGCTTGCGCCCGACGACGCAGGCACGCCGACGGAGGATCCGAACCTGAACGCCGTCGTCCTCATTGCGTCCTACGGCGCGGTCGACGTCTTCCTTCCCGCCGACGCCGAGTCCGACGTCACCGCGCGCCTCTCGTTGCCCGAGGTCGAGGTCCTCAAGGTGGCGCACCACGGCTCCGACGATCCAGGTCTCGCGACCGAACTCCGCGAGCTGCGGCCGAGCATCGCAGTCATCTCCTGCGGTCGCGACAACGAGTACGGGCACCCGCGGCCCGAGACGCTCGCCGCGCTCGAGGGCTCGCCCGGCCTCGCCGTCTACCGGACGGACGAGGACGGGCGGGTGGTGGTCGAGTCCGGCAGCGCGTGGAAGCTGGCGGTCGAGACCGCGCGGTAGTGTCCGGCGCATGGCCGACGCTCCTGGACAACCCGTGTATCTCATCACCGGGAGCGACCGCCCGAAGGTCGAGATCGCGATCGCGCGCCTGCGCGCACACTTCGAGCCGGAGGCGATCGAAGCCGTCTCGGCGCTCGACACGTCCGGAGACGCGGTGGTCGGCCTGTGCAACGCGGGAAGCCTGTTCGGGGACGCGCGCCTCATCGTGGTCGCCGACGTCGACGGGGCCAAGCAAGGCGACGGTCGGCGCAAGGGAGGCTGGAAGGCTGCGGACGTCGAGACGGTCGCGACCTACTTGGACAGCCCGGCGCCGGCGACCGTGCTTGCGCTGGTTGCGGACGACCTCAAGGCGAGCTCCGCCCTCTGGAAGGCGTGCGCGACGGCCGGCGAGGTGCTCGCCTGGGACGTCGCGAAAGGGAAGGTCCAGGAGTGGGTGGCCAAGCAGTTCCACGATCGCGGAGTCCGTGCCGAGCCCGACGCGATCGCTGCGCTGATCCAGCTCGTCGGCGACGACCTGCGCGCTCTCAAGACGGAGGTCGACAAGATCGGCACCTGGGCGAACGGCGAGCCCGTCGGCGAGCGCGAGGTCATCGCGCTCGTCCCCTCGAACGCCGACGTTCCCATCTGGGAGCTGACGGAGGCGTGGGCGGCGCGGGACTCCGCGCGTGCGCTCGAAGTGTGCGAGGTGCTCTTCGATCGCGAGTCGAAGCCCCGCCGGGACGTCGCGCCTCGCCTCGCCGGGTCGCTTGCGAGTCATCTGGGGCGTCTGCGCGCGCTCAAGAGGCTCGCCGCCGACGGTGTCGGCTCGAAGGAGGCTGCCGCGCGCCTCAAGCTCAACCCGTACTACGCCGCCAAGCTCTACCGGCAGGCGGAAGGCTTCTCCGACGAAGAGCTCGACGATGCAATCGTGCGAATCGCCGCCCTCGACGGAGCACTCAAGGGCCAGAGCAAGCTCACACCGGACCTCGAGGTCCAGCGCACGCTCGTCGCGCTCAGCCGGAAGCCCGGCGCGGCCGCCTAGGAGGAGACGCCGGAGGCGAGGCGCGCGGCGCGCGACTTCTTGCGGGCGGCGGTGTTCCCGTGCAGGGCCCCGCGCGTCGCCGCGCGGTCGATCGTGCGCACGAGCTCGCGGTACTCCGCCGCGACGCGCTCGGCGTCGCCGTCGGAGACGGCAGTCTCGAGGCGCTTCGTGAGCGTCTTGATCGTCGACCGGTAGCGGAGGTTCTCGCCCCGCTGGCGCTCCTGTATGCGGACGCGCTTGCGCTGTTGCTTGATGTTCGCCATTCGAAGAAGCGCCCGCGGCTGCGGGCCGCGCGATGGTAGCAGACCCCACTGGGAGAATCGCAGCGCGCCATGGAGCCACAGTCGCCTCTCGAACCGATGTCCGGCGCCGGCCAGAGCCGCCGCATCGCGCGGTCCACGGCCGTGTTCTCGGCCGCTACCGCGGTCTCGCGCGTCCTCGGTCTCGTCCGCGAGATGGTCAGCGCGTACTTCTTCGGCGTCACCGGCCTGATCAACGCGTTCACGGTCGCGATCCTCATCCCCAACGTCGTCCGCGCACTCCTCGCCGACGCCGCGCTGTCCGGTGCGTTCGTGCCGGTGTTCAGCGACCTGCTGGAGAAGGGCGAGAGACAACGAGCATGGCGCGTCGCCTCGACGCTCTTCTGGCTGACGCTGGTCGTTCTGGGGGGCGTGACGGCCCTCTTCATCCTGCTCGCGCCGCTGCTCATGCGCCCGTTCGGAGATCCGGGCGGCGACTACGACCTCGCGGTCGGCCTCTCCCGCGTGCTGTTCCCGATCGTCGTCCTGCTCGGGTTGTCCGGGATCGTGGTGGGCATCCTCAACACGTACCACCACTTCGCGCTGCCTGCCCTTGCCCCGGTGGCCTGGAACGTGGTGATAGTCCTCGGCCTCTTGTTGGGCGTGCCGCAGCTCGACGACGAGAGCGCAGAGCTGTACCTCTACGCCGGCGTCGTCGTCCTGGGAACGCTCGTGCAGTTGCTCTTGCCCATCCCATGGCTGAGACGGCTGGACGGGCGGCTGACCATGGTCATCGACTGGCGCGATCCCGCGGTGAAGCGCGTGCTCGTGCTGATGCTGCCGGTGACGCTGACCATCGGCCTCGTCAACGTGAACTTCCTCGTCGACACGCTCTTCGCCTCGAGGCTTCTCGACCCGGAACTCGCGCCTGCCGCGATCGACAAGGCATTCCGGCTGTACATGCTCCCGCAGGGCATCTTCGCCGTCGCGGTGACGACGGTTCTCTTCCCGACGCTCGCGCGGTTCGCGGCGCGCAGCGACACCGCCGGGCTCAGGCGCGCACTCGACGGTGGCATGCGCCAGATCGCATTCCTGCTCGTGCCGGCGGGACTACTCTCGATCGTGCTGGCCGAGCCGATCGTGCGGCTCGTCTACCAGCGCGGAGAATTCACCTCGGACGACACGGTGATCGTCGCGCAGTGCCTGCAGGCGTTCTCCATCGGCCTCGTCTTCAACGGCTGGATGCTGATCCTGAACCGCAGCTTCTACGCCGTGCAGACGAACTGGGTTCCGACGGGGATCGCGCTCGGCGCCGTCGCACTCAACGCCGCGTTCGACACCGTCTTCTACCGGCTCGGGATCTGGGGGATCCCGCTGGCGACCTCGACCGTGAACGTCGTGGCCGCAGGCGTCCTGCTCGTGATGATGCGACGACGGATCGGGCTCGAGCACGTCGGTCGGACGCTCGCGGTCGTCGGTCGCGTCGCCGCGGCCGGCGGCGTCGCGGCGGGTGCGGCCTTCGTCGTCTGGTTCGGCCTCGATGAGTTGGTCGGGCGCGGTCTCGCAGGGCAGGTCGTCTCGCTCGGCGCGGCGTTCGCGGTCGGGGCCCTCGTCTACCTCGGCCTCGCCCGGGCGCTCGGCCTTCGCGAGCTCGAGGCGTTGCTACTGTTGCGATCCCGGCGCGACGATCCCTCCGAGCAGCGCTGAGAGACCTATGGAGCAAGACCGCATTCGCAACTTCGCGATCATCGCGCACATCGACCACGGCAAGTCGACGCTCGCCGATCGCATCCTCGAGCTGACCGGCGCGGTGTCCCAGCGCGAGATGCGTGAGCAGCTGCTCGACACGATGGAGCTCGAGCGCGAGCGTGGCATAACGATCAAGGCGCAGGCCGTGCGCGTGAGCTGGCGAGGCCACCAGCTCAACCTCATCGATACGCCGGGGCATGTGGACTTCACGTACGAGGTGTCGCGCTCGCTGCAGGCGTGTGAGGGAGCGCTCCTGGTCGTCGACGCCGCACAGGGGACCGAGGCGCAGACCCTCGCGAACGCGTACCTCGCGATCGACGGCGGTCTCGAGATCGTCCCGGCCGTGAACAAGATCGACCTGCCGCAGGCGGATCCCGACGGCGCCGCTGGCGAGCTCGGCGATCTGCTCGGGGAGCCCGCGGACCGCGTGGTGCGGATGTCCGCCAAGACCGGGGCGGGCGTACCGGAGGTGCTCGACGCGATCGTCGAGCGCATCCCGGCGCCCTCGGGCGATCGCGACGCGCCTGCCCGTGCGCTCGTCTTCGACTCCTCGTACGACCAGTACCGAGGGGTCGTCGCGTTCGTCCGCGTCGTCGACGGGAGCTTCTCGCCCCGCGAGCCGCTGCGCGCGATGGCGCAGGGAACGGCGTTCGACGCGGAAGAGCTCGGCGTGATGTCGCCTGCCCGCATGTCCGTCGACGCGCTCTCGGCGGGCGAGGTGGGTTACGTCATCACCGGTCTCAAGGACGTCTCGCGCCTTCGCGTCGGCGACACGCTCACCTCGCGCCGGCGGCCGGCAGCCGAGCCGCTGCCGGGCTACCAGGACGTGAAGCCGATGGTCTTCGCGGGCATCTTCCCGACCGACTCCGACGACTACCCGGAGCTGCGCGACGCGCTCGAGCGGCTCAAGCTCAACGACGGGTCGCTCTCGTACGAGCCGGAGACGTCGCAGGCGCTCGGCTTCGGCTTTCGTTGCGGCTTCCTCGGGCTCCTGCACATGGAGATCGTCCGCGAGCGCCTCGAGCGCGAGTTCGACCTCGACCTGCTGATCACCGCTCCGAACGTCGCCTACCGGGCGACGACGCGCACGGGCGAGGAGGTCGAGGTGCACAACCCGGCCGAGATGCCGCGCGAGCTCGAGCAGGTGGAGGAGCCGTACGTGAGGGCCTCGGTGATCGTCCCGAAGGACTACGTCGGCGCCGTCATGGAGCTCGCGAACGAGCGTCGCGGCACCTTCGACCACATGGAGTACCTGAGCGAGGGCCGCGTGCTCCTCCTGTACGAGCTCCCTCTCGGCGAGATCGTCCTCGACTTCTACGACCAGCTGAAGTCGCGTACGCGCGGGTACGCGAGCTTCGACTACGACCTCGCGGGGTTCAGGCCGGGCGACCTCTCCCGCGTGGACATCCTCGTCGGTGGCGAGCAGGTCGACGCCCTCTCGCTGATCATCCACCGCGACGCGGCCTACGATCGCGGCCGCCAGCTCGTCGAGCGGCTGCGCGAGGAGATTCCCCGGCAGATGATCGACGTGCCGATCCAGGCCGCGATCGGGTCGCGTGTCATCGCGCGCGAGACGGTGAAAGCGCGGCGCAAGGACGTGCTCGCGAAGTGCTACGGCGGTGACATCACCCGCAAGCGCAAGCTCCTCGAGAAGCAGAAGAAGGGCAAGAAGCGGATGAAGCAGGTCGCCGGCATCGAGGTACCGCAGGAGGCGTTCCTCGCCGTGCTCAACCTCGACTCGGAGCGGAAGCGGTAGGCGTGGGCGACGTCCGGCATCTGTACGTTCACCTGCCGTTCTGTGCGCATCGCTGCGGGTACTGCGACTTCGTCACGGTCGTCGGCCGGCGCGGACAGCACGGCGCGTACGTCGACGCGCTCCTGGCCGAGCTCGAGCTGGAGGGCGGTGTCCTGGCCGACGACGTGGAGACGGTGTTCCTCGGTGGTGGTACGCCGACGTTCACCGAAGCGCGAGAGCTGGCGCGCCTCCTGGGCGCGCTCCCTGCTGCCGCAGAGGTGACGATCGAGGCGAATCCCGAGACGGTGACGCCCGAGCTCGCCGAGCTTCTGCGCACGAGGGGCGTGAGCCGCGTCTCGCTGGGCGCGCAAACCTTCCAGCCCCGCCTGCTCGGGGTACTCGAGCGGCAGGCGTCGCCCGACGACGTCCGCCGCGCCGTACACACTCTCCGTGATGCCGGATTCGACAACATCTCACTCGACCTCGTCTACGGCATTCCCGGCCAGAGGGCCTCCGACCTCGACGCCGACCTCGCGGAGGCGCTCGCGCTCGACCCTCAGCATCTCTCCTGCTACGAGCTCGAGGCGAAGCCGGGTACGCGCTTCACCGTCGCGCACGGCGAGGAGCTCGCGCGCCAGGCTGACGCGATGGAGGGCTACTTCGAGCGGGTCGTCGACACGCTGAACGGGGCCGGCTACCGCTGGTACGAGACCGCGAACTTCTGTCTCGGCGGCGAGCGGGCGGGCGGGCGAGATCTCCGCGCGCGACACAACCTCGGCTACTGGCGCGGCCACGACTACCTCGGCCTCGGGATCGGAGCCGTGTCGACGGTGTTCCGCGAGCGGCGCAGGAATCTGCCAAGCCTCCCCCGCTACGTCGCCGCGCTCGTCGCGGGCGAGCGGCCCTCGCGGGAGGTCGAGCCGATCGACGAGGCGACCCATGCTCGCGAGCTGCTGATGCTCGGCCTCCGGCTCGACGAGCCGATGGCGGTCGGCGACGTAACCGATGCGCTCGACCACGACGCGCTCGGACGCCTCGTCGAGCTCGGCCTCGTCGAGCTGGCGAGGAACGGACGGGGGGGCGAGCTACGCCTCACCCGCCGAGGCCGCTTCCTCGGCGGCGGCGTCACGTCCGAGCTGCTCGTCGAAGCCGCCGACTGACTCTCGGCCGCCCGCTGTCGCGACCGCGGAGGCCACGGTTACCATCGGACGAGGATGCAGCTCACCGCACGGAAGCGCGAGATCCTGCGACGCGTCATCGAGGAGTACGTCGCAACCGGCCAGCCGGTGGGGTCGCGCGCGCTCGTCGAGCGTTCCGGATTGAACGTTTCACCGTCGACGGTTCGCGGCGAGCTCGCGGAGCTCGAGGCGCTCGGCCTCCTGACCCATCCGCACACATCGGCGGGCCGGACACCGACCGAGGGTGGGTATCGCGTCTATGCCGAGGAGCTGGTCGCGGGGCTCGAAGGGCGCCCGGACGAGCTCGGCGTCGACCTTCGCTCGATGCGCGACGAGATCGAGCAGGCGCTGCGGGCGACGACGGACATGCTCTCGGACGCGACGCGGCTGCTCGCACTCGTCTCGGCGCCGTCGCTCGAGACTGCATCGGTCCGACACGTCGAGGTGCTCACCCTCCAGCCGTCGAGCGTCATGGTCGTCGTGATCACCTCGACGGGAGGCGTGACGAAGCGCGTCTTCCGGCTTGCCGAGCCGGTCGACCCCGGGCTTGTCGCCTGGGCGGGCGAGTACCTCGAGGAGCAGCTCGTCGGTCAGCGGCTCGGCTCGAGCACCGTTCGTCGCAGGCTCGAAGCTCCGGAGCTCGGCCTGCGCGAGCGCGCGTTTCTCGCGCTGATCGGTCAGACGTTGCTCGACGTCGGCGCCGAGACGGGTCCCGAGGTCTTCGTGGGCGGCACCGCGGGGCTCGTCGAAGGCGCGCGGGCCGAGGAGGTGGAGGCAACGATGCGGCTCGTCGAGCTGCTCGAGCGCCGCGCAGCCGTGCTCGCGCTCGTGAGCGAGGCGCTCGAGCCGCAGCGGCCGGTCGTTCACGTCGGGGCCGCCGTCGCCGGCGCTCCGCTCCACTCGGTCTCGCTCGTCGGGGCGACGTACGGGATCCGCGCGACGCCGCTCGGGGCGATCGGTCTCGTCGGCCCGTTGCGCATGGACTATGAGAAGGCGATTCGCACGGTCCGAGCCGCGGCGTTCGAGCTCTCGCGCTTCGTCGAGGATGTCTACGAAGACGTCTGATGTCCCAGACACAGACCGACTACTACGAGCTGCTCGGCGTCGCACGCGGCGCCAGCGACGCCGAGATCAAGCAGTCGTTCCGATCGCTCGCGCGCGAGTTGCACCCCGACGTGTCGGGTGCGCCGGACGCAGAGCTCCGGTTCCGCGAGATTGCCGAGGCCTACGAGGTGCTCTCCGACCCCGAGCGTCGCGCCCTGTACGACCGCTACGGCCGGGCTGGGCTCCGTGGCCGCGGGTTCGAGCCGGCGTTCACGGACTTCGGCTCGATCGCAGACATCATCGCCACCTTCTTCGGCGACGACCTCGGAGGCACTGCGGGGCAGCGCGCCCGCTCGGCACGGGGCGGCGACATCCAGGCCGTGGCCGAGATCGAGCTCGACGAGGCGTTCACGGGAATCGCCGCGCGCGTGCCCGTCGAGGTCGCCGTTCCGTGCGAGCGATGCGACGCGTCCGGCGCCGATCCCGGCACGTCGTCGCGGGCGTGCTCGACGTGTGGCGGCGCCGGAGCGGTCCGGACCGTGTCGCAGAACCTCTTCGGTCAGTTCGTCCAGCAGCGGACATGCCCGGATTGCGGAGGCTCGGGCGAGGTGCTCGAGCAGCCGTGCCCCGACTGCTCCGGTGACGGCCGCCGCCTCGTTCGACGGGAGCTCGATGTCGACATTCCCGCCGGCATTCACGACGGACAGCAGATCCGCGTCCGCGGGGAGGGACACGCCGGCTTTCGTAGCACGGAGCGTGGCAACGCGTTCGTCGTCGTGCGGGTGAAGCCCGACGAGCGGTTCGTCCGCGACGGCGAAGAGCTGCACACCGCGCTGCGGCTGACCATGACCGAGGCTGCGCTCGGGACGACCGCGACCGTCTCGTCGCTCGCCGGCGAGCTCGAGCTCGCCGTGCCACCAGGCACGCAGCCCGGAGACGTGCTGGTTCTCGCAGGCGAGGGCATGCCAGCGCTGCGAGGGTCGCGCCGCGGCTCCCTCCATGTCCGTCTCGACGTGGCCGTACCGACGGCGCTCGACGACGAGCAGCGTCGTCTGCTCGAGAACGTCGACCGCACGCTCGGCCCCGAGGCGTACGTGCAGAAGCCCGACGAGAACGAAGGCTTCTTCGGCCGACTCAAGAGCGCGCTGCGCTGAGCCACCTCCGACGCGTCACTGTCCGTGTGCCCGCCGCGGAGGCGGAGATCGCGGCGGCGCGGCTGCTCGAACGCTTTCCCGGCGGCCTCGAGGAGCGCGCCGCCGACGACTGCACCGAGCTCACTGTCTTCACGGACGAGCAAGGCGAGGCCGAGGTTTTCAGCGCATTCTCGGACGTGTCGGCTGAACGGGTCGAGCCCGCCTGGGAGGATCGCTGGAAGGAATTCCATCGCCCCGTGTCGGCGGGCGGCCTCTGGATCGGCCCGCCGTGGATGGAGCCTCCTCCCGGCCGGCCTGCGGTCGTCGTCGACCCGGGTCGCGCATTCGGAACCGGTGCACATCCGACGACCCGGGCGTGCGTGGAGCTACTCGCCCGCGTCGATCGCGGCAGCCTGCTCGATGCCGGCTGCGGCTCCGGTGTCCTGTCCGTTGCGGCGGCACGGCTCGGCTTCGCTCCGGTGGTCGCGGTGGACGTCGACGAAGTCGCGATCGAGATCGCTCGCGAGACCGCAAACGCGAACGGCGTCGAGGTGAACGCGTTTCGCGCCGACGTTCTCCTCGATGAGCTGCCCCGCGCGGACGTGCTCGTCGCGAACATCGAGCTTGCGATCGTCGAGCGGTTGCTCCAGCGCGTGGCGTCTTGCATCGCCGTGACGTCCGGCTACCTGCAGTCCGAGACGCCCAGGAAACGCGGCTGGGCTCGAATCGACCGCATGGTGCTCGACGGTTGGGCGGCGGACGTCCTGCGCGCCGAGTGACACGGTGTCACGAGGGTTTGCGGCGCAGGGCACTAAGCTAGGCGACTCGATGGCGTCGTTTTCGGTGCGCTTTCTCGGATGCAAGGTCTCGTACGCGGACGCGCAGGCCGTGCGCGAGCGGCTGCTCCGCGACGGTCACGTCGAGGCTGCGGATGCCGTCGACGTCGCTGTCGTGAACACGTGCTGCGTCACGCACGAAGCGGTCTCGAAGTCACGGCAGGCCGTCTCCCGCGCGGCGCGTGCGCACCGGCGCGTGTACGTGACGGGCTGCGCCGCGAATCTCGCCGGCGCCTTCGAGACAGTTGCGCCGAACGTCCGCGTGCTCGCCTCGCCGAGCGAGGACGTCCCCGCGGCCGTGGCCGGGGACGTCGGCGCGATCGGCTGTGTCAGCGCCGAGTCACGCCTGGAGCGAACGCGCGCGTTCGTGAAGATCCAGGACGGCTGCTCGTTCTCGTGCGCGTTCTGCGTCATTCCGCTCGTCCGCGGGGCCACGCGTAGCCGCCGTGCGGTGGCCGTGCTCGGAGAGATAGCCCGCCGAGTCGCCCAGGGCCATCGCGAGATCGTGCTGACGGGAGTGAACCTGGGCTGCTTCCGCGATCGCGAGGCGGGCTACACCCTGGCGACGCTCGTCCGCCAAGCGGGTGCCCTGCCGGGCGTCGAGCGCCTTCGACTCTCGTCCATCGAGGTGAACCATCTCACGGACGATCTCGTCGCCGCGCTGCGCGAGACCACGACGGCTTCGCTTCACCTCCACGTGCCGCTCCAGTCGGGCGACGACGGCGTTCTGCGCGCGATGCGCAGGCGCTACTCCGCGGCGCAGTACCGTGGGAAGCTGGAGCCGCTCGACGACTTCAACCTCACCGCGGACGTCATCGTGGGCTTTCCCGAAGAGGACGAGGCCGCGTTCGGCCGCACGCTCGACGTCGTTCGCGACGCGGGGCTCACCCGGGTCCATGCGTTTCCGTACTCGCCGCGCCCCGGAACCGCGACTGCTGCAGTCGACACCGTGCCCGCCGCGGAGAAGAAGGAGCGGAGCGCCCGCCTGCGCGCGCTCTCGGACGAGCTCTCGTCGCGGCGCTGGGCGTCGCGGATCGGCTCGACGGATCGCGTGCTCCTCGACCGGCCGGGTCGGGGGTACGGAGACGACTACACGCCATGGCTCGTCGCGGGCGAGGTCGGCCAACTCCTGCACGCGCGGGCTGTCGGAGTGTCCGAGGAGGGCATCCTTGCCGTCGCCGCCTGAGAGGTGCCTGTTCTGCCGGCTCGTCACCGAGGGCGATCACGTGCGCGCCGCGGACGGCTTCGTCGCGATTCGCGACATCAACCCGATCGCCGAGACGCACCTGCTCGTCCTGCCCCAGCGCCACGTCGATACGTTCCGCGACATCGACGCCTTCCCGGACGAGGAGGCAGCCCGCATGCTCCGCTTCGTCGCCGACACGGCGTCGGCGGCAGGGCTCGACGACTACAAGGTGCTCGTCAACGTGGGTGAGGGCGCCGGTCAGACGGTATTCCACCTCCACTGGCACGTCCTCGGCGGTCGTTTCGACGTGGGGAAGCTGTCCCGGGCGCTCGAGTTGGAGACGGCCTAGATGAGCCTGATCGCGCGCATCGAGGAAGAGCTGAAGACGGCCCGGCTCGCCCGCGACGAGGACCGTCGCGACGCGCTCTCTCTCGTCCTGAACGCTCTGCAGGCTGCGAAGAAAGAGCTCCAGCGCGAGCTCTCCGATGACGAGGAGCTGCAAGTCCTGCAACGCGAGCGCAAGCGGCGAGCGGAGGCAGCCGAGGCGTTCCGCACCGCGGGCCGCGAGGAGCAGGCCGACGACGAGGAGTACGAGCTCGAGATCCTCGAGGAGTTCATGCCCGAGCCGATGTCGGAGGAGGAGATCGAAGAGATCATCGACGACGTCATCTCCCAGGTCGAGGCGACCAGCATTCGCGACATGGGGCGCGTCATGGCGGGCGTGATGCACCAGGTCTCGGGGCGCGCGGACGGGTCGACGGTCTCCCAGCTCGTGAAGGAAAAGCTCGCCTAGCGCCGCCCTACACTGGGTCGGATGCAGCAGGTACTGGACATCTCGAACGAGGTCGCGGCCGAGCTCGCCGGCGTGGAGGACGGCGTCCTCGACGCGCTGCGCGAGAGGCTCCAGTGCACGATCGCGCTGCGCGGCAACCGCCTGACGCTCGGCGGCGACGACGAGCACGTGGTCGCCGCGCGCGCCGTGGTCGACGAGCTCGTCGAGCTGGTCGAGGGAGGCCACCAGATCGGGCCGGACACGGTGGGCACGGTTCTCGCTGCGCTCGACCAGGCCGAGGACGTCCGCGAGGTGTTCGACGACGTCGTCTGGCGCCACCGCGGAAAGAACATCACGCCGAAGACCGTGAACCAGAAGCGCTACGTGGACGCGATTCGCGGTGCGACCGTGACGTTCGGGATCGGCCCGGCGGGAACGGGGAAGACGTACCTCGCGATGGCGCTCGCCGTTTCCGCTCTCTCGGAAGGTGCCGTCGGCCGGCTGATCCTCACGCGGCCCGCCGTCGAGGCGGGCGAGCGGCTGGGCTTCCTGCCCGGCGACATGCTCGCGAAGGTCGATCCATATCTGCGCCCGTTGTACGACGCGCTCTACGACATGCTCGATGCCGAGCGGCTCGCGGGGTACATGGAGCGCGGCACGATCGAGGTCGCCCCGCTCGCCTTCATGCGCGGCCGGACGCTCAACGACTCGTTCGTCGTCCTCGACGAGGCGCAGAACACGACGCCGGAGCAGATGCAGATGTTCCTCACCCGACTCGGGTTCGGCTCGAAGATGGTCGTCACCGGCGACGTGACGCAGGTCGACCTGCCGCGTGAGCAGGCGTCGGGTCTCATTCAGGTGCGCGAGATCCTCGCGGGGATCGACGGCATCGGCTTCGTGGAGTTCGGCAACGAGGACGTCGTGCGCCACAAGCTCGTGCAGCGGATCGTCGAGGCGTACAAGCGCCACGCCGAGGAGACCGGCACGGCGCGCCGCCGGTGATCAGCGTCGAGACGGACAATCGGAGTGGATTGGCGGTGGACGTGCGGGCGGCGGAGCAGCTCGCGTCGTTTGTCCTCGCCGCCGAAGGCGTGACCGACGGGGAGCTCGGCATCGCGTGGGTCGGGAGCGACGAGATGCGCGCTCTGAAGCGCGATCACCTCGGGTTCGACGAGGTGACCGACGTGCTCTCGTTCCCGCTCGACGGCCTCGACGAGCTTCCGACGGGCGAGCCTCGCGCGCTCGGCGACGTGGTGCTCTGCCCCGAGGTCGTCGGGGAGACCTGGCGCGAGCCGCTCGTGCACGGCCTCCTCCACCTCCTGGGGTACGACCACGGCGACGAGATGGCCGAGCGCGAGCGGGTACACGCCGCCCAATGACTCGCCAGCGCTCGCCGTCGCTGTTCCAGAGCTTCAACTTCGCGGCCGAGGGCGTCGTTCACGCCGTCCGGACGCAGCGCAACCTCTGGATTCACTTCGCGATCGCGATCGCGGTGCTGGTCGCGGCGATCGGCTTCGGCGCGACGAAGCTCGAGCTGGCCGTCCTCCTGCTCGCGATCACGTTCGTGCTCGTCGCGGAGCTCGTGAACACTGCCGTCGAGGCGGCCGTCGACGTCTCCTCGACGTCGTTCGACCCGATGGCGAAGATCGCCAAGGACATCGCGGCCGGGGCGGTGCTCGTGGCAGCTCTGAACGCACTCGCAGTCGGCTACTTGGTGTTCTCGGGCGAGGTCGCGACGCGGAGCTCGCGGTTCTTGACACGGCTGTCCGACACGCCCGCGGAGCTCACGCTCGTCGCGCTTGCGGTGACGGTGATCCTCGTGATCGCGGTCAAGGCGTACACCGGACGCGGGACGCCGCTTCGAGGCGGGCTGCCCTCGGGCCACGCAGCGGTCGCGTTCGCCGGCTGGATGGCGGTGACGCTCATCCTCGAGGACTCGTCGCAGCGCTTCCTCATCTCGTCCGTGACCTTCATCATGGCCTTGCTCGTGGCGCAGACTCGCGTGGAATCCGGCGTGCACGCCGCCTCCGAGGTCGCCTCGGGGGCGCTTCTCGGCGCGCTCGTCACACTGCTCCTCTTCCAGGTCTTCGGATGAGCGAGCCTCGGCCGTCCGACGACGAGCTCCTCACCCTGGCCGACGCTGTCGCCGCGCGGGCGTATGCGCCCTATTCGAAGCTCCTCGTCGGCTGCGCGGTGCTGGCGCGCGACGGACGGGTGATCGAGGGCGTGAACGTCGAGAACGCCGCGTATCCGCTCGGCGTGTGCGCGGAGCGCACGGCGTTCGCGCGCGCCGTCGCCGAGGGCTACCGCCCTGGCGACTTCGTGGTCGCGGCGATCACGGCATCGCCGTGCGGCGGGTGTCGGCAGTGGCTGCACGAGATGGGCGTCGAGCGGGTCGTCTTCCGCAACGGCGGCCGAGTGGTCGCAATGACGACGGAGGAGCTGCTCCCCGAGTCGTTCGACAGTTCGAACCTCGGATGAAAAGCGGCTTCGTCGCGGTCGCCGGCCGACCGAACGTCGGCAAGTCCACGCTTGTCAACGCGCTCTGCGGCGAGAAGATCGCCATCACGTCGAAGGTCCCGAACACGACCCGACGGCGGCTGTTCGGCGTCGCGCACGGCCCCGACTACCAGCTCGCGCTGGTCGACCTCCCGGGCTTCCAGCGCCCGATGGACCCACTGACCGAGCGCATGCAGCGGACCGTCGACTCCTCGTTCGAGGACGTCGACGCGGTGCTCCTCGTGGTCGATGCTCGCGCCCACATCGGCTCCGGTGACCGCTTCGTCGCGCGGCGCGTGTTCGGCCTCGAGAAGCCCGTGATCATCGCGCTGAACAAGGTCGACCGGCTGAAGCCGGCGCACATCGCGACGCAGATGAAGGCTGCCGCGGCGCTCGGCGACTTTCATGCGCTCCATCCGGTCAGCGCGAAGACGAAGGAGGGCGTCGGCGAGCTCCGTGGCGATCTCGTGTACCTCCTGCCCGAGGGGCCGGCGTACTTCCCGAGCGAGCAGACGACCGACCTCGCGCTCGAGGAGCGCATCGCCGAGGTCATCCGCGAGAAGGCGCTCCACCTCACGCGCGAGGAGGTTCCGCATGCGATCAGCGTCGAGGTCGAGGAGATCGAGGAGAAGCGCCTGCGCGCGCTCGTGTATTGCGAGACCGAGTCGCAGAAAGGAATTCTCGTGGGCAAGAAGGGCGCGATGGTGCGCGAGATCGGCACTCGAGCCAGGCCGGAGGTCGAGGCGCTGCTCGGCCACCCGGTGTTCCTCGAGCTGCAGGTCAAGGTGCGTCCGAAGTGGCGCCGCGACCCGCGGATGCTCGAGCGCCTCGGCCTCTGACGGAGTCAGCCGCAGAGCCGGGCGGGACCCGGATGTCGAGAACTGCAAGGCGGCGCGCCACAGCTTGTCCTCGTCGCCACAGACGGGTAGTCGCGCGCCGTAGCCCGCTCGCACCTCGCCTCCCAGTCGTACGCCCACTTGCACCGCACGTCCTGGATGGCTGCCACCCTCGCACGACCCGGCTGCCGTTCGCCGCCGCGCTCGCCGTGCAGACCGTCAGCGCCACCTCCAGCCGGACAGCGAGGGCTCGGGTGGTCACGTCGTCGATGGTGACGACGGCGTCGTGAGGCGTGGGCCGAGGTTGTATGCCGAGATGCGCGCGACGACGAGGTTCCGGGCGCTCCGGAGCGCGACGCCGCAGCACTAGACTCGGAACAATGGCCAAGGCACCAGTGTTGGTGGGCGGCTTCGAGCTGCCGTCCGGCCCACGCCTTCCCCGCGTCGGCTCGGTCGACGCCGTCGCGCTGGAGGAGCGCGCGGCGACGCTCGCGAAACGGTCGATCAAGCGCGAGTCGAAGGTGCAGGCGCTCGAGCTCGCGATCCGGATGATGGACCTGACGACGCTCGAGGGGCAGGACACGCCGGGCAAGGTCGCCGCGATCTGCTCGAAGGCCATGCGGCCCGACCCCGTCGACGTCTCGGTGCCGCCCGTCGCGGCCGTTTGCGTCTATCCGAGCCTCGTCGGCATCGCGAAGGAGCGGCTCGCCGGGAGCGGCGTCAAGGTGGCGTCGGTCGCGACGGCGTTCCCGTCCGGTCAGTCGCCGATCGACATCAAGGTCGCGGAGACGCGCGCGGTCGTCGAGTTCGGCGCGGACGAGGTCGACATGGTCATCGACCGGGGCGCGTTCCTCTCGGGACGGTACGCGAGGGTGTTCGACGAGATCGTCCGCGTGAAGGACGCCTGCGGCGAGGCGCACCTCAAGGTCATCCTCGAGACGGGCGAGCTCGGGACGTACGACAACGTCAGGCGCGCCTCGCTGATCGCAATAGCGGCAGGCGCCGACTTCATCAAGACGTCCACGGGAAAGATCAGCCCCGCCGCGACCCTGCCCGTGACGCTGTGCATGATGGAGGTCGTTCGCGACGTCCACGCGGAGACCGGGCACATCGTCGGGATCAAGCCCGCGGGCGGGATCCGTGCCTCGAAGCAGGCGATCCAGTATCTCGTCACGCTGTACGAGACGCTCGGTGCCGAGTGGATGACGCCCGACCTCTTCCGGTTCGGCGCCTCTTCGCTCCTCAACGACGTGCTCATGCAGCTGCGCAAGGAGAAGACGGGGCGGTACCAGTCCGGCGACTACTTCACCATCGACTGATGGCCCAGGTCGAGAAGCGCGTCTCGAACCTTCCGGCGACGTTCGAGTGGGAGTACGCCCCGGCGCCCGAGGCGCGCGACATCGTGCAGATCCGGGAGCAGTACGGCCTCTTCATCGGCGGCGAGGAGGTCGAGCCGCGCACGAAGGAGTGGTTCCCGTCCATCTCCCCGGCGACGGAGGAGCCGCTCTTCGAGGTCGCGCTCGCGGGCGAGGAGGACGTCGCACTCGCGGTCGACACGGCGCGGAATGCCTTCGAGAACGGCTGGTCGGAGCTCGCCCCGTCGGAGCGCGCGAAGTACCTCTTTCGGGTTGCGCGCCTCATCCAGGAGCGCTCGCGTGAGCTCGCCGTGGCCGAGTCGCTCGACGGCGGCAAGCCGATCCGTGAGTCCCGGGACGTCGACATCCCGCTGGCCGCCGCGCACTTCTTCTACTACGCGGGCTGGGCGGACAAGCTCGAGTACGCGTTTCCGAACCGGACACCCCGGCCGCTCGGCGTCGCGGCGCAGATCATTCCTTGGAACTTCCCGCTCCTCATGCTCTCCTGGAAGATCGCGCCGGCGCTCGCGTGTGGCAACACGGTCGTGCTCAAGCCCGCGGAGACGACCCCGCTGACGGCGATGATCTTCGCCGACATCTGCCGCCAGGCGGAACTGCCGCCCGGCGTCGTCAACCTCGTTACGGGCGACGGGACCACCGGCGCGCACCTCGTCCGTAACGACGGCATCGACAAGCTCGCGTTCACGGGCTCGACCGAGGTCGGGAAGCTGATCATGCGCGAGCTCGCGGGCCGCAACGTGAAGCTGACGCTCGAGCTCGGGGGGAAGGCGGCCAACGTCGTGTTCGACGACGCTGCCCTCGACCAGGCGGTCGAGGGCATCGTCAACGGCATCTATTTCAACCAGGGCCACGTCTGCTGCGCCGGATCGAGGCTCCTCGTGCAGGAGTCGATCTACGAGCCGCTCCTCGAGAAGCTGAAGCGCCGACTCTCGACGCTGCGAGTCGGCGACCCGCTCGACAAGAACACGGACGTCGGCGCGATCAACTCGAAGGCGCAGCTCGAGAAGATCCGGGAGCTGGTGGCGAGCGGGGAGGAGGAAGGGGCGGAGATCTACCAGCCGAAGTGTGATCTGCCCGAGCGTGGGTACTGGTTCGTGCCGACCCTCTTCACGAATGTCGCGCAGAGCTACCGGATCGCGCAGGAGGAGATCTTCGGGCCCGTGCTCTCGGTGCTGACCTTTCGCACGCCCGACGAGGCGGTCGAGAAGGCGAACAACACGCCGTACGGGCTCTCTGCGGGGGTGTGGACGGAGAAGGGCTCGCGCATTCTCTGGATGGCGCAGCGGCTCCGCGCCGGAGTCGTCTGGGCGAATACGTACAACCGCTTCGACCCGACCTCGCCGTTCGGTGGCTACCGCGAATCGGGCTTCGGCCGCGAGGGCGGCCGCCACGGGCTCGAGCCGTACCTGAGGTTCGACGAGTGAGCAGTTGCGCATCCTCACCCCGCAACTCCCCACCCTGGGTGGGGTGGTGGGCCACCCTCCACCCGGCGTCGAGCCTAGCGCTCGAGTCCGCACGAGACTGCGACGCACCGGTGCCGAATCGGAGCCAATGCGTCCACAGCCGTTTCGCCACAGCGCACACGCCATGACCAGGCTCTCGGTCAAGAAGACGTACAAGCTCTACATCGGCGGCGCGTTCCCGCGCTCCGAGTCCGGACGCACGTTCGACGCAGCGGGGCAGAACGTCGCCCGCGCCTCGCGCAAGGACGCGCGCGACGCCGTGCGCGCCGCGCGCGCCGCGCTCCCCGGCTGGGCGGCGATGACGGCGTACAACCGCGGGCAGGTGCTCTACCGCCTCGCGGAGATGATGGAGGCGCGTGCCGCCGATCTCGAGGCTGCGTGCAGTGGGCGTTCCGAGGTCGAGGCAGCGATCGATCGCACCGTCTGGTACGCGGGTTGGGCGGACAAGCTCGCGCAGGTGCTCGGCAGCTCGAACCCGGTGGCCGGGCCGTACTTCGACTTCACGATCCCGGAGCCGACCGGAGTCGTCGCGATCCTCGCACCCTCCGATCCTCCCCTCCTCGGCCTCGTCTCGCGGACGCTTCCGGCGCTCGTCGGCGGCAACACGGTCGTCGTCGTCGCAGGCGAGTCGGCCGCTATCGCCGCGGTGGAGCTGGCCGAGGCGCTTGCCACGTCCGACTTCCCGGGAGGTTCCGTCAACGTGCTCACCGGTTTCGCCGACGAGCTCGCACCCTGGCTCGCCGGCCATATGGACGTCAATGCCGTCGACGTGACGGGCGTCGAGGGTCCCACCGTCGAGCTCGAGCGGGCCGCGGCGGAGAACGTCAAGCGCGTGATCCGCGCGGATGCCGACTCGCAAAGCCCGTGGGAGATCTCACGCTTTCTCGAGCTGAAGACTGTCTGGCACCCGATCGGTCCGTGAGCGCGGCGCCGCCCGTTCTCGCGCTCCACGGGGATGAAGGCGAGCGCCTGTCGTTCGCCGGGGTCACGATAGTCGTGCGTGTGACTTCCGAGGCGAGCGGGGGTGCGTTCTCCCTCTTCGAGGAAGTGCCTCCGCTGCTCGACACGCCGCTTCACGTCCACCGCGACCAGGATGAGCTCTTCTACGTTCTCGAGGGCAAGCATGTCTATCGCGTAGGCGACGAGGAGTACGCCGTCGGCCCCGGCGGGCTTGTCTTCGCACCACGCGGGATCCCGCACTCACAACGTCGAGTCGTGTCGGGCGAGGGCCGTCAGCTCGTCGTCACGACCCCGGGCGGCTTCGAGGGCTTCTTCCGGGAGCTCGCCGCGGCGGAGGAGGCGGGCACCATCGGCCGGGACGCATACGCCGCCGCCTCCGCGCGGTTCGGCATCACCTGGCTCTGATGCCTCAGCCGCGCGTCGCGTAGACAGCCTGCCGGAAGCTGTTACCCACTGGCTCGTTCGCCAGCACCCAGACGACGAGCGGCCGTCCGAGCGAGTAATGCACGGAGATGTAGTCGGCGAGCATCCGGCCCGACGTCGTGTCCGGCATCCACCGGAGGGGCATCGCATGCGCCGACAGCCGCCGCGCGGGCGACCACGTCGACGGTGCTCCGAACGACTCGACCCGCTCGACGTCGATGCCCGCTGCGCTCGAGCGCATGTATGCAATCGCGACCCGCCCGGTCGCTGCCTCGATCCCGATCGCAGGCAGGACGGCGTTCCGTCCGCGGGTGACCACCAGCGGCGCGCTCCACTGGATGCCGTCCGGCGACGTGGAGACGAACACCGCATTGTTTCGCGACGAGCCTGGGGACTCGCAGTCGTGCCAGCTCGCCCAGACGCGGCCGGTCCCGTCGACGTCGGCGCTCGGCAACGAGAACGCCCGGAAGTTCTGTATCCGGCAGCCGCCGTCGACCGGGGCGATACGGATCGGTGCACCCCAGGTCGCTCCTCCGTCCGCCGACCGCGAGGCTGCGATCGACAGCCCGCGCTCTTGCAGGAGATACACCACCACCACCTCGCCTGTCGGGCGGATCGCCGGGAAGACTCCGACCCCCGGCCGCGCTCCGATGTCGACCGGTGGCGACCACGTGAGGCCGCCGTCGGACGACCAGGTGAGGGCGAGCATGTCGCGGTCGGCGGAGTGCGTGTAGACGAGGTAGCAGCGTCCGTAGAAGGGCGACGAGGCCGTGTTGTCGCAGGCGAGCCAGTTCTTGTCGAATGCGATGCCCTCCGCCGGGCGCTCCTCGAGCGCGTTCGACGCGGTGGTCCAGGCCGAGCCGTTCGTCGAGCGGTTGATCGCGAGGCGCGTCGTCGGGCCCTCGAGAGCCAGCGTCGAGATCAGCCAAGTCGCATGGGCCGCGTCGTACGCGACCACCGGGTCGCTGGCACGGGCGTTCGGTCCCGGAGGGAGGCTCGCGGTCGTGAGGCCGGGGAGGAGGCCGCTGCGCCAGGACGCCCCGTCGTTCGTCGTGACCGCCCAGCCCACGGTCGTCGCCGCGCCGTCGAAGCGGCGTCCGACCTGGAACGTGGCGACGGTCGTGCGGCCGAACGTGAAGCTGTCCGGCTCGACCTGCGTCTCGTGCTGGGCGTCGGCGGTCGTGTACGGGTCACGGGAGAGCCGCCGGCCGACGAGCTCGCAATCCCGTGCGACGGCATCCGAGAGGTCGGCGTTCACGACGTCGAAACCTGTCCCGCAGCGGACGACGTCTCGTGCTCCGTCGTACGAGGTCGCGACGAGGTCGGCTCCCGGCCCGGCGTCCTGCGTGTCTCTGCCCGCGCCGCCCTGGAGGAAGTCGGCGCCGCTGCCGGCGACGAGCCGGTCGGTCCCGCCCAACCCGCGGAGGACGTCGGCCCGCGGCGTCCCGAGGAGCCGGTCGTTCTCCGGCGTTCCCGTGACCACGCGCGCACCGGCCACGCCCGACACGAGCAGTAGACCCACGACGAGGAGTGCAAGAAGACGCATGCCCTGGATGGGACGCGAGCGGTGACTCACGGTTTGCATCCAGCAGACTACGATCCCGTCCCGTGAGCAAGTTGAGCCAGGCCATCGCCGAGGGCGACGGCATCTCCTTCATCGTCGAGGTCTCGGATTCCGCCGGCGCCAAGTCGGCCGAGGCGCAGGGTGCGGACGGTTTGGCCGTGATCACGAACGCGAACTCGGTCCGCATGACGTCGGCGCTCCCGCTCCTCCATCTCGGCCATCTTTTCGACGCGCAGGGATCGGCATCGGACGCGGTCGTCGTCAAGCCCGACCTCGCGATGTGGGACGAGGGGCACGCGCTCGGCCTCGAGTGCGTCGTGCGTGTACGCGAGCCGTCGGAGCTCGAGCGGGTGCTGCGCTACTTCGATCCCGAGGTCTTCCTCCTCTCCGTGCCCGAGGACGCCGACGACGACCCGCTCGCCGTCCTGCTCGACCTTCTCCACGACGTGCCGGCCGGGAAGCTCGCCATCGCGGAGCTCCACGACGCCACGCCGGAGGACGTTTCCGAGCTCGAGCGCTCCGGAGTCGACGCGGTCCTCGTCTCGCATGGTGCGCTCGGGGCGCTGATGCCGTCCGATCCGCCTGAGGTCTGAGCGCTCAGGCGACGACGCGGCCCGACTCGAGCCATGCTCTCGGGACCGACCGTGGTGCGGCCGTCGCCTCCTCGAGCGGCACCTCGACGATCTCGTTTCCGCGCACCGCGGCCATGTGCCCCCACCTACCTGCGGACGCGATCTCGACGGCCTTCAGCCCCAGGCGGGTCGCCAGGAGCCGGTCGCGTGCTGTCGGCGTCCCGCCGCGCTGGACGTGGCCGAGTACGGTCACTCGCGTGTCGAAGCCGGTGAGCCCGGCGAGCTCGTCGGCGATCACGCGTCCGATCCCGCCGAGCCGCTCGTAGCCGTACTCGTCGTGCTCCCGGACGACCGGCGCCTCCTGCTCTCCCGACTCCCTGGTCAGCCGGTACCCCTCCGCGGCGACGACGATCGAGAAGTTCCTCCCTCGCGCATGGCGCTTGCGGACGTGATCGGCGACCTCCTCGATCGTCGTCGGCAACTCTGGCACGAGGATGATGTCCGCACCGCCCGCGACGCCGGCCGCGGCCGCGATCCAGCCCGTGTTGCGTCCCATGACCTCGACCACCATCACGCGGTTGTGCGACTCGGCAGTCGTATGCAGCCGGTCGATCGCCTCCGTGCAGATGTGCACCGCGGTGTCGAACCCGATCGTCACATCGGTTCCCGCGATGTCGTTGTCGATCGTCTTCGGGACCCCGACGACGGGGAAGCCGTGTTCCGCATGGAGGCGGTGCGCGATCCCGAGAGTCCCCTCGCCGCCGATCGCGACGACCCCGTCGAGTTCCAGGGCACGTGTCGTCATGGTCACGAGCTCGACCCCGCGCTCCTCGCGGAAGCAGTCGTAGCTGGACGAGCCGAGGATCGTTCCCCCACGGGGCAGGATCCCTGCGACCGAGTTCCGGTCCAGCGTCACCGTTTCTCCCCGGGCCAGTCCGCGGAACCCGTGACGCATGCCGACGACCTCGTATCCCTGCGAGACGCCGCCCCGCACGATCGCGCGTATGGCCGCGTTGAGGCCCGGGCAGTCGCCTCCGCCGGTGAGGACTCCGAGCGACGCCACGATCAGTACAGGAACATCGGCTTGCCGAGGACGTGTCGGAGCTTCGGACGATATTCGTCGACGTCGTACAGCTCGTCGACGTCGACGCGCTTGACGCCTTCGCGCGTTGCCGAGATGGGCACCGTGGTATAGGTGCCGTTCCGGAGCGACACCATCCGGCCGGAATCCCCTTCGAGCGCGAGGTCGGCGGCCATCACCGCGTAGTTCGTCGCGACCATGAGGTCGAGCGAATCCGGGCTTCCCGAACGCATGAGATAGGCGACCTGCTGGTAGATGATCTCCTCCCCGGTGCGCTCTTTGAGCGCCTCGCCCAGAAGGAGACCGATTCCGCCGAGCTTGCGATGCCCGTACGCGTCGGCCTCTCCGGAGAGCACGAGGTCGCCGCTCTTCGGCGTCGCGCCCTCCGACACCGTCAACATCGCGTAGCGCGAGGGATTCTGCGCCTTGTCGTGGAGAAGCAGCGTCGCCAGGCGGTCGACGTCGAAAGGGACCTCCGAGATGATCGAGCGATCCACGCCTGCGAGATACGCCGTGATGAGTGACGTCTCGCCGCTGTAGCGGCCGAAGAGCTCGACGACCGCGATCCGCTCGTGGCTCCCCGAGCTCGTGCGCAGGTTGTGGATGAACTGCACCCCGCGGGTCACGGCGGTCGAGAAGCCGATGCAGTAGTCGGTCCCGTGGACGTCGTTGTCCATCGTCTTCGGGATCGCGACCACGGGCACGCCTTCGTCGTGAAGGCGGAGCGCGTACGACAGCGTGTCGTCGCCTCCGATCGGAGCGAGTGCGTCGATCCCGAGCTGTTCGATTGCGTGCAGGACGTGGTCGGTGAAGTCGTGTGTGCCCTCGCCGTCGGCCCGGGCTGCGAGGAACGGGGGGACCTCGGAGGCTCGCACGTTTGCGGGATTCGTCCGGGACGTATGGAGCATCGTGCCGCCCGTCCGGTCGATGGTTCGAACGCTCCCCACGTCGAGCATCTGGGTGTTGGCGGCGACGCTCGCCGGGTCGTCGGGGTCGCACTCGAGGAGCCCCGCCCAGCCGCGGCGGATTCCGATCACCTCGTGGCCGGCCGCGTCGATTCGCGTGACGAAGGCCTTGATGCAGGGGTTGAGCCCGGGCACGTCGCCGCCGCCGGTGAGTACTCCGAAGCGCATGGCGAGCAGTCTCGCACGGGCGCGCACTCGCTCCGTGGGGAGGCGAGAGCACCAGATGCCGGAGACGTGAGTCGAACCAACCGCTGATCGAGATCGCTGTGGAATGGTCTTCTCCACTTGCCGCAGACGCGGGTTGAAGCGCGGCTCATTCCTCTCGTCGGCCACAAGGTCGAACACCTCCTCGACCGGCCGCTCGATCGCTATCTCACCCTTCACACGCGCCATGTTTCACCCACCTTCGCTCAGGTTGCGCGGTAGAACGGTTGAGGCCGGAAACCGTCGGCCCGCTCGCGCACCTCGCCCAGCGGGTCGTGCTCACGACGACGCCGTGGGTGGGCGGACGTCCGGCAGCAGGACGATGTCGCCGGTCGCCTTCGGCGGCCGCGTCGAGACCGTGACCTCGATCCGCCTGGCTTTCGCCTCGGCCAGCATCTGCCGGGTCATCTTTGCCACCTGCGCAGCCCAGCTCGGCTCGCGGCAAGCAGGTGTTCGCGCCCGGAGCGCGATACGACGCGTGAGTAGTCCGCCGAGCTCCGCGTCGGTGCTGTCAGAGTCTGCGGTCAGGCGTGCCGAGGAAGTACCGGATCCACGACCGGAGAGACGCCCAGAAGCCTTCTGCGTCGCCCCGTGGAGGGCGAGAGATGAAGCCCGGCTTACGGCTTGGCACGACACTGAGATTAGCGCGCCGCCGCCTCGTGCCCTCCAAGGTTCGGCCGGGCCGCGGAAGATGACGCCTGGTCTACGCATTCCGCATGCGCGCGGGCTTGCGCTTCATGCCGGAGGTGGGAGTCGAACCCACACGTCCCTGAGGACACGGGATTTTGAGTCCCGCGCGTCTGCCAGTTCCGCCACTCCGGCTGCGCAATGCCGATCGTAGCGGCGGGTCTCGGTTGCGCATGCCAACTCATGCTCCGATACTCTCGACCTGCCGGCCCGACCGGCGCGCTACCGGGTGAATCGACGTGAGGAGGACAGTTTTGACTGCAAAGAAGAGTGTGCTTGCGGCACTCGGGCTCCTGATCGCCGCGTTGGCGCTCGTCGCTACAGGCTGCGGCGGCGACGACGACGGGGGCGGCGAGGTGACGGCGCTTCCGTCGTCGTCGTGTACCGGTCTCGAGTACGAGGGCGAGGGCGATCCCGACTACCTGATCGCGACCGACTTCCCGATGCAGGGCTCGTCACGGACGCAGACCGAGCAAATCGTGGCTGCAGTCCGGTTCGAGCTCGAGCAACGCGGGTGGAAGGCTGGCGACTACAACATCGCGTTGCAGGTCTGCGACGACGCGACGGCTCAGGCCGCCAAGTGGGATTCGGCCAAGTGCTCGCAGAACGGCAATGCCTACGCTGCGAACGACGCTGTCGTCGGAGTGATCGGCACGTTCAACTCGGGCTGCGCTGCGATCATCATCCCGCTCCTGAACGAGGCGCCGGACGGCGGCATCGCGATGATGTCGCCGGCGAACACGTACCCGTGCCTGACGGTCAATCTTCCCGGCGGCTGCGACGCAAGCGAGCCGGCGAAGTATTACCCGACCGGCAACCGCAACTATGCGCGCGTCGCACCGGCGGACGACTACCAGGGCGCGTTCGTCGCCGAGTTCATGCAGAAGCAGGGGATCAAGAGCGTCTACATCCTCAACGACAAGGAGGCCTACGGCCTCGGCATCGCGACCACGACGCGCAAGGCGGCGGAGCACGTCGGCATCGAGGTCGCCGGCTTCGAGGCCTGGGATCCCAAGGCGTCGAGCTACGAGGCGCTGATGCGGAAGATCCAGGGCACGAACGCCGACGCGGTCTTCCTCGGAGGACTCATCGACGAGAACGGCGCCCAGGTGATCAAGGACAAGGTGGCCGTGCTCGGGCCGAACGACGGCGACGTCAAGTTGCTCGCGCCGGACGGCTTCACCACGCAGGCGACGATCGACGAGGCCGGCGGGGCTGCCCGCGGCATGTTCATGTCGGTCGCCGGCGTGCCGATCGACGCGTTCACCGGCACCGCCGCGGAGTACGTCCAGCAGCTCCAGGAGGGGCCGCTCGCCGGCAAGCCGATCGACCCCTACGCGATCTACGGCGCGCAGTCGGCGCAGATCGTGCTCGACGCGATCGCCGCGTCGGACGGTTCGCGTGAGGACATCATCGCGAAGATGTTCGAGACCGAGGTCGAGAACGGCCTGCTCGGCGACTTCGGGTTCAACGAGAACGGCGACCCGACGAACGCGTCGGGTGCGGTGGTCGGCTTCACGATGTACGTGGCCACCGACAAGCTCGAGACGTCGGACAACTTCTCGCCGAAGCCCGAGAACGTCACGGCGGCAGGAGCCTAAACCAGCATCGCTGAACGGGGAGAGGGGGCATTGCCCTCTCTCCCCGTTTCCGTTTAGAGTCGCCACTTCATGGCGACGGCGACGGCCGCTCTGCACCGCATTCGGGGCTCTAGCCTCATCGACGCCATCGGGCTGCTGATCCTCGGGCTCGTCGTCATTTGGGTCGTCGTCAAGTTCGCGCAGGATCCGACGAGGTTCCTCAACGTCACCGTTCTGGGCGCGAGGAATGGCGCGATCTACGGGCTGGTGGCGCTCGGGTACACGCTCGTGTACGGGATCCTGCAGCTCATCAACTTCGCGCACGGAGACGTCTTCGCTCTCTCCGGTCTCGTCGCGAGCACGATGATCATTTCCGTGTTCGGCCTTGACACGACCACCGGCGTCCTCCTGATCGTGATCGGGTTGGTGGGTACGCTCGCGGTCACGATTCCGCTCTTCGCGGTCGTCAACGCCACGATCGAGCGCATTGCCTACAAACCGCTGCGAAACGCACCGAGACTCGCACCCCTGATCACTGCGGTGGGTGTCTCCTTCATCGTCCAGAACATCTCGCTCGCGCTCTACGGGGTCGATTTCGAGTCCGTCCCGAACTTCATCCCTCGCACGGATGCGGTCGAAATCGGCGGCGTCGGGATCGGCTGGAACACGATCGCGGTGTTCCTCATCGTGATTCCCGTCCTTCTCGTCCTCACGTGGTTCGTGCGGTCGACCAGGCAGGGCAAGGCGATGCGAGCGGTGGCCCAGGACAGGGAGGCCTCGGCGATGATGGGCATCGATGTGAACCGGACCATCTCCGTCACCTTCGTCATTGCGGGAGGGCTCGCCGCAGTGGCCGGGCTCGTGTATCTGCTCCAGTTCAACATCCGCTACGACACCGGGTTCCAGCTCGGGCTGATCGCGTTCACTGCAGCAGTGCTCGGGGGCATCGGCAACCTGACCGGGGCCGTCCTCGGTGCGCTGATGATCGGGATGGTCGAGGCCTGGAACGAGGGCCTGGATGGAACGCCCGGCGGGGATTGGACGCGGTCGATGATCTTCGGAATCCTCATCGCGACCCTGGTGTTCCGACCGCAAGGCATTCTCGGCGAGCGAACCCCCGAGGGAGCGTGACGCGATGAGCGAAGCGCTCTCGCGGCAGGTGCAGCGGGCCCGCACCGACAAGAGCTGGTGGGTGGCTGGGGCGCTGATCGCCCTCGGCCTCGCCTATCCGTTCATCGTCGACCCGCTCCGTGACCTCCCGCTGATCGGCGACTTCGTCCCGGGCGTGAGCTCGATGGTCGTGATGATGATCTTCACGACGATGGCGCTCGGCCTGAACGTCGTCGTCGGCTACGCCGGACTGCTCGACCTCGGCTACGTCGCGTTCTACGCCGCCGGCGCGTACGTCGCAGGGTGGCTCGCCTCGCTGCATTTCGAGGACATCACCTTCCACCTCGGGTCGGCGGTGAGCGGGGACCTGCCGGGCATCCACTTCAACATGTGGCTCGTCCTCGTCCTCGCGGGGTGCTTCACGACCCTCGTCGGCATCGTGATCGGCCTGCCGACGCTTCGTCTGCGCGGCGACTACCTCGCGATCGTGACGCTCGGCTTCGGGGAGATCGTCCCGCAGTTCGTGCGCAACGCCGATTCCGTCGGTGGATTCGACCTCACCGGCGGGACCTTCGGCATCGCGCCGATCGACTCGCTCGCCATCGGGGGTGTCGTGTTCCGGCAGGAGTCGAACAAGGACGACCTCTACTACTGGGCGGCGATCGGGCTCGTCCTCTTCACCGTGTTCTGCTGCATCCGACTCCGCGACTCCCGACTCGGGCGGGCGTGGGTCGCGATCCGCGAGGACGAGACGGCCGCCGCCGCGATGGGCGTGCCCCTCATGCGCACGAAGACGTGGTCGTACGCGATCGGCGCGTTCTTCGGCGGCGTCGCGGGCGCCTTCTTCGCGAGCTACCGCGCGGGCGCTTTCCCGGCCGACTTCTTCTTCCAGTTCTCCGTCTTCCTGCTCTGCATGGTCATTCTCGGCGGGATGGGGTCGATCTGGGGCGTGCTCGCCGGCGCGCTGATCCTCTCGTACCTCGACCGTGAGGGGCTCTCGACGATCGGCTCGAAGATCCAGGAAGGCGGGCTCGACTTCGATCCGACGAAGTATCAGTTCGGCATCTACGGACTCATCATCGTCGTGATGATGTTGCTCCGACCCACAGGGCTGATACCCGAACGCCGGCACAAGATCGAGCTCGAGGAGGGCGTGCACGATACGCCGTTCTACGACGTGCAGACCGAGGGCGCGATGACAGACCGCGACCGCTCAGACGACTGATGGAGGCCTCGGTGGACAACCTGCTCGTCGCGACGAAGGTCCGCAAGGAGTTCGGCGGGCTCGTGGCGACGAACGACATCGACTTCGCGATTCCTCGGGGCTCGATCGTGGCGCTCATCGGGCCGAACGGCGCCGGCAAGACGACGTTCTTCAATCAGATCACCGGTGTGTACGTCCCAACCTCGGGATCGATCGTGTTCGACGGCGTCGAGGTCGTCGGCAAGCCGCCGCACGCCATCGTCGAGCTGGGCATCGGGAGGACATTCCAGAACATTCGCCTCTTCGCACAGATGACGGCCATGGAGAACGTCCTCGTGGGGATGCACTGCCGCACCAAGGGCGGCATCTTCGGCTCGATCCTGGGCACGCCCCGCGTCAGGCGCGAGGAGCGGGAGTCGCGGGAGAAGGCACGCGAGCTCCTCACGTACTGCGGGCTGCCGCGCCGCCACGAGGAGTACGCCGGCACGCTTCCATATGGGGACCAGCGCAGGCTGGAGGTCGCGCGCGCGCTCGCCACCGATCCCAAACTCATCCTGCTCGACGAGCCGACGGCGGGCATGAATCCGCAAGAGACCGCCGAGTTCACGGCGTTCACCCACCGTCTGCGCGACGAGAAGGGCCTCACCGTGCTGCTCATCGAGCACGACATGAAGGTCGTGATGGGCGTCTCCGAGCGCATCACGGTGCTCGAGTACGGCGAGAAGATCGCGGAGGGCACGCCCGCGGAGATCCAGGCGGACGAGCGCGTCGTCGAGGCGTACCTCGGCCGGGGTGCCGCGGCGTGACGACGACGGAGCAACCGGCCGGGCCTGTCCTCGAGATCGACGACATCCACCTCTACTACGGGGCCATCCACGCGCTCAAGGGCGTCTCGCTGACGGTGAACCAGGGCGAGATCGTCACGCTCATCGGTGCGAACGGCGCGGGGAAGTCGTCGACGCTGCGCGCGATCAACGGGATCAATCGCCCACGCGACGGCCGTATCCGCTTCCAAGGCGAGGACATCACGCACCGGTCCGCGCACAGGATCGTGAAGGGCGGGATCGCCCAGAGCCCGGAGGGCCGCAGGCTGTTCCCGCGCATGAGCGTGACCGAGAACCTCGAGATGGGCGCCTTCCAGCGGACGGACAGGGCGAACTTCGCCGAGGACATGGAGCGCGTATTCGAGCTCTTCCCGCGCCTGAAGGAGCGCCGTACGCAGAAGGCGGGGACGATGTCCGGCGGCGAGCAGCAGATGTGTGCGATCGGCCGCGCACTGATGGCACGGCCGAAGTTGCTGCTCCTCGACGAGCCGTCGATGGGCCTGGCGCCGATCTTCGTCGAACGCATCTTCGAGACCGTCGTCGAGGTGAACAAGCAGGGCACTCCCGTCCTCCTGGTCGAGCAGAACGCGCTCATGGCGCTCGACGTCGCAGGTCGCGGCTACGTGATGGAGACGGGCCGGATCGCTCTCGAGGGCGCCGCGTCGGAGCTCAAGACGAACGAGCAGGTCCGCAAGACATATCTTGGCGAAGGCTAGTGCGGCCCGAGGGTCGCCCCTACGACGCCGTAGGCGCGAAGCGTGCCTCGCCCTCGCCGACCAGGAGCGGAGGATAGGGCGGCGCGAGCAGAATCCCCACGCGCGCACCGCTCCCCGCGACGCCGTGCGCCATGTCGAGGGCGCTCGACACCGAGTGGCTCGGGACGAATCCGAGAGCCCGGGCGGCGACCGCGTCGCGGCTGCCGGCGACGATGACGCGTCCGAGCCGCGACAGCGCCGGCTGACAGCCCGCCCAGTCGGCGAACGGCAGCCGCGGATGGCACGCGCGACCCGCGCGATACGCGTCGAGGGCTCGCGGGTCCCCGGTGGCGGAGCTCTCGGCGTCCTCCACGGAGCCCCCTGCGCGGAGCTCGTCGAAGAGGACGCGATACGGAGCGTGCAGGCCGTGCGCGAACGAGCGCGTCAGCGAATGCACGAGGACGAGCGTCCCACCCTGCCGCACCGGGAAGGCGTCGCGCCACTGGCGCAGCGCAAGGCCGAGCGCGATGCCGGCCGACGTGATGGGGTTCAGGGGCTCGCGCGGTAGGTGCGGGCCGATCCAGGGAACGCCGACGACGAGCGCGTCGAGCGGCTCGTCGAGTCGGATCCCGCGGAGCCCGATCGTGCGAACGAGCGCTTCCGCATGCGCCACGGAGGGCGTGCCGGCGAACGCGGCGGTCGCGGCGAGGGTGCGGTGCTGGTCTCGGAGAATCCCGCGTCGCACGGCTGCGGGCAGCCGCGAGTAGAGCCTCCGAAACGGCGAGGTCGCAACGTGCTCGAGCGAGCCAGGCTCGTGCGGGTAGCCGCGAAAGCGTCCCGCGAGCCGCGGATGATCGAGGACGAGGGAGACGCCGAGCAGGCCGGATCGAGCCGACACCGCGGCTTCGACGGCGAGCGCCAGCTGCCAGGCGGGCTCTCCCGACGCCTGCACGAGCGAGCGCGCGGTCGCGGCCCGCCGGACCGTCTGCGCGTCGCACGCGGCGAGAAGCGCTCCCGGCCCACCGTGGACGACGGTCTCTGCGGACGACACGACGAGCACGAGGTCGGCGTCGGTGACGATCGGGTGGATACGGATCTCGCCCACGAGGGGCTCGAGGTCGGGTGCGGCGGCATCGTGTACAAGCACGCGTCCGTGGAACGCGCGGGCCTGCGGAGGGGGAAGGAGGCGCTCGAGCTCCGTCCGCCCGGCTCGGCGTCCCAGCCCCCCCGCGACGAGCAGCGTCACCCGCTCGTCCGGGATCCCGAGCGCATCCAGCTCGTCGAGCGCGGTTGCAAGCGCTGTCGGCCGCGGATCGGTCTGCGCGCCGGGTACGGGGAGTGCCGGAGGCTCGACCACGATGGTGACCCGCGCACCGCGCTCGATGACCGTTTCGAGCGGCGCGCCTGCGAGCGGGTACGCGAGCGCATCCCTCACCGCTGCTGCCACGTCGACCACGTGCAGGGGAGGGGGAGGCGGCCGAAGGAGCACGTCGCCCTCCCCGACGGGGACGCTGACGATCCTCGACCCGGAGAGCAGGGGTACGCGACGCATCGGGGCAGGGTAGATACGGTTGCGCGGTGAGTCCGAAGACGTTGACGGGGGAGGAGCTCGTCCTCGACGACGGGCCCGCACGGGACGCCGAGCTCTTCCTCGTGGACGGGAACAACCTCGCGTACCGCGCGTTCTTCGCGCTGCCCGAAGAGCTGCAGACGACGGACGGCCAGCCCACGAACGCCCTGCTCGGCTTCACCAACATGCTCTTCAAGCTCCTCTCCGACTACAAGCCGCGCGGCGTCGCCGTCGCGTGGGACACGCGCCCGACGCACCGGAAGGAGATCGACGCCGAGTACAAGGCCGACCGCAGGGCGATGCCCGATCTCCTGCGTGAGCAGTTCCCGCACCTCCGCCCGATCGTCGAGGCGTTCGGGTATCAGAACCTCGAGTTCGAGGGGTGGGAGGCCGACGACGTCATCGCCACGCTCGCGACCCAGGCGGACGAGGCCGGCGTGAAGACGTGCGTGGTCTCGACCGACCGCGACGCGTTCCAGCTCGTGTCCGAGAACGTCTGCCTGATGATGACCCCGAGGGGCGTCGCCGACGTTCAGGTCTACACGCCCGAGCGAGTCGAGGCGCGCTACGGCATCCAGCCGTCGCAGATCCCCGACTTCATCGGTCTGAAGGGCGACTCGAGCGACAACATCCCGGGGATCCCCGGGATCGGCGACAAGACCGCCGGGCAGCTCGTCGCGCAGTACGGGTCGCTCGAGGAGGTCGTGGCGCACGCCGGCGAGCTGTCGCCCGCCCGCTCGAGGTCGATCTCGGAGAATGCCGAGCAGGCGGTGGCATCGAAGGTCCTCGCGACGATGCGACGCGACCTCGACCTGGGCGTCGATTCCGCGGCGCTCGTCCTCTCCCCGCCCGACCGCTCGGAGCTCAAGGAGATCTTCCGCCGCTTCGAGTTCCGCGGCCTCCTGAGTCGTGTCGACACGCTCGACGAGTTGCTGCCGGCCGCGGAGCGCCCCGAAGCCGAGACCGAGACCGTCGCGTGGCGGGAGGGTGCCGTGATGGGCATCCAGGGCCGGGTGGGCGTGGCCGCGGATGCCGACCGGGTCGCCATCGCCACCGAGGCGGGCGAGGTGATCGTCGCGACGATGCCGAGTGACACGTTGTCGCAAGCCGACGGTGCCGCTGGCGCTCCGCGCCCAAAGTACAAGGTGCTGCGAGCGACGGGGCTCGCCGTCGTCGCGCACGACGCGAAGCCGCTGCGGGTCGGCGAGCCGGTTGTGGACGACACGATGCTGCTCGCGTACCTGATCGATCCCGGCCGCGCCGAGTACGACCTGGACGATCTCATGGCCGAGTACGGCGTCGAGCTCGAGCCCGATCCGCCCGCGGAGGAGGAGACGGCGCGGCTCGTCCGGCACGCCGAGGCCGCGAGGCGCCTCGCGCCGCCGCTTCACGCGAAGGTCGTGGAGCGCGGCTCGGAGCGGCTCTACCGTGACGTCGAGCTTCCGCTCAGCGTCGTTCTCGGCGCGATGGAGGACGCCGGCGTGCGCATCGACACGTACCGCATGGGTGAAATCACTGCCCGCCTCAACGACCGCATCGAGGAGCTGGAGTCGCGCGCGTACGAGCTGGCAGGCGAGGAGTTCGTCCTCGGGTCGCCACAGCAGCTGGGGCGGATCCTCTTCGAGAAGCTGGAGCTCACGCCGGGCAGGAAGGGGAAGACCGGCTACTCCACCGACTCCAAGGTGCTCCGCGCGATCCGCGCCGATCACGAGATCGTGCCGGCGATCGAGGAGTGGCGCGAGCTGACGAAGCTCGTGAACACGTACCTCGGGCCGCTGCCGACGCTCATCGGCGAGGACGGCCGTCTGCACACGACGATCAACCAGACCGTCGCCGCGACCGGCCGGCTGTCGACGACCAGCCCGAACCTGCAGGCGATCCCGATCCGAACGGACCTCGGCCGCGAGATCCGCTCCGCTTTCGTCGCAGAGCCCGGCTCGAGGCTCCTCTCGGCCGACTACTCGCAGATCGAGCTGCGCATCCTCGCCCACGTGTCCGGGGAGCCGAAGCTGCGCGAGGCCTTCGCTCGCGGCGAGGACATCCACACGGCCACCGCAGCGGAGGTGCTGGGCCAGGATCCCGCCACGCTCACGAAGGACGAGCGGAACGTCGCGAAGATGATCAACTTCGGGATCGTCTACGGCATCTCGGCCTTCGGGCTCTCCGAGAACCTCGACATCCCCAAGGAGCAGGCGCAGGCGTACATCGACGCGTATCTCGCCCGCTTCCCGCACGTGCAGGCGTTCATCGCGCGGACGATCGCCCAGGCCTCGGAGGATGGCTACGCGACGAGCCTGCTCGGCCGAAGGCGTCCAGTCCCCGAGCTCCGCGCGATGAATCGCCAGACCCGCGGTTTCGGTGAGCGCGTCGCGGTGAACTTCGTCATGCAGGGCTCGAACGCGGACATCATCAAGGTCGCCATGGTCGCGATCCACGAGCGGCTCCGCGCCGAGGGGAGGAGTGCGCAGCTCGTCCTCCAGGTGCACGACGAGCTCCTGCTCGAGGTCCCGGAGACCGAGGTCTCGAAGGTGCGCGAGCTCGTGCGCGAGGAGATGGTCGCGGCATACCCGCTCGACCCGCCGCTCGCCGTCGACATCGGCGTCGGGGACGACTGGGCGGAGGCGAAGTCGTGACGCTTCCGGGAGTGCCCGACGGCTATCGCGCGCTCAGTCCCTACCTCCTCGCCGAGGACGCCGAGGGGCTGCTCGCCTTTGTCTCGAACGTGTTCGGCACCGACGTACGGCGCCGAATGCCAGGTGAAGCCGGCGGCCTCCACGCGGAGGTCGAGCTCGGCGACTCGGTCCTCATGGTCGGCGAAGGCGGAGGCACGTCGTTCCCCGCGATGCTCCACGTCTACGTCGAGGACTCCGACGCGATCTACGAACGCGCGCTCGCCCGGGGCGCGAAGTCGGCCGCGAAGCCGCACGACACGAGCTTCGGCGACCGTCGCGCCGCGTTCGACGATGCGTGGGGCAACCAGTGGTGGGTCGCGACGCGCATCGAGAACAGCTCGCCGAGCTAGAGCTCTAGTGTTTCGCCGTCTTCCGGCACCAGGACACCAGGAACGGCTCGCCGCAACGACTCGCGCTCGAGGAAGCAGTGGTTGAGCGCCCCCATGTGGACGGCGACGACCGTGGGAACGCGCGCGACGACCTCGCGCACGTCTTCGACACCCATGACGATGAGGCCGCCCTCGACGAACTCCGCACCGCCCGCGTTCACGACGGCGACGCGCGGCCGATGGCGCTCGATCGTCGCCTCGACCTCCTCGTACCAGACCGTGTCGCCCGCGAGATAGAGATCGTCGAGCACGAAGCCGCTCACCGGCGCGAGCAGCTCGGCGACCCGGCCGGTCCCGTGGCGCGCCGGCGCGCGCGTGATGCGCAGCCCGTCCCACTCGAGCGCATCTTCGACTGGCCGAACATCGAGTCCGAGCGTGCGGAGAGCAGCCTCGTCCTCGGGTTGGCAGAACACGGGAACGTCGTGCGGCAGCAACTCCTCGCCGCGCGCGTCGAGATGGTCGCGATGCCGGTGCGTCACGAGGACGGCGTCGAGGCCCTGGACGACCTCCTCCGCAGGGAACGGCAGCGGCACCGTCGGATTCGCCACCTGGTTGCGCGTCCCCTCGATCGGAGGCCTGGCGCCCACGTCGTCGAGCATCGGATCGACCAGGATCCGACGTCCTGCAAGCTCGACGATGATCGTCGCACTCCTCACGAGCGTGATGTGCACAGCGAGTTTCTAGCGCAGAATGCTTGACCGGAATTTGCGCCGCATCCGGCTATACTCCGCGATCCGATGGCGAACGACATCGCCGAAAAGCCCACTGCCGCCGAAGAGGGGGTCTGGACAGAAGGCCCCGATGGGGAGCTCATCCCCGACTACGACGCTGCCTTCCCGGAGATCAACGAGGGGGAGGTCGTGCACGGCACGGTCGTGCGTGTGGACAAGGACGAGGTGCTCGTCGACATCGGTTACAAGTCGGAAGGCGTCATTCCCGTTGCCGAGCTGACGATTCGCCGGTCGGTCAACCCCGCCGACGAGGTCGCGGTCGGTGAGGAGATCGACGCCCTCGTACTCACGAAGGAAGACGCGGAAGGCCGCCTGATCCTGTCGAAGAAGCGCGCGCGCTTCGAGCTCGCGTGGAAGCGCATCGAGGCTGCAGCCGAGTCGGGCGAGCCGGTGACAGGCAAGGTCATCGAGGTCGTCAAGGGGGGCCTCATTCTCGACCTCGGCGTCCGTGGCTTCCTGCCGGCGTCGCTCGTGGACATCAGGCGCGTGCAGGATCTCGACGAGTTCCTCGGCAAGGAGCTCCGCTGCAAGGTCATCGAGCTCAACCGCTCGCGCAACAACGTCGTCCTCTCGCGTCGCGCGGTCCTCGAGGACGAGCGCAAGGAGATGCGCCAGGCGATCCTCGATCGACTGAGCCCGGGCGACGTCATCGAGGGCCAGATCTCGAACATCGTCGACTTCGGCGCGTTCGTCGACCTCGACGGCATGGACGGCCTCATCCACATCTCCGAGCTCTCGTGGAGCCATGTGAACCACCCGTCCGAGGTGCTGGACATCGGCCAGACGGTCAAGGTCAAGGTGCTCGACATCGACCGTGACCGGCAGCGGATCTCGCTGGGCCTCAAGCAGACGCAGACGGACCCCTGGCAACAGGTCGTCGACAGCTATCGCGAGGACGACGTCGTCGAGGGTCGCGTGGCGAAGGTCGTCACGTTCGGCGCCTTTGTCGAGATCCTCCCGGGCGTCGAAGGCCTCGTGCACATCTCCGAGCTTGCTCCGCACCACGTCGAGAACCCGCGCGAGGTCGTCTCGCAGGGCGACGCGGTGAACGTGCGCATCCTCGAGATCGACGGCGAGCGCCGCCGGCTCTCGCTCTCGCTGAAGCGCGTCGAGGAGGGCGACCAGCCCGTTCCGCGCGCAGACGGCGCCGAGTCGGTGCACACGATGCCGGACCTCAAGCTCTCCGAGGAGGCGTTCCCGACTACAGCGGCCGCCGTCGAGACGGAGGCCGACGCGGAGGTCGCGACCGCGGAGGTCGAGGAGATCGCCGACGAGGTCGTCGCGGAGGTCGAGCTCGAGGAGGCGGAGACCGAGTCGGAGCCCGCCGAGGAGATCGTCGCGGAGGTCGAACCAGCCGAAGAGGACGCCGAAGCCGCCGAGCCCACCGAGTCCGCCGAGGACTCGGCAGTCGAAGCCGGCTCAGAGCAGCGCGAGTCCGAGTAATCCACGCCTCGTGACCCGTCCGCTCGCGGTCGCGATCACCGGCGGGATCGGGGCCGGCAAGTCCACGGCGCTCGAATCGTTTCGCCGTCACGGCGCCGCGACCGTCTCGAGCGACGAGATCGTCCATCACCTTCTGGCGACCGACCCGGAGGTCAAGCGCGCGCTCGTCGAGCGGCTCGGCGACGAGATCCTGGGCGAGGAAGGCGCGCCCGATCGCGAGCTCATCGCGTTCAGGGTGTTTCGCGATCGCGAGGCCCTCGACTTCCTCGAGAAGCTGCTCCACCCGCTCGTGTCACGCGAGTACATGGACTGGCGCGAGCAGCTCGCGAAGCTCCCGAACCCTCCCGGCGTCTGCGTCACGGAGGTGCCGCTCCTCTACGAGGTGGGCGCCGAGAAGCGCTTCGACAAGGTGGTCGTGATCACGGCACCGTCGAAGCTCCGTGAGGCCCGGAGAGGTCGGGCGGACGATCGCGAGGCGCGGCTCATCCCGGACAAGGAGAAGGCGAAGCGCGCGGACTTCACGTACGTGAACACGGGGACGCCCGACCAGCTCGATGCCTGGGTTGCCGAGGTCATGGCTACCCTGACACAGGCTTCCTAGCGCGCCTCTTCATGCGGTTCGTCGTCGCGATGTCCCTTGCGCTGCTCGCGTTCGCGGGCGTCGCGGCGTGGGTCGGCGGGGCCGAGCCCGACTGGTACCTCCGCGCCCGCTATCCACTCGAGTACGAGCACATCGTGAGCGCCCATGCTCGGAACTACGACCTCGATCCGGCGCTGCTCGCGGCCGTGATCTACTCGGAGAGCCGCTTCGACGCGGACGTCGAGTCGTCGGCCGGCGCCGTGGGCCTCATGCAGCTGCTTCCGGACACGGCGAAGGGGATCGCGCTGCGAACCGGGGGAGATCGATTCGTCCTCTCCGATCTGCGCGACCCCGAGGTCAACGTCCGCTACGGCTCCTGGTACCTGAACCACCTGCGCGGCCGTTACGACGGGGACATGCGCCTGGCGCTCGCGGC
>JAJTCQ010000039.1 GCA_021323315.1 Gaiellaceae bacterium | reverse complement strand
GCGCTCCTCGCGAGCGACGAGCTCGAGCGCTGGCGCCACTGGCTGCGGACGGTCCGGAAGTTCCGCCCGTACATCCTCACCGAGCCCGAGGAGAAGATCCTCACGGAGAAGTCCGTATCGGGCTTCGCGGCATGGGATCGCCTCTACGACGAGCTGCTCGGCGCGATCAAGGTCGACCTCGACGGCACGGAGATCGGGTTCGAGGAAGCCATGTCGAAGCTCTACTCGCCCGACCGCGACCTGCGCAGGCGCGCGGCCGAGGCCGTGACCGTCGCTCTCGACCCGGGCCTCCGTACCCGGACCTACGTCTTCAACACGATCGCCGTCGACAAGTCGATCGACGACCGGCTGCGCGGGTACGAGACGTGGATCTCGGCGCGCAACCTCTCGAACGACACGACGGACGAGGCGGTCCAGGCGTTGGTCGACGCGGTCGTCAACCGCTACGACGTCGTGCAGCGCTACTACACGCTCAAGGCGAGGCTCCTCGGCCTCGACCGCCTGTCCTTCTACGACCGCATGGCGCCGCTCGCCGACGACCCGACGCAGGTTCCGTGGGGCGAGGCGAAGGAGTTGGTCACGGACGCGTTCTCGGACTTCTCGTCGGAGACCGGCGACATCGTGGAGCGCTTCTTCCGCGACAGCTGGATCGACGCGCCGCCACGTGACGGGAAGCGCCCCGGCGCGTTCTGCGCGACCAACGTCCCAGGGGTGCACCCGTACGTGTTCATGAACTACACGGGCGACCGCCGTTCGGTACTGACCCTGGCCCACGAGCTCGGGCACGGCCTGCACGGCTACCTCGCCCAGCCGCTCGGTCTCTTCAACGCCTCGACCCCGCTCACGACCGCCGAGACGGCCTCCGTCTTCGGGGAGGCGCTGACCTTCAAGCGGCTGCTCGCGATCGAGGAGGATCCGAAGCGTCGCCTCAACCTGCTCGCGGGACGGATCGAGGACTCGATCGCGACGGTCTACCGCCAGATCGCGATGAACCGCTTCGAGGACGTGGTGCACACCTGGCGCCGCGACGAGGGCGAGCTCTCGCCCGAGAAGTTCCAGGAGCTCTGGCTCGGCACGCAGGCCGACATGTTCGGCGACTCGGTCGACATCGACGGCTACGGCATCTGGTGGAGCTACATCCCGCACTTCATCGGGACTCCCGGGTACGTCTACGCGTACTCGTACGGCTTCCTGTTCGCGCTCTCGATCTTCCGCAAGTACGAGCTCGAGGGCGACTCGATGGTGGAGCCGTACCTGGAGCTGCTGCGAGCCGGAGGCTCGAAGCCGCCGGCCGAGCTGGCCGAGATGGTCGGCCTCGATCTCACGGATCCGAAGATCTGGGAAGCCGGGATCGAGGCACTCGCGGTCGAGCTCGACGAGGCGGAAGCGCTCGCCGTCGACATCGGTCTGAGCTAGACGGAAACGCCGAGCAACGCGGCTTCGATCTCGCGGAGGCGGTCGACGTCGCCGCGCACCGTGGCGATCGCGTCGTTGTAGAGGAACGCCTCGGCCAGGCGCACGATCGCATAGGCGAGGGTCGCGGGCTCGGCGGGCGCCTCGTAACCGGTCGCGGTCTCCTCCTCGATGTAGCCGCGGACCTTCTCGACCATGCGCGGGTGCACGCTGCCGCCGCTGGAGGTGAGGATGCGGAGCGCGTCACGCTCGAGCTCGAGGAACCTTCGGAGCGCGGGTGCCGAGGCCAGAGCGTGGTTGATGCGGTCGAACGTGTCGAGGAGGGCGGCGGCGCCTCGTCCCCGTGCACGTGCGCGGGCTTCCTCGAAGAGCGGCTCGGCCGCGCGCACCACGACCTCTCCGATCAGCCCTTCCCGGGAGCCGAACCAGCGATAGACGGTCGTGCGGCCCAGGCCGAGGTCGAGCGCGATCGCCTGCACGTCGAGGCGCTCACCGTGAAGGTAGGCGCGTAGCGCCGCCGCGAGGACGTCCTCGCGTGTCGCCGCGGGCGGTCGTCCCCGGCGCGGGGCTTGCGTCATCGACGAAGCTCTCATCGCTCGAGAACGTAATTGATACACGAGGCACCGCGTGTCATCATTTCTCTCCCACTAACCGCGACGAGGGAGGCGTCGTCTCGAGATCTAGCGGCTGCCGCGTGCCCGCGGTACGCTCGCAGCTGACAGGCAGGAACTCGGAGGGTCACAAGGAGGAAGATCGGTGCGAAAGCTCATCGTGTGCGGGGTCGGGCTCGTAGCCGCACTCGCATTGACGGTGCCGGGAGCGTTCGGTGGCGCAGCCCAGACACCAGGCCTCACAGCCAGAACCGTCACCATCGGCGGTACCTTCCCGCTCACCGGCCCGGCGGCGGCCTATGCGCCGATCCCGATCGGGATGAAGGCGTACTTCAGCTACATCAACGCGCGTCGCCTCAACGGCAAGCGCGGAGTCAACGGCCGGCAGATCGTGTGGAAGTTCTACGACGACGGCTACAACCCCGCGAACACCGTCCAGCTGACGCGACGTCTCGTCGAGCAGGACCGGGTCTTCGCGACGGTGGGCCAGCTCGGGACCGAGCACAACCTCGCCGTCCGGAGCTATCTCAACCAGCAGCGCGTCCCGCAGTCCCTCGTCTCGACGGGCGCGTCCTACTGGGGCCTCCAGACCAAGGAGTACCCGTGGACGACTGGCTGGCAGCCGGACTACGTCGCCGAGGGGCGCATCTACGGCGCGCACATCAAGGCGAACCACAACGGCAAGAAGATCGCCGTCCTGTACCAGAACGACGACTACGGCAAGGACTACCTCTTGGGCGTCCGCTCCGCGCTCGGCAAGAACTACTCGGACACGAACATCGTCGCCGAAGTCCCGTTCGAGGTTACGGCGACGAGCCTCGCGTCACAGATGACGCGGATCAGGGCGAGTGGCGCGACGATCTTCGTGCTCCTCGCGACGCCGACGCCGACTATTCGCGCGTATGCGACTGGCCGCGCGCTCGGCTTCAACCCGGAGCAGATCTACCTGAACTCCGTCTCGGCGACGGCGGCGTTCCTGAACATCGCGGTCGCGAACGCGGGCGCCAACTACGTCAACGGGTCGCTCTCGGTCGCGTACCTCAAGGACCCCGCGAACCCACAGTGGAACAACGATCCGGCCATGAGGCAGTACCGTCAGATCATGGCCAAGTACGCGCCGAGCGCCGACGCGAACAACGGCCTCTACTACTACGGCGTCGCGAAGGCCGAAGCCTTCGTCCAGGCCCTCACCGCTGCGGGTCGGAACCCGACGCGGGCGAACTTCCAGGCGGCACTCAACAAGATGAACAACGTCAACAGGTTCGCGCTTCCGGGCGTGCGCCAGAAGACGACCGCGAAGGACCGGTTCATCATCAGCCAGATGCAGCTGATCCGATACACGCATCCGGACTGGCGCCTCCAGGGCAGACTCATCGAGGGACGCCCGCGGTGAAGCCACCCTGCGTGTGACTGGGACTAAGGGCCGGGAAACCGGCCCTTAGTTCGTTCCGGCGCGGAATTCCTCCCAGTAGCGCTCCATCGTCGTCGAGCGGTGGGAAAGATGGAGGAGGTCGTACGCCGCGACGTTGACCGCACGCACGATCCACTCGCCGTTCTCGCCGAGATCGAGCACGTTCACGCACGCCGGCGCCTGCTCGAAGTGCCCGAGGAACATCCGCTCGGCGGTCAGCGCGTACGAGAGGATGGCGCGGTTCACGCCGCCGTGCAGCACGGCGAGCGTCGTGTTCCAGCCGTCGTCCGCGACGAGTCGCTCGACGGCCGGGAGCACGCGATCGAAGAGCTCGCCGATCGACTCGCCGCGCAGGAATCTCGACTCGTTCGGGATGACCCCGCGGAACGCGTGGACGAACTCGTGCTCCAGTGCGTCGGCCGGGATCTCCGAGAGCCGACCGCCCTGGATCTCGCGCAGCTCGGGCCAGGACTCGAGCTCGGTGTCGGGCGCGACGATCGACGCGGTCTCCAGCGTGCGCGGGAGGCCACTCGTGAGCACGCGATCGAGCTCGATGTGGCGGAGTGCGCGCGCGACGGCGCCTGCCTGCTCCACTCCCTCCGCGTTGAGCGGGACCTCGCGCGGATCGACGGTGGCGCCGTCCGCGCCGAAGTAGGAGACCTCGGCGTGCCGCATGAGGTAGAGGCGCCGGCGCATCGACGTAGGATCGCACGGTGCTCGGGGGCGACATCGTGGAGACCGCAGCTGACGCGAACGGGCTCTCGAAGCCGCCGCTCGTCGTACTCGACCGCGTTCGCGCGTTCCTGGATGAGCACGGCCTCGGCGCGGGTGAGGTTCGGGCTCGCCGGATCGGCGAGGGAGGCGGGTCGAACTTCACATTCCTGCTCGAGCGTGACCGGGGCTCGTTCGTGCTCCGCCGCCCGCCGCGCCCGCCGCTGCCGCCCTCCGCACACGATGTCGTGCGCGAGGCGAGGCTCCAGCTCGCACTGCGCGAGGGCGGGTTCGAGCGCCTGTCCACGATCGTCGCGGTGTGCGAGGACGAGAGCCTCCTCGGCGTGCCGTTCTACGTCATGGAGTTCCTGGACGGGCTCGTCCCGACGGACGAGGCGCCCCCTGGGCTCGAGGGCGCGCCGGCGCGCCGCGCGCTGGGGCACGACCTCGTCGACGCGCTCGTGGAGATCCATGCGGCGGACGTCAGGACACCCGCTCTGGCGGGGTTCGCGCGGCCCGGAAGCTACAACGAACGACAGGTCCGGCGGTTCGCCCAGCTCTGGGAGATCAACAGGACGCGCGAGATCCCGCGCGTCGACGAGGTCGGCACCTGGCTTGCCGCGAACCTGCCCGAGCCGCTCGCGCCGACGGTCGTGCACGGCGACTACCGGCTCGGCAACACGATGGTGGGCCACGCGGATCCGACGCGGATCGTGGCCGTGCTCGACTGGGAAATGGGCGCGATCGGCGATCCTCGCGCAGACATGGGCTACCTGCTCGCGACGTACAGCGAGCCCGGCGGCCCGCCGAATCCGCTCGGCACCTCTCCGATCACCGCGCTGATGGGCTTCCCGACACGGGCAGAGCTCGTCGAGCGCTACGCCGCCGGCAGTGGGCGCGACGTTGAGCCCCTGGCGTGGTTCGAGGGGCTCGCGCTCTGGAAGGCGGCCGTGTTCTGCGAGGCGATCTACGGCCGCTACCTCCGCGGCGAGCTCGGCGCGGAGGACGAGCGGGCCGCCCGCTTCGAGCAGGGCGTCCCGTATCTCGCGGAGGCAGCGGCGGCCGCTGCGACCGCGTGAACATTGGCGCTGTCTCTCGACGATCGGTGTCTGACACCCGCAGTCAAGAGATCGTCACAAAGCGATCTCGGCGACCGCCCGGAGTGCTTCGGGCTGCTGGGTCGAGACGAGCAGCGAGGTCGCTCCCGACTCGCGCCACGCCTCGAGCCGCTCGGCGAGACGTTCCTTCGGCCCCACGAGCGCAACCTCGTCGACGAATGCATCCGGCACCGCCGCGGCTGCGTCGCGCTTGTGGCCATCGAGGTAGAGGTCCTGAATCTCGCGTGCTGCGTCCTCGAAGCCGTACCGGCAGGCGAGGTCGTTGTAGAAGTTCTTCCCGCGCGCGCCCATCCCGCCGATGTAGAGCGCGTAGTAGGGCTTGAGGAACTCGCGCCCGGCCTCGACGTCGTCGATCAGGATCACGGGCGCCGTCGCGGCGATGTCGAAGCCCTCGCGCGCGCTTCCGATCACGTCACCGAACGCTTCGCGTGCCCCTTCCGGCGACCAGAAGATCGGCAGCCAGCCGTCGGCGATCTCGAACGCCTGCGCGACCGCTTTCGGCCCCATGACCGCGAGGTAGATCGGGATGTCCGCACGCAGCGGGCGTGCCATCAGCTTGAGCGGCTTGCCGAGCCCGGTACCGTTCGAGACCGGGATGTCGTAATGAGCCCCGTGGTGCTCGAGCAGCTCCCGTCGCAGCGCCCTCCGCACGATCTCGACGTACTCGCGCGTCTTCTCCAAGGGCTTGCCCCACTGCTCGCCGTGCCACCCCTCGACGACCTGTGGCCCCGACGTGCCGAGCCCGAGGAGGAAGCGCCCGCCCGAGAGCAGGTCGAGCGTCGCAGCCGTCATGGCCGTGTTCGACGGCGTACGGCCGGGGATCTGCATGATCGCGCTGCCGAGCTTGATCGTCTCCGTCGTCGCGCCGAGCCAGGAGAGGACAGTGACGCAGTCGGTGCCCCACGCCTCGGCGGCCCATGCGGAGTCGTAGCCGAGCCGCTCCGCCTCCTGCGCCAGCGCGATCGGCTCGAGGGGGCTCGTCCCGGGTGGCGCGTAGCCCATGTAGAAGCCGAGGCGCACTAGTTTTTGCTTCGCTGCATCGGTAAGTGCCCCGTGCGATGCTACTCGCATGGCCGTGGCCGACCTGCGCCCGACCGACGAGGTCGTCGAGCTTCGCGCGCGCTACCGCGCGTTCATGGAGGAGCACGTCTATCCGAACGAGCCTGCACTCGACCGCGAGGACGACGAGGCGGAGGCGCTCGTCCGGCGGCTCCGGGACGCGGCGAAAGAGCAGGGCCTCTGGGCCCCGCACATGCCGCCGGCGGCCGGGGGATCGAGCGGAAGCTTCCTCACCTACGCGCACCTGAACGAGGAGATCGGGCGCTCGATCTGGGGCCAGCTCGTGTTCGGCTGCCAGGCGCCAGACGCGGGCAACGCGGAGATCCTGTGGCTGTTCGGCACGGACGCGCAAAAGGAGCGTTGGCTGCGGCCGCTGGTCGCGGGCGAGGTTCGGTCCTTCTTCTCGATGACTGAGCCCGAGGTACCGGGCTCGGATCCGACGACGCTCAGGACGCGGGCCGTGCGCGAGCGCGACGAGTGGGTGATCGACGGGCACAAGTGGTTCTCGTCGGGCGCCGAGGGCGCTGCGTTCGGGATCGTCATGGCCGTCTCCGACCCGGACGCCGAACCGCACCGCCGCGCGACGCAGATCGTCGTGCCGGCAGACACGCCCGGGGTCGAGGTCGTGCGCGCTACCCCGACGATGGGTCACCGCGGCCGCGGCTGGACGACGCACTGCGAGGTGCGCTACACGGGCGTCCGCGTCCCCCTCGAGAACACGCTCGGGGACGAGGGCGAGGGGTTCCGGATCGCGCAGAAGCGCCTCGGTCCCGGACGGATCCACCACGTGATGCGCTGGCTCGGCCAGATGCAGCGCGCCTTCGAGCTCATGTGCGCCTATTCGCTCGAGCGCGAGTCTTTCGGCGGGCCGCTCGCCGAGAAGCAGACGGTGCAGAACTGGATCGCCGACTCGGCCGCCGAGATCCAGGCGTGTCGGCTCATGACGCTGGATGCGGCGCACAAGATCGACGAGGGCGACGAGGCCCGCGTCGAGGTCTCGCTGATCAAGTTCTTCGCAGCGCGCGTGCTCCACGACGTGATCGATCGCGCGGTGCAGACCCACGGTGCTCGGGGCCTCACGGACGAGACGCCGCTCGCCGGGATGCTCTCGATGGCCCGTGGCGCGCGCATCTACGACGGTCCTGACGAGGTACACCGCATGGTCGTCGCACGACGGATTCTGAAGTCGTTCGCGGCCGGCGAGCCGTGGCGCTTCGAGTAGCGGCCCTCGCGGCCACGCTCGTCCTCGGGGTCTCGCTCGTCTTCGCCGCGTTCCGCGGTCCCGTCGCCACGGCGCCGCCGGTCGTCGCGGGGCCGCGCGTCGTCGGGCCGACGATCGCAGCGGCGGGCGACATCGCGTGCGCCCCGGAGAGTCCCGCGTTCAACGGCGGGACGGGTGAGCGCAACCGGTGCCGGCAGAGGGCGACCTCCGATCTGCTCCTCGCGCGCCACGTGGGCGTGCTCGCCCTCGGCGACCTGCAGTACGAGGACGGCTCGAACGCGCGTTTCCTCGAGTCGTACGACGCGTCGTGGGGCAGGGTGAAGGCGATCACGGCGCCCGTTCCGGGCAACCACGAGTACCGGACAAGGGGTGCGACGGGGTACTTCCGCTACTTCGGGCGCTCGGCCCGGGACCCCGGGAAGGGGTACTACAGCTTCGACCTCGGCCGCTGGCACCTCGTCGCGCTGAACTCGAACTGCGCCGCAGTAGCGGGGTGCGGTGCCGGTTCCCCGCAGGAGACCTGGCTCAGGGCTGACCTCGCGGCGAGCCGCGCGCGCTGCACGCTCGCCTACTGGCACCACCCGCGCTACTCGTCGGGGGTGCACGGCAGCGACCGCAGCTACCGCGCGTTCTGGCAGGCGCTCTACGACGCGGGGGCCGACCTCGTTCTCGTCGGCCACGACCACGACTACGAGCGCTTCGCGCCGCAGGACGCGAACGGTCGCCGCGACGTCGCGCGCGGCCTTCGCCAGTTCGTCGTCGGCACGGGTGGCCACAGCCTGCGGACGTTCCCGCGCATTGAGCCGAACAGCGAGGCTCGCGACAGTTCGACCTTCGGCGTGCTCGAGCTGACGCTCGGCGCCGGCGCGTACGCCTGGCGCTTCCGGCCGGCTGTCGGCACGTTCACGGACGAGGGCTCCGCCCGCTGCCACCGAGAACCGACTAGCGTGGGCCGGGGACGCCCTTGAACTCGTACAGAAGTGGCTCGCGGCCGGGCTGGACGATCCATGCCTCGCCGGTTCCCTCGCTCCTGTACGCGGCCCAGACGCCTTCCGCGACCTCCTCGGGCGAGAGGAGCCGGAAACCCCGCTCCTTGAGCTCGTCGCGAAACCCGTTCGTCGTCAGGCCCGTGTCGGCCCAGCCGGGGCACACCGCCTGGATGCGGATCCCGCGCTCGGCGAGCTGCGGCGCGACCGAGCGCACGAAGCCGACTACCGCGTGCTTGGTCAGCCCGTAGATCGGATCATCGGGAATCGCCGTCAAGCCCGCGAGCGACGCGGTCACGACGATCGTGCTTCCCCTCGGCATGACTCGGTCGAGCCTGCGGACGCCGAAGACGACGCCGTCGACGTTGACGCGGAGCGCCCGGCGGTACTGGTCGTCGGTGAGCTCCGTCAGCTGTCCGTCGTCGCCGGTGATGACGCCTGCATTGAGGCATGCGAGGTCGACCGACCCGATGTGCTCCCACGCCTCGGGATCCGATACGTCGAAGCCGTTCACGAGATCGAGCTCCTTCACTTCGAAGCCCTCGGACACGAGCTTCCTCACGATCGAGCTCCCGATGCCTCCGGCAGAGCCGGTTACGAGCGCAGTCATGGAATGAGAACGACCTTTCCTGTCGATTGTCTTGATTCGATGAGACGATGCGCCTCGGCGACTTCCTCGAGGGCAAATTCGGCGCCGACCACGGGCCGCACCGCGCGAGCCTCCCAGAGCTTGAGGACGTCGTTGCCGGCGCGGCGGACGAGCTCGGGGTCGCGACGCATGAGCCGACCCAGATAGAAGCCGTGGATGCCGACGTTGCGACCGACGAGTCGAGCCGGATCGACCGCCTGCCACATCCCGCCGGCGTACCCGACTGCAATCGCGGTGCCCATCGACTTCAGGAGGCCGAGCGACTCGGCGAACACGTCGCCGCCCACGAGGTCGAACACGACCTCGACCGGATCGAGCCCGGCGATCTCCTCGTAGGTCACGGCCTCGACCGCCCCGAGCGAGAGCGGGAGGTCGCGCTTCTCGGCGCTGCCGACCGCGGCGACCGGCGCGCCGTTGAGCGCCTTGACGATCTGCACGGCTGCCGTTCCGACCGCGCCGGCGGCTGCAGTGATAAGCACTCGCGCGCCGAAGGCGATTCGCACGAGCTCGGAGAGGGGGATCCAGGCAGTGAGGAAGGCCATCGGAAACGCGGCACCCTCCGCGAAGCTCGCGTTCTCGGGGAGCGGCAGGAGCCAGTGCCGCTCGGCCGCGACGCGCTCCGCATACCCGCCGCCTCCGCCTCCGCTCGCAACGAAGCCCATGACGCGCGTGCCGTCGAGCTCGCCGGCGACCTCGGATCCGAGCACGGCCGGAAGCTCCGGGGCCTGCGGGTACATGCCGAGCCGGATCAGGACGTCGGCGAAGTTGACCCCCGCCGCCCGGACGTCGACGACCACCTGGCCGTCGCCCGCCTCGGGTTCCGGAACGTC
>JAJTCQ010000010.1 GCA_021323315.1 Gaiellaceae bacterium | reverse complement strand
GTTGAGCGGCTCCAGGGCGGGCTGGTAGTCGAACAGGTCGAGTGAGTCGACGTAGAAGACGTCGGGTGGCCGCTTGGCCGCGAACCGGGCGAGCATCGCCGCGTCGTAGTCGCCCGAGATCGGCGTGTAGTCGACGTCGATGTTGCGGTTGAGGCGCTCGAACTGCGCGATCGTCCGGTTGAGAGCGGCCGTTTCCTCCGGACTCGATGCCCAGCCAGCAAGGGAAACGGTCGTCGTCTGCGACGACCCGGCGCTCCCCGCCAGCCCTGCCGCCGGTACGAACGCGGCGACCAGCACGAGAAGCAACCCGAGCGCAGCAATTGAGCTCGTCCGTCGTTTCATCCTGACCCTCCTTCAGTCGATACGAGAAAAGGTGTGCGAGACGGCTAGCGAAACCGCTCGTAGTGCGGGATCCTGCGACTAGGGCTCGGTGTGGACCACGACGTCGGCGATCGCCGGCACTGCGCGTCGCACTCGCTCCTCGATCGCGCTGGCCTGGCCGTGCGCGTCGGCCAGCGAGCCCCCGGCGCCGAGCCCGAGCGTCAGGAACACGACGACGCCCTCGTCGGTGAGCACTACGCGAACGTCCCGCGGCTCCGCGCCGGTCACCTCTCGGACGGCAGCCTCGATCGCTGCCGTGTCGACGTGGACCTGAGCTGCCGCGGCGGTCTCGCGAATCGGCTCGAGGTGTGTCTGGGCGGACTCGACCTCGGGCACCTGGGACACGATTGCCGCCTCGACCTGTTCTGCGATCTCGTGCGCGTGGACGAGCGACAGATGGCCGGGGAGCTTGACGTGGAGCGACACCTCGACGCTCCCGTCGACGTCGAGAACGGTCAGGTTGTGGATCTCGCGCACGTGGGAGACGGTCAGAGCGGCAGCAAGGACGCGCTCGCGAATCGCAGTCTCGCCCGCCTGGGGCTCGACGTGCACCACGGCATCGATGCCCGGGAGCGCGTCGTGGAGCGCTTGCTCGACGCGGTCTGCAGCCGCATGCCCCTGTCCGATCGCCGCGCCGGGCGCGACGCCGATGACGACGTCCGCAAAGCGCTCGCCGCCGGCGCGCCGGAGCCGCAGCCGCCGAAGCTCGACGGGAGGCTCGAGTCGCGCGATCGCCTGACGGGCGACGCGGGTGTCGTCCTCGGGCGAGCGATCCATGAGTACGTCCACATTCCTGCCGGCGAGTCGTGTCGCGGCGGCGACGACGAGGCCCGACACGAAGAGGGCGGCGATCGAGTCTGCGGCGGGGAATCCCGCAGACGCCGCGACGAGGCCCGCGAGGACCGCGATCGTGCCGGCGAAGTCGCTCCCGAAATGGAGCGCGTTGGCGAGGAGCGCGTCACTGGAGTAGAGACGCGCGCCTCGCAACGAGACGATTGTTCGCGAGGCGTCGATGGCGAGCACCAGCGCGATAGCCGCGAACGTCCACGCCGTCGGCTCCACCTCGAACTCGACGACGCCTGCCAGCCGAAGGATCGCCACGACGGCGATGCCGACGCTGACGAGGATGAGGAAGCCGGCTTCCCCGAGCGCTGCGAGGTTCTGCGCCTTGCCGTGACCCCACGGATGCCCGCGGTCGGCCGGACGAACCGCGACCGAGACGGCGAAGAAGGTCAAGAGCGCGGCGGCAAGGTCTGTCCCCGAGTGCGCGGCCTCCGCGAGCAGCCCGAGGCTCGAGCTGGCGAAGCCGGCCACGAGCTTGATCGCGACGAGCAGACACGCGGCCCCGACCGAGACGAGCGCGGTGCGCCGCTGCGGCGACATTGCGCGAAGGCTAGAGCGTTCCTCCGTCGACCCGAGCGTCCTATTCTCCCCGCGTGAAGGTCTGCCCGAGCTGTGGTCGCGAGAACGCGCACGACGCCCGCTTCTGCTCCTGGTGCGCGACGCCGCTCACCGCCGCGTCGGAGCGCGAGGAGCGCAAGGTCGTCACCTGTCTCTTCTGCGACCTCGTCGGCTTCACGAGCCGCGCCGAGCGGATGGATCCCGAGGACGTGCGGGGACTGCTGCAGCCCTACCACGCACGCCTTCGCTCCGAGCTCGAGCGCTTCGGAGGGACGGTCGAGAAGTTCATCGGCGACGCGGTGATGGCCGTCTTCGGAGCACCGGTCGCACACGAGGACGACCCCGAGCGAGCCGTGCGCGCTGCGCTCTCGATCCGGGACGCACTTGCCGAGGAAGGCGATCTCGAGGTACGCATCGGCATCACCACGGGCGAGGCGCTCGTCGCACTCGGCGCTCGACCCGAGGCGGGGGAAGGCATGGCGTCCGGCGACGTGGTCAACACGGCAGCACGCTTGCAAGCCGCCGCCGCGACGAACGCCATCCTCGTCGACGAGACGACGTTCCGCGCCACCGAGCGCTCGATCGAGTACGGAGACGTTCACGCGGTCGAGGCGAAGGGCAAGGCTGAGCCGATCCCGGTCCGCGAGGCACTCACGGCCCGTGCGCGAGTCTCGGTCGAGCGCGTCGGTGGCGCTCGGCTGGTCGGCCGCGAGGCCGAGGTCAACCTCCTGCGCGAGACCTTCACCCGGGTGCTCCGCGAGCGGGAGCCGCAGCTCGTCACCCTCGTCGGCGTTCCCGGGATCGGCAAGAGCCGGCTCGTCTTCGAGCTCTTCCAGACCATCGAGACCGGCGACCACGGGCTCGTGTACTGGCGCCACGGCCGCTCCCTCCCGTACGGGGAGGGCGTGACCTTCTGGGCACTCGGCGAAATCGTCAAGGCGCAGGCGGGGATCCTCGAGTCCGACGGCCCGCGGGACGCCGAGGAGAAGCTTCGCCAGGCGGTCGACCGCTTCGTGGGAGACGCGACCGACGCCGCGTGGATCGAGCGGCGCCTACGACCGCTCACTGGCCTCGACGCGGACGACGCGACGGGAGACCACCGCGACGAGGCGTTCGCCGCGTGGCGGCGCTATCTGGAGGCGATCGCCGACGAGCGCCCGCTCGTTCTCGTCTTCGAGGACCTGCACTGGGCCGACGACGCCCTGCTCGATTTCGTCGACCATCTCGTCGACCGGGCGAGCGGCGTCCCGCTCCTCGTCCTGTGCACCGCGAGGCCGGAGCTACTGACACGGCGACCAGGCTGGGGTGGCGGCAAGGTGAACTCGTCGACGATCCTGCTCTCGCCGCTCTCCGAGGAGGAGACGGCCAGGCTGCTGCACGCCCTGCTCGGCCGCTCGGCGATCGACGCGGATCTCCAGGGCCGGCTCCTCATGCATGCGGGAGGCAATCCCCTCTACGCGGAGGAGTTCACCCGCATGCTCTTGTCCCGCCCGAGCGACGTGGTCCTTCCCGAGACCGTCCAGGGCATCATCGCCGCCCGCCTGGACACGCTCCCGACCCAGGAGAAGGAGCTGCTCCAGGAAGCGGCCGTCGTCGGCAGGGTGTTCTGGCTCGGGGCCCTCGGCCGCGAGCGCTGGACGCTCGAGGAGCGCCTGCACTCGCTCGCGCGCAAGGAGTTCGTCACTCGAAGTCGACGCAGCTCCGTCGCGGGCGAGGACGAGTACGTCTTTCGTCATGCGCTCGTTCGCGACGTCGCGTACGAGCAGATCCCGCGAGCAGAGCGAGCAGAGAAGCACCGCGAGGCAGCGGAATGGCTCGAGTCGCTGGGCCGAATCGAGGATCACGCCGAGATGCTCGCCCATCACTACGCCTCCGCGCTCGACTATGCACGCGCATCGGGCCAGAACATCGAGCCGCTCGCGGAACGAGGCCGGATCGTTCTTCGGGAGGCGGGCGACCGCGCGTTCGCGCTGAACGCGTTCGCCTCGGCCGTGCGCTACTACGAGCTGGCGGTCGGGCTGTGGGCCGAGGATGCTCCCGAGCGGCCAGAGCTTCTCCTGAAGCTGGCTCGCACGTTCCTCATCATGGGCGACGACCGGCAGGAGGCCGGGCTCGAGAAGGCGCGGGACGCCGCCGACCGGGCGCAGCAGCTCGACTTGGTGGCCCAGGCCGAAGCCCTGCTCGCCGAGCTCTGGTGGTACCGCGGCGACCGCGAGGCATGCGATCGGCACCTCGACCGCGCCTACGCGTCGGTGCGGGACCATTCGCCGTCGCCCGGAAAGGCGCACGTCCTCTGCCAGGTCTCGCGCTACCGAATGCTCGCCGACGACCACGAGGAGGCGATACGTATCGGTGAAGCGGCATTCGCCATGTCCGTCGAGCTCGGGCTCGTCGAGCCCCAGGTGGAGGCGCTCGTCAACATCGGCACGACGAGAGCAAATCTCGGTGATGCCGCCGGCCTCGAAGACCTCGAGCGCGCCGTCGCGCTCGCCGTGGCAGCAGGGTCCTCCTCGGTCGCACGCGCGTACAACAACCTGGCCGTGTCGGTCTGGGCCCTCGGAGACCTTCGCCGCGGGCGCCGGCTCATGGACGAGACGGTCCTCCACGCGGATCGACTCGGATTGGGAAGCCTGCTTCGGTTCTCCCGGAACGTCCGGAACTGGCTGCTCGCGCGAGAGGGCGACTGGGACGAGGCGCTTCCCCCGATCGAGGACTTCATCGCCGCCTGCGACGCCGGAGAACCGCACTACCACGAGGGCGGCATGCGCCTTCGCCGAGCCGTCATCCGGCTGGGGCGAGACGACGTCGACGGCGCGCTCGACGACCTCCGGAAGATCGTGCCTCTGGCCCGGGGCGCGGGCGACCCACAACAGCGAGTTCCGTGGCTCTCGGGGTGCGCGTGCCTCCTCGTCGAAATGGGATACCCGGAGGAAGCACGTCAGCTCACCGAGGAGGTGCTGGCCGCGGACAGGGTGACCCGCTGGGCTCTCGTCGACATCGCTCTCGTCGCGGAGGACTTCGGGTACGTCGATCAGCTCGCAACGGTGCTGGAGCGCGGTATCCCGACGAGGTGGACGGACGCCGCGACCGCGATCGTGCGGGGCGACGTCGTGCACGCCGCCGAGATCCTCCATGAGATCGGCGACGCCGAGCTCGAGTCGACGGTGCGCCTGCGTGCGGCGCGCCGACTCGTGGCCGAAGGCCGTGGCGCGGAGGCGGACGAGCAGGTCCAGCAGGCGCTTGCGTTCTACCGCTCGGTCGACGCCACGCGCTACATCAGGCAGGCCGAGAAGCTCCTCGGTGAGGTCTCAGAGATTCCCGCGTAACGCCTGCTCGCGCTCGATCGCCTCGAACAGCGACTTGAAGTTGCCGATGCCGAAGCCGCGCGAGCCGTGGCGCTCGATGACCTCGAAGAAGAGCGTCGGGCGGTCCTGGACGATCTTCGTGAAGAGCTGGAGGAGGTAGCCCTCCTCGTCGCGGTCGGCGAGGATCCCCATCGAGCGCAGGTCGTCCCAGTTCTGCTCGATCTCGCCGACGCGCTCCTGGACGATGTCGTAGTACGTGTCAGGCGTCGCGATGAAGAGCACGCCGTGCTCGCGCAGGGCGGCGACGGTGCGGACGATGTCCTCGGACTGCATCGCGACGTGCTGGACGCCCGGGCCGCCGTGGAACTCGAGGTACTCCTCGATCTGGCTCTTGCGCTTGCCCTCGGCGGGCTCGTTGATCGGGAACTTGATCTTCCCCTCGCCGTCCGTCATGACCTTCGACATGAGCGCCGAGTACTCGGTCGAGATGTCCTCGTCCGAGAAGTGCGTGAGCTGCGTGAAGCCGAGCACGCGGGCATAGAAGTCGACCCACTCGTCCATGCGGCCGAGCTCGACGTTGCCGACGACGTGGTCGATCGCGACAAGGCCGACCCCCGCGCCGGGCGGGCCGTTCGGCGAGACGGCTTGGTAGCCCGGGAGATACGGGCCCGAGTACTCGGAGCGATTGACGAAAGAGTGGACGTTGTCGCCGTAGGTCGCGATCGCGGCGAGCTCGACCCGCCCGTGGTCGTCCTCTATCCAGTGCGGCTCGACGACGCCGCGCGCCCCGCGCTGGACGGCCTGGCGGTACGCGTTCGAAGCGTCCGGCACCGCCAGGGCGACGTCGCGCACGCTGTCGCCCTTCGTCGCCGCCCACTTGCAGATCTCGCTGTCGGCGCGCAGGCCGCTCGTCAGCACGAAGCGGATCTCGCCCTGCTCGAGGACGTAGGAGGCGCGGTCGCGGACGCCCGTCTCCGGGCCCGCGTAGGCCGTGCGCGTGAAGCCGTAGGCGTTCTCGTAGAAGTACGCCGCCTGCTTCGCGTTCCCGACCCAGATCTCGAGATGGTCCCAACCGTCGATCGGCATGAAGTCGGTGTCGGTCATGGTCCGATTCTAGGCCGCCTGCGCGGGAGTGGTCCGCCGGCGGGCGACGACGATCCCGACCGCGATCAACACGCCGCCGACGATCTGGGCAATGCCGAGCGTCTCCGAGAGCAGGACGACGGCCAGCACCGCCGCCACGAACGGCTGCAGGTTGGCTGCGAGCGTCGCCCGAGCGGGGCCGATGCGATGGAGAACGCGGAACCAGAGGATGTTCGTCAGGACGAGCGGGCCGAGCGTGGCGAGGACGAGCAGCGTCCAGATCTCCCACCCGAGGTCCCAGTCCTGCGTCGTCGTGACCGGCAGCCCGACGAGCGCGATGAGAACCCAGGCGCCGCCGATCACGACGGCGCTGACGTGTGACGGCGAGTACGTCTGCATGAGCGGCGTCACTGCCACCGAGTAGGCGGCCCACGTCGCGGCGGTGACGAGGCCGAGCAGGATGCCGCCGTAGCCTCCCTCCACGTGGCCGACCGAGCCGATCGCGACCAGTGACACTCCCACGGACGAGAGCGCGGCTGCCGCCCAGAAGCGTGGGCCCAGTCGCTCACGCCCGAGTGCCACTCCGAACAGCGCGGCGAAGATCGGGATCGTGCCGATGAGCAGTCCGATGGTCGACGCGGTCGTCGCGTCGAGCGCGAGCACGAAGCAGACCTGGTTGACCCAGAGCAGGATCGCGGCGAGGAGGAGGACGGAGGAGTGGCGACGCTCGATCCGGAGGGTTCGCTCCGCCACGAGCGTGAGCCCTACGAAGATCGCGCCCGCGAGCGCGTAGCGAGCGGTCGCGTACGAGAGCGGCTCGAGTCCGTGCTCGAGGATGTACTTCGTCACGCTCAGGTTGAGCGCCCAGAGCAGGATCACCGTCAGGAGCATCAGCTCGACGCTGCTCGGACGGCGCATCGTCCGACGCTACCGGCGGCGACTACGCAGGCTCGAAGCCGAGCGCGCGGAGCTGAGCGTCGACAACAGCCGCCCAGTTGTTCGCGGCCGGGCTGGCGGGGCTCGGATGGAGAATCCGTCCGATCTGCGCGTCGTCACCGAGCGCCTCCCGCGCCCGCTTCTCCGCGAACGCACCGATCGCGACGACCAGCGACGGTTGCATGACCTCGGCGACTCGCACAAACGCAGCGTTGCACGCGCGGAACAGCGGCTTGCACTCGACTGCCGGCAGCTTGTCGGGCGGAATGTTCGCTCCCGACTCATTCATGAACACGAGCGGGCACCAGTTCGCGACGTAGACGCGCTCGAAGAAATGCTCCGCAGTCCCGAAGCGATCTCGCGCCCACCCCCAGAAGCGCGTGCCGCTCACTTCGGAACGGTGACAGTCGAAGCCGGCGATCGGCCGCCGCGGATGCTCCACCGGCGGCTTCCCGACGCGCCCTGCGATCCCGAGGAAGTCGCGCACCATCGCGACGTCGCCGAACGGCACGCCCGTCTGCGCCATCCCGAACGGCCCCGGATTCATCCCGACCATCAGCACCTCGCGCGGCCGCTTCGCCCCGAAGCGTTCCAGGTATTCCTCGTGCGGAGCGCGCGCGTAGACGAGCGGGTTGTAGACGAGGTGGATCGAGGGAAAGCGGAGTTCCTCGACCTGCTCGCAGAGTTCGCGGCTGATTGCGACGAGCGCGTCCATGCCATGCCTTCCTAGCGGATCCGCCGTTAGGCTGTCCCCGATGGTCGAGCCGACCCGCGACGACATCGACACCCTTATCGGGCCGGCGACGCCGCACTTCGCGTACCAGCTCAGAGCTCGCGTCAGGGAGCTGATCGAGGACCTGCCGGAGGATCATCCGGTGCGGAAGTACGGCGAGGAGCAGATGGAGCTCCTCGACCGCCTGGGGCACGCATCGTCTTTCGCCGCCGACAGCGAGCGCGAGCCGCCGTCGCGCATCGGCTGGGAGACGATCCCCTCGTCGGCCCCGGCCTACGACCCGCTGCCCAAGGCGGAATGACCTTCGAGGGATCCTCGGTTCTCGTCACAGGCGGGTCGAGGGGGATCGGCAAGGCGATAGCGCTGCGTCTTGCCTCGCACGGCGCCTCCCGGGTCGTGATCGGCTACATGCGCGGCGACACGCCGGCCGAGGAGACGGCAGCGGAGCTGCGCGCACTCGGTGCCGAGCCGATCCTCGTCCGCGGGAACGTCGCCTCGACTCGCGTCGCGGAGGAGGTCGCCGGGCTCGGGCCGCTCGACGTGATCATCCACGCGGCAGCCACGGGAGTCATCCGGCCGGCGCTGGAGACGGAAGACAAGCACTGGGACTGGACGCTGTCGGCCAACGCGCGGGCGCTGCTCTCGCTCACGCGGGCTGCAGCCCCGACCATGCCCCAAGGCTCCTCCGTCGTCGGCATCTCGAGCCTCGGCTCCGTGCGCGTTCTCGACAACTACACGCTCGTCGGCGTGTCCAAGGCCGCGCTCGAGGCGCTCGTGCGCTACCTGGCAGTCGAGCTCGCGCCGCGCGGGATTCGCGTGAATGCGGTCTCGGCAGGTGTCGTCGAGACCGCAGCACTCGAGCACTTCCCGAACAAGGAGGCGATGCTCGCGATGGGCGAGCGCAACCCCGCCGGCAGGCTCGTCTCGCCCGACGACGTCGCGAAGCTCGTCACGTTCCTCTGCTCGCCGGACGCGGACATGATCCGCGGACAGACGCTCGTCGTCGACGGAGGCTGGAGCCTCCTGACGACGATCAGCTCTGGTGCATGAAGCCCTGACGGGCGGCCGAGACGAGCGCGACGGCTTCGGGGAAGAGCACGCGCATTGCGTCGCGGAGCGCCATCGCCTGCGCGTCAGACGGGCCGTCGACCTGGATGCGGCCGAGCGCCGCCGCTGTGAGGTCGACCGCCGTGTTCAGGGTCAGCGTCGCGAACTGCTCGCGCTGGGCGTCCTGGACGGACTCGGCCTGCTTCTCCGCGAACTCGCGGAGCGCGCCGAGGAGATCCTCCGGATCGCCCCCGCCGAACGGGAAGAAGCCGCCGCTGCCCTCCATCCCCCCAGGTTACGTGAGGTCGACCAGGTAGCCGGCCTCGACCTCGCGCTGGAGCTCGGACACGGCCCCTTGGGTCGACTTGAGGGCCGCGACGAACGGAGACGCGCCGCCAGGGTCGAGCTCGCTCTCGAGGGCGCGCGTCGCGACGCCGATCGCGTCGAGTCGCGCCGGAGTCGCGAGCTGAGGGAGCTCGCCCACGACTTCGCGGAGCGTGTGGGCCGCGGCCTCCGCCTCCTCGATCCCCTCGGGCGCCTCGCGTGCACGGAGATCCGCAAGGCTCGCGATCAGGGCGTCGAGGTCGCCGCCCCCGGCCGAGTCGACCGCCACCTCGCAGAGCGCGGCGATCGACACAGCGGCACGAACCTCAACGCGACTCGTCACCACTGAGCCGTCTTCGCCGACGCCCAGCCAGCCACGCGTCCCGTCCGCGAGGTCGACCGAGCAGAGGTAGATGCGCCGGCCCGGCTCCGCCTCGGTGGCCAGGACGCCGGAGACGCTGTCGCCCTCCCCGACGTGCGCTGCCGCCGACACCGCGGCGCGCTCGATCTCGTCGGCCAGCGCCACGTCGCCCACAATAGGCGGCATGCCGTCGATCGACGCCACGGAGCTCTTCGCGCCGCTAGGCGCCTCGTACGATCGCGTGGGCGCCGCGCTGTCGTTCGGACAGGATCCGCTCTGGCGGCGGTTCCTCGTCTCGCGTCTACCCAGAGACGGCGGCCATGTAGTCGACGTCGCGACGGGGACGGGCCTGGTCGCCGCCGAGCTCCTGGGGCGGGGACACCGCGTCACCGGGGTAGACCAGAGCGCCGAGATGCTCGTGCGAGCGCGACAGCGCTTCAGCGACCGGGTCGAGCTCGTGGAGGCGTCGGCCGAGGCCATGCCTTTCGCGGACGCGGCCTTCGACCACCTCACGGTCACCTACCTCCTCCGCTACGTGGACGACCCCGGCGCGACCGTCGGCGAGCTCGCTCGCGTGACGCGTCCCGGTGGAGTCGTCGCGTCGCTCGAGTTCGGGGTGCCGGACGGCCTCGCACGCCCGGCGTGGGAGCTCTACGTCCGCGCCGGTCTTCCCCTCGCGGGCCGGGCGCTTCGCAAGGGCTGGCGCGAGGTAGGCGACTTCCTAGGGACGTCGATACGCGAGTACTGGGAGCGGTACCCGCTCGAAGGTCAGCTCCAGATCTGGTCCGCCGCGGGAATCGAGGACGTCGAAGTGCGAAAGTTGAGTCTCGGTGGCGGGGTCGTCATGTGGGGGCGCCGCGCGTGAGCGCGCCCTCTGCAAGACCGGCCTGGTACGCGCTCGAGACGGGCGGCTGGCGAGACTACGTCACCCTTCTCCACCTCCCCTACACCGCGTGGCACCTCTCGTACGTCGTGATCGGTGGCTGCCTTGCGCCGATCGTCGCGTGGGGACGTCTTGGCGCTGCCGTCCTCGCATTCGGCCTGGCCGTCGGGATCGGCGCGCACGCGCTCGACGAGCTGAACGGGCGGCCCCTGCGCACCGGCATATCGGGCTCGATCCTCGTCGCCCTCGCCGTCGTCTCGGTCGGAGGCGCGTGCGCGATCGGCGTCGGCGGCGCCCTCGCGTACGAGCCGTGGCTCGTCCTGCTGGTGCCGGTCGGCCTCTTTCTCGTCCTGGCGTACAACCTCGAGCTCCTCGGAGGACGATTCCATTCCGACGTGTGGTTCGGGCTCGCATGGGGCGGCTTCCCGGTGGTGTGCGGGTACGCCGCGGTCGCGGGCGACCTGACCGTAGCCGCGCTGCTCGCAGCCGCATTTGCCGTCCTCCTCTCGCTCGCGCAGCGCGCCCTCTCGAATCACGTGCGCTTCGTCCGGCGCCGGGTCGTCGCGGTCGAGGGCGCGCTCGAGCTTCGCGACGGAGGGCGCGAGCACATCGACGGGAACCGTCTCATCGCCGCCGAGGAGCGGGGGCTGCGACTGCTGGCCGCAGCCTCCGTCCTGCTCGCGGCCGCCATGATCGCATTCCGAATCTAGAGTCTCGTCGTGACGACCGTGGCGTGGATCCTCGTTGCTGCATTGATCGCCGCGCTCCTGATCGGCGTCGGGCTCGCGCTGGCGCTGCGACGCTCGCGCACGCGGGCGGTTCGGACCGAGCAGCTCGTCACCGAGGCGCGGCGCGCTGTTCGGGCGGCGGCCGAGGACGAAGCAGCGGCGCAGGCGGAGCAGCTGCGCGTCTCGATCGCGCGTGCCCAGGCCGACTCGCTCTCCGCGTACGTGGCCGAGGAGCGGCGGCTCGCAGACCAACGTCGGGGCGAGCTCACGGTGCGCGAGCGCGAGCTATCGGATCGCATGGCCGAGCTCGTGGCCTCGGTGGAACAGCGCGTGGAAGAGCGTCTGCGCGCCTGGGAGTCCGACCTCGAGCGCGCGCAGAACGCTCTCCAGGGTGCAGTCGCCACGCTCGAGCAACGCTTGCGCCAGCGAATCGCGGACGTCGAGACGCGCGTGGCATCCGAGTCGGACGAGCTCGATGCGACGATCGACGAGCAGCGCGCCGCGGCCGTCCGGCTCCGCGAGGAGCTGGAAACGAGCGCCCGCGACGCGCTCGCCCGCGCGCTCGAGGAGCTCTCCGCGCAGGCCGACGACCGCCGGCGCACCGTCGACGAGCTGAACGACCGACTCCGCCAGCACGAACAGGCGGTGACGGAGCACGTCGACCGCGCAGAGAGCGAGGCTCGGACACGGATCGAAGTCGCGTTCGCGGAACTCGAGCGCCGGCAGGTAGAGCATCTCGAGCGCGCTATGGGGCGCGAGATCGACGCGCGCAGCGAGGCGGGAGCACTGGAGTTCGAGAACCGGATGCGCGCGATACGCGAGGAGGCGGCCGATCGGCTCCGCGAGGAGCTCGATCGCATCGCGGAGTCGTTCCTCCGGCGTGCGGACGGCCTGATCGCCGCCGAGCTGCAGCAGGCGATGAACGTGGCCTCGCAGCGACTCGACGACCGAATCGTCGAGCTGACGCGACGCCATGGCGCCGGCCGCTCGGGGGAAGTCGAGCAAACCGGCTGAACGGCCGGCAGGGAACGCGACGGGAAGCGCGAATGACGCGCGCATGGCAGAGACGACCGAAGCGCCTCTCTGGAACGAGAACGAGCCGGCGAAGGTCGAGAGCTGGCGGCTGCACATCCTGCTCGAGGCGGGCTACCCGGTGCACCTCGCGGAGCGCATCGCGGTGAGCGAGGTCGATCTGCACGACGCCGTCCAGCTGCTCGGCCGGGGCTGCGACCCCGTGACGGCCACCGAGATCCTGCTCTAGCGGCGGACACGCGGCCGCCCGAGCCGCAAGGATGTCGCGATGGACGAAGGCCTCGTTCTCCTGCTGGTCGGAGCGCTGCTCGCGGCGAGCGTCCTGGTCGCGCTCGGCTCGGCGCGGACCGGAGTGCCCGTCCTCGTCGCCTTCCTGGCGCTCGGGATGCTCCTCGGCTCCGACGGCCCGGGTGGAATCGACTTCGACGACGCTGAGCTCGCGCGCGAGGTCGGCATCGTCGGGCTCGTCCTGATCCTCTTCGAGGGCGGCCTGCAGACGTCCTGGCGGCGCCTCCGAGGCGTCGCGGTGCCCGCCGCGCTGTTGAGCACGGTCGGGGTCGTCGTGACCATGCTGCTGACCGGCGTCGCGGCGCAGGCGCTCTTCGATCTCACCTGGCTCGAGGCGTTCCTGCTCGGGGCAGTCGTCGCGTCGACCGATGCGGCGGCCGTGTTCGCGACGCTGCGCTTCACGCAGATCAGGCGGCGGCTCGCTCGCACCCTCGAGGCCGAGTCGGGCGGCAACGACCCGATGGCGATCGCGCTCACGCTCGGGCTCATCGCGTGGATCGAGAGCCCGGACACGAGCGGCTTCGGCGACCTCGTGCTGCTCGTCGTCCGCCAGCTGGGTCTTGGCCTCGTGATCGGCGTCGTCCTCGCCGTCGCGGCGACCTGGGTCTTCGCGCGGCTTCCCCGCTCCGTCGGCCCGTTCGCGCCCGTGGCCTCCATGGCGGCAGCGGGAATCTCCTTCGGCGCCGCCGATGTCGTGGGCGGCAGCGGCTTCCTCTCCGTCTACCTCGTCGGCCTCGCGATCGGGAGCACGCCGTCGCGCTACCGTCGCCAGCTCGCCGGGTTCCACGAGGGTCTCGCATTCCTCGCGCAGGTCGCGATGTTCATCGTCCTCGGCCTGCTCGTCTTCCCCAGCCAGCTGACAGACGTCGCCGGCTCGGGGCTCGCGCTCGCACTGCTCCTCGTCTTTCTCGTCCGGCCGATCGCGGTCTGGGTCTCGACCGCGTTCAACGACTTCAGCGCGCGTGAGAAGGCTCTCCTCGGCTGGGCCGGCTTGCGCGGCGCAGTCCCCGTCGTCCTGGCGGCGTTCGTGCTCTCGTCGCAGGTCGAGACCGCGAACACGATCTTCAACGCGGTCTTCTTCGTCGTCGTCGTCTCCGCGATCCTGCAGGGAACCACACTCGAGCGCGTCGCCTCACGCCTCGGGCTGCTGTCTCCCGCCCCGCCGCGGTTCGACGCCCCGATCGAGGTCGGCGAGTCGAGCCCGCTCGACCTGCTCGACTTCGTCGTGGCGTCCGACCACGCGATCGCCGGCGCCGCGGTGCGCGAGGTCGGTCTCCCCCGGTCGGCCATCATCGCCGTCGTCGTCCGCGGGGACGACTCGATCCCGCCGCGCGGCAGCACCGTCATCGAGCCCGGAGACCACCTCTTCGTGCTCGCGCCGCACTCGATGCGTCCGGCCATCGAGGACGTGTTCTCGCGCTGGCGTCGCCGCGTGTAGGCGGCGATACGCTGGCGGCATGCGGAAGGTCGAGCACACCGTCCACGGCGATCGCAAGGTCTTCACGGTCTCGGCGTTCAACCGCGGGATCGGGATGCACCTCGGGCGGCTCCCGGCGGTCTGGGTCGAAGGTGAGGTCACCGAGCTTCGGCGCAACGACGCGTGGGCCAACGTGTTCCTCACGCTGAAGGATCCGAAGACCGGTGCGTGCCTGAGCGTCACGATCGCGCGGCGCACCTTCGACCGGCTGACGCTCGAGCTCGTGGAAGGCGAGACCGTGCATGTGGCGGGGCGCGCCGAGATCTACGAGCTGAAGGGCGAGCTCGGGCTGCGCGCGAGCACCGTAGAGCGGCTGGGACTCGGTGACCACCTCGTGGCGCTCGAGCGGCTGAAGCGCTCACTGGCGGCCGAGGGGCTCTTCGCAGCGGAGCGGAAGCGGCCGCTCCCGCGGGTCCCGCGCGCGGTCGGGATCCTCACCGGCGCCGACGCCGCCGCCCGCGGCGACCTCGTTGCGACCATTCGCGCACGGTTCCCGGCCACGATCATCGTCGTCCGTGCGGCGCGCGTCCAGGGGAAAGGCGCCGCGAGCGCGATCGTGGCCGCACTCGCCGAGCTGACCGCACGCGAGGACGTGGACGTCGTCATCCTCGCTCGAGGAGGCGGCAGCTTCGAGGACCTGCTCCCGTTCAGCGACGAAACGGTGGTTCGCGCCGTCGCCTCGTCCCGCGTCCCCGTGGTCTCGGCCGTCGGGCACGAGCAGGACACGCCACTCTGCGATCTCGCAGCCGACGCGCGCGCCGCGACGCCCACGGCAGCAGGAGCCCTCGTCGTGCCCGAGCTCCGCGAGCTGGAGCTCGCCCTGGCGGCGACCCGTCGGCGGCTCGAACTGGCGCTTCGCACGCAGGTCGACCGCGACCGCAGCCGGCTCGCTCGGCAGGGAGTGCGGCTGCGGGCGGCACCTCGGCTCATCCTCGAGCGGCGCCGGGCGGCGCTCGACCGCTCGGGAGCGCGGCTGCAGACGCTGTCGCCGCTCGCCACCCTCGGGCGCGGCTACGCGATCGTGCGCGCGGGCGCGGACGCGCTGCGTGCTGCGGCAGACGTCACGGCCGGGGACGCGCTCGACATCCAGCTCGCCGCCGGATCGCTCGGCGCCCGAGTCGAAGACGTACGGCCGTGATCGAGCGGTCCTTCGAAGAGCTGCAGCGCGAGCTGGACGACATCGTGACGCGGCTGGAGCGGGGCGACGTGCCGGTGGACGACGCGATCGCCCTCTTCCGGCGTGGCGAGGAGCTCTACAAGGAATGCGTCGCGCGCCTACAGGGAGCCGAGCTGCAGATCGAGGAGCTCGTTCCGCGCGATCCGGCAACGTGACACGGGGCTCCTCGTTCGTGTATGAATCGCCCTATGGCCAAGCCGAGTCCCGCACTGTTGCGGAACGTTCCTCTGTTCTCGGATCTCGACGAGCGCGATCTCGTGAGCCTCGCGGAGGAGTTCAACGAACGAAGGTTCTCGGCGGGTGACACGGTCGCCCTCGAGGGTGAGGGCGGACTCATGTTCTTCGTCGTCGAGAGCGGCGAGCTTTCGGTCGAGGTGCACGGTGAAGCGGTCTCGACGATCGGCCCGGGCGCCGCATTCGGCGAGATCGCACTGATCGACCGGCGGCCTCGCACCGCAACCGTGACCGCCGCGAGCGACGTGAAGGCGTACGGGCTTCCCGTCTTCGTGTTCAGGCCGTTCGTCGAGGCCCGCCCGCAGCTGGCGTGGAAGCTCCTCGAGGCGATGGCCGACCGGCTCGCCGTCGCTGAGTCTCGTTAGGCAGCCAGCTCTCCTCGCGAAGTAGCTGCGAAGCGGCCGCCTTCAGGGATCTCCGCGAGCGGATATCCCCGCCCGCGGAGTTCCGCTCTGCGGGAAGAGCTGCCGGCCCAGCTCCTCGAGGTCGGCCTCGGCACGTGCGCGATCGCCTGACAGGCTGACCGTCTCGGCACCTTCGACGGGCTGCAGGACGCGACCGCCGAAGACCACGCAGCGCACTCCGGCACCAGCACAGCGTGCGGCGACGGCTCCCGGCGCCTTGCCCTCGGCCGTCGTACGGTCGACCTGGCCCTCCCCGGTGACGGCAACGTCCGCCTCGCGAAGCCGCGTGTCGAAGCCGACCGCCTCGAGAACTGCCTGGGCACCCTCGACCAGCTCGGCTCCGAGGAACGCCAGCGCTGCCCCGAGGCCGCCCGCTGCACCGGAACCGGGGAGCCCGGCGTACGGTGCGAGCTCGTGCATGCCGGCGAGACGGGCTTCGAGCAGCGGCACGGTCTCGGCCGACGCGCCCTTCTGCGGCCCGAACAGGCGCGCGGCATCGGCGAGCATGGTGCGCACGTCGAACAGGACCGTCGTCGGGACGGGGAGCTCGCGAAGCACGTCGCGCAACCCGGTACCGCCGTCGACGGTGGCGCTTCCGCCCAGCCCCACGACGAGCGCCGCCGGCGACTCCCGCAGCGCCGCGAGGACGAGCTCACCCAGCCCTCGACTCGACGCGAGGAGCGGATCACGCTCCTCGGGCGCCAGGAGCGGCAGCCCGATCGCCGCGGCGGCCTCGACCACCGCTCGGCCGTCGGGCAACACGAGCCAGCTCGCCGGATGTGGCCGGCCGAGGGGATCGGAGACCACGGCTTCGTGCCACGTTCCGCCCAGCGCCGCGTGGAGCGCGTCGGCCGTTCCTTCGCCGCCGTCCGCGATCGGGAGCTCCACCGCTTCGCCTTCCGCGGCGCGCACTCCGCGCGCGAGGGCGGCAGCAGCCGCGCGCGCCGAGAGGACGCCCTTGAGGCTAGCGGGACACAGCAGCGCCCTCACGGGTCGCCTCGGCGTCCTGGTCGAGCTCCTCGATGATCTCGTGCACGCCGTCGACCGCGTTCTCCGACGACTCCTCGTCGTCCTCCATGCGGCGCAGCATCGCCACCGAGATGCCCTCCCGCGCGATCGCGACGAGCCCGAGCCCGATGCCGCACGCGATCTCGATCGCCTGCAGCACGATCCCGTAGGCGAAGCCGACCGGGTAGGCGACTCCGTAGTTCCGGAGCGGGAGCGCGACGGCCGCCTGCACGAGGCCGATGTTCCCCGGCCAGAGGGGAACGATCGTCGCGATGTTCATCAGCACGAGGACGAGGCCGGCAGCCGGAAGCGGCGCGTCCATCCCGAACGCCTGCATCGCCACGTAGACGGCGAGGAGCTGCATGAGCCAGCCGAGGCATTGCAGGAAGACCGCGCCGGCGAGCGGGACGGGCGCCTTCAGCACCGACAGGCCCTGCCGTCCCATGCTCACGAGCTCGCGAATCGAGCCCATGCCTTCCCTCACGACCGGCCGGTCGTTCCGCTTCGCGCCGAGCCACGCGACCGTGAACAGTGCGAAGCCGACAGCCGCGGCGATGGTGATCGAGACGACGGCCCAGTGCGGGACCTCCGCGGTCAGTAGCACCCACACGACGAGGATCGCCGCCGGCACGAGGTCGAAGAGCCGGTGTGCGAAGACCGTGCCGACGAGGGTCGCGCTCGTCCCGGGCGGCGCGTCGGGCAGGTGCCGGCGAAGCGTCGCCACGCGGGCGAGCTCGCCGAGCCGGCCCGGCACGATCGCATTCGCGAGCAGGCCCACTCCGAACGACGAGAGCACGTGGTCGAGCCTCGGCTGGTGCTCCGGCGGCAGCGCCTGTCCCACGGTCAGCCGCCAGGAGAGCGCGCGGAAGAGCGTCGAGACGACGTTCAGCGCGAACGCGAGGATGATCCAGCTCCAGATGACGAGGCTGAACGCGTCGAGGACGCTGCCCCAGTCCGGACCCCGCCACCAGAGCAGCGTGGCCGCGACCACGAAGGCCACGACGGCAACCCCCGCTTGCGCCCATCCCGACGTCCAGACCTTGCGTACGGACGTCACGCGGCGCGTGCTTTCTCGGCGCCGAGTCCCGTGACGCTCGAGTAGACCGCCTCGAGCCGTTCGGCGATCGCGGGCCACGCATACCGCTCCAGCGCGAGCTCCCGAGCCGCGTCGCCCATGGCCTCGCGCCGCGGCTCGTCCGCGACCAGTGCGGAGACCGCGTCGGCCAGCGCGTCCGGGTCGTTCGGCGCGACCGAGACCGCCGCCTCCGGCGTCAGCACCTCGCGGTAGCCGGGGATGTCCGACGCGACGGCCGGGACCGCGCATGCGAATCCTCGCGTGAGCACCATCCCGAAGCTCTCCTGGCCGATCGACGGCGCCAGAACGGCCTTGACGCCGAGCAGCGTCCGCGTCAGCTCCTCCTGGCTCAGGAAGCCGACGACGTCGATCCCGTCGTCGCTCACGCGGAGCCGCGTGAGCACGAGCCGGACCGCAAGCGGGTCGGCGCCGGCGACCGTGAGGCGCAGACCGGTGCGGCGGTGGATCTCGGGCCAGGCGCGCAAGAGGACCTGCAGGCCCTTCCGTGGCTCCTGGCGTCCGGCGAAAATCACGCGGTGCTCGCGTCCTCCGGCGGGTGCCGACGGCGGAACGAGCACGCCGTTCGGGATGACCTCGTACTCGCCGGGGAGCCACCGATTCTGCGACTCGCGCGCGCGCTCCGAGACCGTGATGCGGTGGTCGATGCGATCGATCAGGAATCCCCAGAGCGGCCCCCCGTACTTCATCCAGCCGAGGTTGCCCGAGGCGTGGAACGTCGCGACGAGGGGGCAGCGTGCCCGGATGAGCGTCGTCAGGCAGATCGTCGGCGTCATCGGCTCGTGGAGGTGGAGCACGTCGAAGCGCTCACGCTCGAGCGTGCGGATCACGCGGAAGTACGAGCGCGGCGAGAGCACGATGTTCGGAAGCGAGCCGTTGGCAGGCACGATCACCGACCTCCCTACCGGGATGACGTTCGACGGCGGCTCCCCGTGGCGACCGACCCTGGGATGCAGGACGCGGGTGAACTGACCCGGTGGATCGTTGCCGATGATCACGCGCACGTCGTGGCCGCGCTCCTCGAGTGCCGCCGCCTGCAGCTCCGCATGCTCGACGACCGCGCCCCAGAACGACCACGAGAACGGGACGACGATCCCGATCTTCACCTCGGGGAGCCTAACTGGACACGGCTAGGCTGAACCTGCATGGAACTGGACGGTATCCACCACGTCACCTGCATCACCGCGGACGCGCCGCGAAACGTGGACTTCTATACCCGCGTCCTCGGGCTTCGGATGGTCAAGAAGACGGTCAACCAGGACGACCCGACCGTCTACCATCTCTTCTACGCCGACGAGGCCGGCACGCCCGGCAGCGACATCACCTTCTTCGAGTACCCGGGCGTTCGGCAGGGTCGCGCGGGCGTCGGCATGGTGCACACGGTGCAGTGGCGGGTCGGTTCCGACGCGGCGCTCGACTTCTGGGAGGGCAGACTCGCCGGCGAAGCCCAGGCGGTCGCGCGGGAGCAGGACGGCGTGACGTTCGGAGATCCGGAGGGGCTGCGCCACCGGCTGGCCATCTCCACAGCCGACGACGCGCCGCTCGTCGCCGAGCACCCGGAGGTGCCCGCCGAGCACGCGCTGCAGGGGTTCGACGCGGTGCGCGCCTACGCCGCCGCGCCCGACCCGAGCAGGGACATGCTCGAGGACACACTCGGGTTCGAGCCCGCTGGCGATCGCACGTGGGAGGCGCGCGGGCCAGCACGCGGCGGCCGCTACGCGTACGACGAGCCGCCGGCCGAGCGTGGCCTCGGCGGCGCGGGCACCGTCCACCACGTCGCCTGGGCGACGCAGATGGAGGACCACGAGGAGTGGCACCGACGCGTCTCGGCGGCGGGCACCCACCCGTCCTCCATCATCGACCGCTTCTGGTTCCGCTCCATCTACTTCCGCGAGCCGAGCGGCGTCCTCTTCGAGCTCGCGACGCTCGGTCCCGGCTTCTCCCTGGACGAGGATCCCGAACACCTCGGCGAGACGCTGATCCTCCCGCCGGCGTTCGAGCACCTGCGCGGCCAGGTCGAGCCGATCCTGACCCCGATTCCGGACCCTCGGCCCTGGGCGAAGACCGGCTAGGCGTCGTCAGTGCCCATGACCATGCGCGGCGTGCGCATGTGCGTGGCCCTTGCCCCGTCTGATCAGCGCACGGTTCACGAGGAACGTGGGCCCCCCAGGCCACCGCGGGCGCGATCGAGCGAGGCCCAGATGAGAAGATCGCCGAGACCTGCGTCCAGCGCGCCCGGCCACAGCAGCAGCACCGCGTTGTCGACGAGCTCCATCGTCGAGATCGACAGCGTGTCCGCGACGAGCGCGATTCCGATCGCCGCCCCGAGCGGCGTGCCCGCGCGCAGAAGCGGGATCAGCGTCAAGAGGTACCCGAAGAAGAACGCGAGCGCGATAGCCAGCGCGCTCGACGCGGCATCGCCCCAGCCCCACCACGTCGCGAGCACCATCCCGAGCACCTCGCCGATGCCACAGCCCGTCAGGCAGTGGTTCGTCGCACTGACCGCGAGCCGGGTTCACGCCCACGGCTCGAGCCTAACCTCCCGCATGTGGCGACCGAGGACGAGACGGCCTCGCTCGCGGACCAGCTCGCGGACCTGTGCCCTCACTGCGACGCTGGCCGACGATCGGGACGGCGTACACTCGCGCGATGATCCTCGAGGGCGAGGGACTCGCCGAGCTCCACACACACCTCGGCGGCTCGGTCGCCTCCGACATCCTCTGGTCGATCGCCCACGAGCAGGGCATCGCCCTGCCGGTGAAGGACTACTGGGAGTTCGACGCACTGGTCACCGTTTCCGACCCGCATGGCGTTCAGGGACTCGACGAGCTCGACCAGATCTACCACTGGACCGAGATCATCCAGTCGTCACCGCTCGCCGTCGAGCGCTCCGTGCACGGCGCGATCGGCGGCGCCTATCGCTCGCAGCAGATCACCACGCTCGAGCTCCGCTTCAACCCCATGAAGCGGAACCGCGGCGGCGAGCGCGACCTCGACCACATCATCCTTGCGGCGATTCGCGGCGTCGACCGCGCGAGCATCGAGTACCCGCAGGTCCGCGCCGGGCTGATCCTGATGATGGACCGCACCTTCGGGCCGCGGCTGAACGAGATCATCGTCGAAAAGGCGATCCGCTGGGCCGGCCGCGGCGTGGTCGGCGTCGACATCGCCGGGCCGAGACCCGGAGGCGGACGCTACGACTACACGCAGCTCGAGCCCATGGTGGAGACCGCGCGGGACGCCGGCCTCGGGGTGACGATCCACGTCGGCGAGGAAGGCGGTGAGATCGGCCGAGAGGAGATCGGCGAGGTCGTCGAGCGCCTGCGGCCGGATCGGATCGGGCACGGAATCCTGGCGGCCGGGGACGGCGAGCTAATGTCGATGATCCGGGACCTCGGGATCACGCTCGAGATCTGCCCCACCTCGAACCTGCTGACGAAGGCGCTCCCGGACGAGAACGCCGTGCGCGAGACGATCCTCGAGTTCGTCGACCACGACGTGCCGTTCACGATCGCGACGGACGGCCCGGAGATGATGCGCACCCATCTGCGGGACGAGCTCGAGCTCTTACTCCGCATCGGCGCCCTCGACGAGCCTGCGCTGCGGGAGGCGAACGCGCGCGGGCATGCCGCCGCGTTCAGACGGCCCGTCGGCGTCGCCGCATGACTACCGCTCGCCTTCGGCTCACGGTCGCGGGGGAAACCAGGTCTCCCCCGCGAGTCTTCTTCCCGAGAGCTTGGGGAACCTCCCGGTTCCCCAAGCCCCTCCCCGGTCATGCGGTACCCGAGGCCGCCGCATGACCGACGCCGACGAGGGCACTGTCGAGCAGGAGGAGCACGCGGAAGACCGGAAGGCGCGGCTCGAACGGGAGCACAACGAGCTCCTGCAGGAGCTTCGCTCGCTCATCCCCGGCGCCGAGGTGTTGTTCGGCTTCCTGCTCGCCGTCAGCTTCACGAACCAGTTCGCCGACCTCGACGACGGCCAGCGATACGTGTACTACGCCACCCTCGTGAGCACCGCCGTCGCGCTCGTCCTGTACCTGGCGCCGGCGTCGTACCACCGGCTCCGGTTCCGGGAAGGAGACAAGGACTACATGCTCCGCAAGGCGAATCGCGAGGCGATCGCCGGCACCGTCGCGAGCTCGTTCGCGCTGACAGGCGTTCTGTATCTCGTGACGACGTTCGTGTTCGGCACGGCGGAAGGCATCGTCGTCGCGATCGCGTTCTTCGCGTTCACGGCGTGGCGCTGGTGGAGCCATGCGCTCTACCGCGAGCTTCGCGGCCAGTAGCGTCGCGGCGCGTTTGCGGCACAGTGCTAGCCGAGATCCATTGACCTGCCGAACGGTCCACCTGGACATCCGTCATCCGCCGTGTCGGGCCGACGACGCCGAGTGGACGGTCGCGTCCCTCAGCCCCGGCGCAATGGCCCGGAGAACGGCAGCGATCAGGTCGTGCCGCCACCCACAGGCACGACCTCGCTGAGGCGACGGAGGAACGTCCGCACCTCGCCCGGTCCGACGAGATGGATGTCCTCGCGCCGCCCGTCCCGACGGTTCGTGCTCGGCAGAAGTCCGCCGACGTGGCCCGCGACGGAACCGGACGGGAGCGCGTCGAGCAGGTCGTGATCGGTGCGGTCGTCGCCGAGCCCGAGGACGAAGTGCGTGCTCTCCTTGCCCTCCGGGAAGAGGCTGCGTACGTAGACGCCCTTGTCGACGCCCAGCGCCCGCACCTCGACCACCTGGTGGCCCGCGAGGATCTCCGCCGGCGCACCCGCGAGGTGCTGCGGGAGGTCGTTCAGGAGCTCGCGGGCACGCCACGAGCCGTATTCGCGCTCCGCCTGCCGGTAGTGCCAGGCGACGCTGCACGACTTCCGCTCGACATGCGCGCCGGGGACGTCGGCGGCCACGCGTCGAAGGTGCCGCTCGATCGGGCGCAGCCAGCTCAGGTCGAGCTCGACGAGCGTGCGCCAGTCCTCACCGGGTGCGCGCGCGAGGTAGCCGTGCTCGGCGCACAGATGGATCGGCAGCCGGCCGAACCACTGCTCGAGGTTCCGGCGGCGACGTCCACTGACGATGTGGACGTCGGTTGCAGGTAGGGCCGCGAGCGAACGGAGCAGTGCACGGATCTCAGGCGTCGGTTGGGCGAGGTCCGGGTGCACCTCGAACTCGCGGAGCGTCCCGTCGTAATCGAGCACGATTGTCCGCGCCCGCGCCCTCCGGAACCTCCGGTCGAGCCGCTCTTGGATCGCCTCGTCGACGCTGGGCGGCCGCTTCGTGGCGCGATCTCGGCGCGAGTAGCGGCCGAGGCGCGTGAGAAACCCCTCCGCCCAGCGGCGCGTGTCGAGATCGTGCACGCGCTTCGCCATCGTCTCGAGCCGCCGCTGCCGCTGGCGCGCACTCTGCCCCAGAGCCGTCGCGAGGTGCTCGACGACGCCCTCGACGTCCCACGGGTTCACTAGCAGTGCTCCGGGAAGCACCTGCGCGGCGCCCGCGAGCTCGGAGAGCAGGAGTGAGCCGCGCCACCTTCCCGGCAGTCCCGGCTCCGACTGGCAGAGGACGAACTCGTGGGCGACGAGGTTCATTCCGTCGCGCAGCGCAGTGACCATCATCACGTCGGCCCGCCGGTAGAGCGCAACGAGCGCGGGCTTCGAGATGTCGCGATTGATGTACTCGACGGGCGTCGACCCCGGCTGGCCGAAGCGTCCGTTGATGCGCGCGATGCGGAGCTCGATCTCGTCCCGCTGCGCGCGGTACTCCGGGCTCTCGAGCCGGGACGGGACGAGCACCTGGATCATCGTCGTCGTGCGCGCGCGGTCGGGATCGCGTTCGAGGAAGCGCTCGTAGGCCTGCAGCTTGTGCGGGATCCCTTTCGTGTAGTCGAGGCGCTCGACGCCGAGAACGAGCTGGCGCTCTTCGTACTGGTGCTCGAGCTCCGTGAGCAGGCGCGCGGTCTCCGCCTCGGCGAGGGTCTCCCGGAAGCCCTCGACATCGATACCGATCGGGTCGACGCCGATACCCACTCGCCTGCCGTCGAGCTCGAGCCAGTCGGGCTCCGAGTCGACGCCCAGGATCCGCAGGCAGGACGAGCGGAAGTGCCGCGCATAGTCACCGATCTGAAAGCTGACGTAATCGGCGCCGAGCACGCCGCGGAGCAGCTGCTCGCGGGCCGGCAGGAGGCGGTAGACCTCCGAGGACGGGAACGGCGTATGCAGGAAGAAGCCGATCGACAGCCGAGGCTCGCGGGCGCGGAGCATCGCGGGCACGAGCATGAGGTGGAAGTCGTGGATCCACACGCGCGTGTCGGGCTCGCAGTGCGCGAGGATCGTCTCGGCGAAGCGCTCGTTCACCTCGACGTAGCGCTGCCAGGCCTCCGGCGTGATCCGCAGTCGGTCCGAGAAGTAGTGGAAGAGCGGCCACAGCGTGTCGTTGCAGACGCGGTTGTAGAAGTCCTCCTCCTCGTCCGGCGAAAGCAGCACCGGATACAGGTGGTCGCGCGCGAGCCGCTGCGCGACGCGCTTGTCGAGCCCTGGCGGTACGACGGTGCCGGGCCACCCCACCCACGCCGCATCCCCGCGCACGGCCTCCAGCGCGGTCGCCAGGCCGCCCGAACTGCGCTTCACGGAGACGTCCTCGCCCGCGATCGTGAGCCGGACCGGCAGGCGGTTGCTGGCGATGACGAGACCGTGGTGTCCCGAATGTCGTGCCAGCGCGCCTCCTTCGGTCGAAGTAGGTAGACGTTACGCGTCCGCGAAAGACACTGACATGACCAGAGGCCTCGCCATCATCGGAAACTGCTCGTACAGCGCGCTCCTGAAGGAGGGCTCCGTCGAGTGGCTCTGCTGGCCGCGCCCCGACTCGAGCTTCGTGTTCGGGCCGCTCCTCGACCGCGAGCAGGGCGGGGCGTTCACGATCGAAGGAGTCGACGCGACCCTGATCGAGACGTCCTACGTCGAGAACACGAACGTCGTGCGGACGGTGTTCAGCGGCAACGGCGGCTCGTTCGAGGTGCTCGACTTCGCGCCGCGCTTCTCGCTGTACGACCGCTTCTTCAAGCCGTCGATGCTCATCCGGATCATGCGTCCGCTCTCCGGCGAGCCGCGCGCCCGCGTCCGGTGCCGTCCGACGTACGAGTACGGACTGCAGCAGATCGGCCGCTGGCGCGCGTCGAACCACATCGAGTACGCCGGCTTCCCGACGCCGGTCCGCCTCACCTCGAACGTGCCGCTGACGTACGTCGAGGACGAACGCCCGTTCCTGCTGGAGCGCGACCGACACCTCGTCCTCACGTGGGGCGAGCCGCTCGAGGCGGGACTCGAGGACACGGCCGAACGATTCCTCGAGCGCACGGTCGACTACTGGCGGCGCTGGGTGAAGGGAACGCGCGTCCCGCGCGACTATCAGCAGGAGGTCGTCCGCTCGGCTCTCGCGCTGAAATTGCACCAGTACGAGGACACGGGGGCGCTGCTCGCCGCGACGACGACGAGCCTCCCCGAGCACCCGGGTTCGGGGCGCAACTGGGACTACCGCTTCTGCTGGCTGCGAGACGCCTACTTCACGCTGAACGCGCTCGAGCGTCTCGGCCACTCCGAGGAGATGGAGCGCTTCCTCGAGTACCTCCGCAACCTCGCCGAGGAGAACGAAGGCGTCCTCCAGCCCGCCTACCGGATCAACGGTGACTCGGAGGCCGAGGAGCGCGTGCTCGACCATCTCTCCGGCTTCGCCGGCGACGGCCCCGTGCGGATCGGCAACCAGGCTCTGGAGCACGTCCAGAACGACGTCTACGGCGAGATGGTGCTCGGTGTCAGCCGGCTCTTCCTCGACTCGCGCTTCGTCGGCGAGGTGCCGCGGCACACGGCCGTCGACATCATCCAGGGGCTCGTCGACCAGATTGACGCGCGGCTCGAGGAGCCCGACGCGGGACTCTGGGAGTTCCGCGGAAAGACTCGCCTGCACGGCTTCTCGGTGCTGATGCACTGGGCCGGCGCGCGGCGAGCGGCCGAGGTCGCGCTTGCGCTCGAGGCGCCTGAGCTGGCCACGCACGCCCGCTCGGTCGAGGCGCGTGCGCGCGAGGTGCTGGAGACGCAGTGCTGGAACGAGGAGGTCGGCGCGCTGACGCAGGTGGCGGGGGAGCCTCAGGTCGACGCGGCGATGCTGCTCGCGGTCCATCTCGGCTACTTCGAGCCCGACGATCCTCGCGCGGATCGCCACGTCGACGCGATCCGCAGCGCGCTCTCCGTGGACGGCAGCCTCCTCCGCCGCTACTCGGTTCGCGACGACTTCGGGCACATGGAGGCGGCCTTCACCGTCTGCACGTTCTGGCTCGTCGAGGCGCTGGTGATCATCGGGCGCACCGACGAGGCACGAGAGCTCTTCGAGCGCCTGCTGGGCCTCGACAACGGGCTCGGCCTCTACTCGGAGGACGTCCTGCCCGACACGCTCGAGCAGAGCGGGAACTTCCCGCAGACGTACTCGCACGTCGGCCTCATCAACGCCGCGTTCCGACTCTCGCGCCGCTGGGACTAGTCCCAGACGTCCGCATTAGCCACGGCGGTGCAGTCGAGCAGCAGGTCGAATGGGCAAGACGGAGTGCGCCGGAGACGCTTGGCGTTCTCACACCTATGGCGCCGCCCGCGTTTCTCTCCTCGTGACCGCTCCGGTCAGGCACGTCTGGATCGCCCTCCTCGTGGTCTACGTCGTCTGGGGGTCGACCTACTTCGGGATCAAGGTCGCGGTCGAGACGATTCCGCCGCTCCTCGCCGCCGGTTCGCGTTTCCTCGTGGCCGGGCTGCTGCTCGCCGCGGTTCTCGCCTGGCGCGGCCGATCGCTGCGCGTCACGCGCGCCGAGCTGGTGGCAAGCGGTGTCGCGGGCGTCCTCCTGCTCGGGCTGGGCGTCGGGCTCGTCCACGTCGCGGAGACGCGAATCGATTCGAGCGTCGCCGCGATCATCGCGGGAACGGTTCCGCTCCAGATCATCGTGCTGCGGCTGGTCGCCGGCGAGAGCCCAGCGCGCGCGACCCGTCTCAGCACGCTCGCTGGCCTGCTCGGCCTCCTGCTCGTGGTCGCGCCTGGGCTCGGGGCAGGCTCGACCGCTCTCGGGCTGGCGATCATGATCAGCGCGACGATGTCCTGGACGCTGGGGTCGTTCCTCTCGAAACGACTCTCGCTCCCGAGCGACCCGTTCGTGGCCTCCGTCTACGAGATGGGGCTGGGAGGAGCATTTCTGATGGTCGGCGCTGGCGCGCTCGGCGAGTACGGCGACCTCGGATCGAGCACCTTCGCGCTCGACTCCGTACTGGCCTGGATCTACCTCGTCGTCATGGGCTCGCTCGTCGGCTTCACCGCGTACGCCTGGCTGCTCGGCGTCGCCCCGATCTCGCTCGTCGTCACGCATCAGTACGTGAACCCGCTGGTCGCGATCGCCCTCGGCATGGCGTTCCTCGGCGAGCGGCCGAGCCCCTGGACGCTCGCGGGCGCCGGGCTCGTGATCGGCGCGGTCTACGTTGCGATCAAGAGCGAGTTCCCGCGGAAGACGTCTCGACCCGGGAGCGTCGCGCGGCGAGGAACTCCAGCAGATCAGACCGCGTGAGAATGCCGGACGGCCGGCCGGCCGAGACGACGACCACCGCACCGCTCCCGCCCGACAACCCCTCGTAGACCTGGTCGACCGACGCGTCGCCGTCGACCGCCGGCAGCGGTGGCTGCATCGCCACCGCGACGTCCTCGTTGAGCGCGTCGGCGTTCTTGAAGACGCGGTCGAGCAGCTCGCGTTCCTGCAACGAGCCGACGACGTCGGCCAGCGAGTCCATCTTCTCGTCCCCGCGCACGACCGGGAGCTGTGAGATGCCGTAACGCTGCATCGCGTCGATCGCCGCGCCCACCTTCTCGTGGGAGCCGATCGTGACGAGGTCCGGAACCTCGTGGCCGACGCGCCGGAAGCGCAGCACCTCCTCCACCGCGGGCGGTGGCGTCGTCCGCTCGAGAAAGCCGTACTGGATCATCCAGTTGTCGTCGTAGAACTTCGACAGGTACGAACGACCCGAGTCCGGGAACATCATCAGCACGCGCGAGTCCGGACCGAGCCGCTTTGCGACCTGGATTCCCGCCCACGCGGTCGAGCCGGTCGAGCCGCCTACGAGTAGCCCCTCCTCCCGCGCGAGCCGACGGGCCGTGAGGAACGAGTCACGGTCGGAGACGCGCACCCACTCGTCCACGACCGACGCGTCGAGCGTGTCGGGCCAGCACTCCTTGCCGATGCCCTCCACGAGGTACGGCCCCTCCGGATGCTCCTCGTCGGCGGTGAATACCGAGCCCTCGGGATCGACCGCGACGATGCGGGCCTCCGACCCGTGCTCCTTGAAGAAGCGGCCGACGCCCGTGATCGTGCCGCCGGTGCCGACGGAGATGACGACGGCGTCGACGTCGCCGCCGTCCGTCTGCTCCCACAGCTCGGGCCCGGTCGTCTCGTAGTGGGCTTCCGGATTGGCCGGGTTCGAGTACTGGTCGGGCTTGAAGCCGCCCGGGATCTCCTCCGCGAGCCGGTCGGAGACGGCGTAGTAGCTCTCCGGCGAGGACGGGTCGACTGCGGTGGGAGTGATCACGACCTCCGCGCCGTACGCGCGCAGCATCGAGATCTTCTCCTGGCTCATCTTGTCGGGCATCACGAAGATGCAGCGGTAGCCGCGCAGCGCCGCCGCGATGGCGAGGCCCACGCCGGTGTTCCCCGACGTCGGCTCGACGATCGTCCCTCCGGGCCGCAGCCGTCCGTCCCGCTCCGCTGCCTCGACCATGGCGAGTCCGATGCGGTCCTTCACCGAGCCGCCGGGATTCAGGTACTCGAGCTTGGCGAGCAGCTCGCCCGGGACGTCGCGACCGAGGCGCTCGAGCCGCACGATCGGCGTGCGCCCGACGAGTTCCAGGACCGTGGGAAAGTCGCTGCGTACCATGGGTCGGTAAGCCTACTTCCGCCTCTGCATCCGCCGGAAAGGGTCGGCGCCGCCCAGGCGCCTCGCGATTAGGGTCCGTCGTGTGCAACAGGAGGCTCGGCTCGCGTAGTACGACTCGGGTCTTGCACCCGCGTCCGAAGGCTGGTTCGTCGTCAACGTCGGCGATGCGACCTGGCTGACACATGAGGTCTTCGGCTCGTCGTGCCTGTTCGAATCGCCGGACGCCCCGTTCGCCGAGCTCGGCGTCCGACTGACGGCCCTCGAGCCCGGCCAACCCAATGGCCTCTACCACGGCGAGCACACACAGGAGGCGTTCCTCGTTCTTGGCGGCGAGTGCCTCCTACTCGTCGAGGGAGGGGAGCGACGGCTGCGAGCGTGGGACTTCTTTCACTGCGCACCCGGCAGAGCACATACTCGTCGGAGCCGGCGAGGCGCCGTGCGTCGTCGTCATGGCTGGCACCCGGAGACCAGGGCGGCCCATTCATTACCCCGTGTCCGATCTCGCTCTCCGGCACCGTGCCGGAGTCGAGGTGGCGACGGACGCGCCGCCGGACGCGTACTCCGGCTACCCCGAAGAGCGCATCGAGCGGCCGCCGTTCTGGGACTCCCTGCCCTGGGCCTAGGGAGGTCCGTATAGCCTGCGGGCTAGTGCCGGAAGTGGCGTCGGCCGGTGAAGACCATCGCGGCGCCGGCCGCGGAGACCGCGTCGACGACTTCCTGGTCACGCTTCGATCCGCCGGGCTGGACGAGCGCGGTCACGCCGGCGTCGAGCGCGAGCTGCGGGCCGTCCGCGAAGGGGAAGAAGGCATCCGACGCGAGCACGGACCCATCGAGCGAATGGCCGAGCTCCCGCGCCTTCTCGATCGCGATCCGCACGGCGTCGACGCGGCTCATCTGCCCGGCTCCGATCCCGAGCGTCTGCCCGCCACGCGCCAGCACGATCGCGTTGGAGGTGACGTGCTTGACGACGCGCAGCGCGAACAGCAGGTCGTCCCACTGCGCCTCGCCGAGGTCGCCGGAGACGACCTTCATCCAGTCGCGCCCGGCGATGCCCCGGTCACGCGATTGCACGAGGAGCCCGCCGAGCACGCGCCGGTAGTCGAGCTCCGACTCGTCGGAAGCGCGCTTGTCGGTGTGCTCCAGGACGCGCAGCGACGGCTTGCGGCCGAGAGTCTCCAGGGCTGCCGGCTCGTACAGCGGGGCGAACAGCACCTCGACGAACTGGTGGGCCAGCGTCTCCGCGAGTGCGGCCGTCACGGTGCGGTTCACGACCACGACGCCGCCGAAGGCCGACACCGGGTCGGCCGCGAGTGCCGACGCGTACGCCTCCTCCACCGTATCGGCGACGGCTGCTCCGCACGGGTTCGAGTGTTTCACGATCACGCACGCCGGACGCTCGAGCTCCGAGAGAAGCAGGCGCGCAGCGGAGAGATCGCCGAGGTTGTTGTACGACAAGTCCTTGCCCTGGTGTTGTCCGACGAACCCGAGCAGATGCGTGCGTGCGCCGCGTTCGGCGTAGTAGGCCGCGCTCTGGTGCGGGTTCTCGCCGTACGGGAGCTCGCGCATGCGGTCGAAGGCGGGAACGAAGCTCTCGGGAAAGTCCGTGCCACGCTGGAACCAGCGCGTGATCGCCGCGTCGTATGCGGCGGAGCTGGCGAACGCGGCCGCGGCAAGCCGCCGGCGAAGCTCGAGCGTCGTCGTCCCGTTGTCGGAGCGCAGCTCGTCGAGCACGGTTCCGTAGTCCTGCTGGCGCACGACCACGGTGACCGAGGCGAAGTTTTTCGCCGCCGCGCGGAGGAGTGCAGGCCCGCCCACGTCGATCATCTCGATCAGACCGGCTTCGTCGAGCTCGGCCCGGTCGACGGCGAGCTCGAAGGGATAGAGGTTCACGCACACGAGGTCGAACGGCTCGATCCCCTGCTCTTCCAAGGCCATGAGATCGTCTGAGCGATCGCGGCGCGCCAGGATTCCCGCGTGGACGCGTGGGTGAAGGGTTTTCACGCGCCCGTCGAGCAGCTCGGGGAAGCCGGTGAGCTCCTCGACCTTCGTGATCATGAGCCCTGCCTCTTCGAGTGCGGTGGCCGTGCCTCCACTCGATACGAGCTCGAAGCCGAGCTCGGCGAGGCCGCGCGCGAACTCCACCACGCCGGCCTTGTCGTAGACCGAGATCAGCGCGCGCACAGCTCTCTCACCACCTTGGGAAGGAGCCGGTGCTCCGCCTCGTGCACCCGCTCGCGCAAGGTCTCGACGGTATCTCCTTCCAGCACGGGAACAGGCTCGCTCGCGATCACCTCGCCCGAGTCGACGCCCTCGTCGACGAAGTGGACTGTCACAGCTGCTGCCTTCGCCCCCGCCTCGAGCACGTCCTCGAGCGGATGCGCGCCGGGGAAGGCGGGCAGCGGCGCCGGATGGACGTTCACGACGCGCCCTGGGAAGCGGGCGAGAAACGACGGCCGGAGCAGGTGCATGTACCCGGCGCACACCACCAGGTCGACCCCGCGGCTCTCCAGCCACTCCGCCATCGCAGCGTCGCGGTCGTCCCGGTTCGCGAAGCGCCCCAGCGGGAATGTCGACGTCGGAATCTCTGCGTCCTCCGCCCGCCGTAGCGCACGGGCGCCCTCGACGTTCGAGGCCACCGCGACGACCGGCAGCTCCGCGTCGAGGAGTGCCTGCAGGTTCGTCCCCTCGCCGCTCACGAGCACGCCGATCACGTGCGAGCGATCCCCCCGATCACGAGCTCGTCTCCCGGATCCCGCATGACGGCGAGATACCCGATGCCGAGATTGAACACCCGCCGGAGCTCCTGCTCGCCGACGTGCCGAGCCAACCAGGCGAAGACCGGAGGTCGCTCCCACGCCTCCCAGTCGAGCTCGGCTCGCAGTCCGGCAGGCAGGGCTCGCGTGAGATTCCCAAGGATCCCGCCGCCCGTCACGTGGGCGAACGCGTGCACACGATCACGCAGCCGCCGCACGTCCTCGAGGTAGAGCCTCGTCGGAGCGAGCAGGTCATCGCCCGCGTAGTCCTCGTCCTCGAGCACGCGCCGTACGAGCGTGAAGCCGTTCGCGTGCACGCCTGCCGACGGCAGTCCGACCACGACGTCGCCCTCCTCGACCGCCGATCCGTCGATCAGGCGCGCTCGCGCCACGAGCCCGACGCACGTCCCCGCGAAGTCGAGCTCGCCCTCGCGGTAGATCCCGGGTAGCTCGGCCGTCTCGCCGCCGATCAGCGCGACTCCGGCGGCACGGCACACCTCGGCAGCACCCTCGACGAGGTCAGCGACCGACTCGAGGTCGATCCGATTCGCAGCCACGTAGTCGAGGAGGAACAGCGGATCGGCGCCGCACGTGAGCACGTCGTTGATGCAATGCGCGGCGAGATCTGACCCGCAGAACCGAAGGGCGCCGCGTTGGCGCGCGAGGACGAGCTTGGTTCCGACGGAGTCGGTCGACGCGGCGAGCAGCCGCTCGTCGTCGAGCGGGTGTAGCCCTGCAAAGGACCCGAAGCCCGTCGCCCCGGTGGACTCGACAGCGGCACGAAGTCGCTCGACGACCGCTACACCCTTTTCGATCGAGACGCCGGCCGCCGCGTAGATCTGGCCCTCGTCGCCCACGGGCCGAGCGTACAGTCAGCGGCGTGGACGAGCCGTCGCTTCTGACGAGCTGGACGATCGCCCCGCTGCAGCTGGCGCCGATCGCGCTCGTCGCGGTCGCATACGCGCTGAGGGCACGAACCCTCGCGCGGCGTGGTCAGCCCGTCCCCGGCTGGCGCATCGGCCTGTTCGTGCTCGGCATCGCCCTCCTCCTCGTCGCCGTCGCCTCGCCGGTCGCGGAGATCGGCGAACAGGAGCTCTTCTCGTTTCACATGGCGCAGCACCTGCTCGTGGGCGATCTCGCGCCGCTCTGCCTGCTCGCCGGGCTTACCGGGCCGCTCCTGAGGCCGATCCTCGCACTCCCGGGCGTGATGCGGCTGCGCGTCCTCGCGAATCCGTTCGTCGCCTTCCCGATCTGGGCTGCGAACCTCGTCCTCTGGCACCTCCCGGTGATGTACGAGGGCGCGGTCGACTCGAGTGCCCTGCACGCGCTCGAGCACGTCGCGTTCTTCAGCGCGGGGATCGTGCTCTGGCTCCCGGTTCTCGAGACGCTCCCGGCGCCCGAGTGGTTCGGGACCGGGGCGAAGCTGGCTTACATCGTCGGCGTCCGCCTCGTCGCGACCGTGATCGGGAACGTCTTCGTCTGGGGCGGCTCCGCCTTCTACGACGTCTACGACACGGGTGACGACTACCTCGGGCTCTCGCCGGACGCCGACCAGAGCCTCGCAGGGTCGCTGATGATGCTCGAGGGCTCGCTCGTCACGATCGTCGCGCTCGCTTGGCTCTTCCTGCGCATGGCACAGGAGGGAGAGGTGCGCCAGGAGCTCATCGAGAAGGGCGTCGACGAGCGCACCGCCCGGCGTGCCGTGCGCTATCGCCGGTGGGAGGAGCTCGCCTGATCGAGTCGGTCTGGGGGCTGCTCGTCGTCGGCGCCCTCCTCGCCTCTGCGGCGATGGCGCTGATGTGGGTCGTCCAGGTGCGCATCGGCGACGCGAGCCACGTCGACGTCGCCTGGGCTGTGCTCGTCGCGTGCTGCGCGATCGTCTACGCGCTGCTCGCCGACGGCGACACCGGCCACCGCATCCTCGCCGCGGTGCTCGCGTCGCTCTGGGGTTTCCGGCTCGGTGCCTACCTCTTCGTCGACCGCGTCCTCGGCCAGGAGGAGGACGGCCGCTACCAGGAGTTGCGCCGGCGTTGGGCGCCACACGCGAATCGGCGCTTCTTCTGGTTCTTCCAGGTTCAGGCGCTCTTCGTCGTCCTCTTCTCGCTGCCGTTCGCGCTCATCGCCCGGAACGAGTCGAGCGGTCTCGACGCGCTCGAGTGGCTCGGAATCGCGGTGTGGGCGGTCGGAAACGCCGGGACGATCCTCGCCGACATCCAGCTCGCGAGGTGGCGCGGGAATCCGGGGAACACGGGGAAGACCGCCCGCGCCGGCCTCTGGAGCTGGTCGCGCCACCCGAACTACTTCTTCGAGTCGGTCACCTGGTGCGGGGTCGCCTTCGTCGCGAGCGCCGCGCCGTGGGGCTGGCTCGCCTGGCTCGTCCCCGCCGCCCTCCTCTACCTTCTGTTCAAGGTCACCGGGATCCCGGCGACCGAGGCGCAGGCAGCGCTCGCGCGCCGACTACGCCGAGTACCAGAGCGCGACGAGCGTCTTCGTCCCGCTGCCGCCTCGCCGCGCCTAGGCGCGTGCGGTCTCGAAGCGGAGCTTCTCGGTTCTCGGCGGGACGCGCGTGGGGTAGTCGCGCGTGAAGCACGCGCGACAGACCGAGTCCTCCGGCAGCAGCGTCGCCGCCTGCATGCCGTCGACCGAGAGGTAGTGCAACGAGGTCGCGCCGATGAGCTGGCGCATCTCCTCGACCGACCGGTGGGCGGCGGGAAGCTCGTCCTCGTCCGGGAAGTCGATGCCGTAGAAGCACGGCGAGACGACGGGGGGCGACGAGATGCGGACGTGCACCTCCGAGGCGCCCGCCTCGAGGAGCATGGCGACGAGCTGCCGCGTGGTGTTCGCGCGCACGATCGTGTCGTCGACGACGACGATCCGCTTGCCTTCGACCTCGTCGAGCGGGTTGAACTTCATCCGGATCCCCTGCTCCCGCATCGCCTGGTCCGGCTGGATGAAGGTGCGCGCGACGTAGCGGTTCTTGATGAGCGCCTCGTTGAAGGGAATTCCCGACGCCTTCGAGAACCCGATCGCGGCCGGCGTGCCGGAGTCCGGTACGCCGATGACGAGATCCGCCTCGGCCGGGGCTTCGCGCGCGAGCGTCTCTCCCATCCGCACGCGCGCACCGTGCACCTCGACGCCGGCGAGCCGCGAGTCCGGTCGGGCGAGGTAGATGTGCTCGAAGATGCAGTGCGCGTTCTTGCCCGCGGGCGCCGCTTGTGCGTTGTGCAGCCCCTCCTCGTCGATCCAGACGATCTCCCCCGGCCGAACGTCACGCACCACGTCCGCCGCGATGAGGTCGAGAGCGCATGACTCGGAGGCGACGACCCAGTCCTCTCCGATCCGCCCGAGTGTGAGCGGGCGAAAACCGAGCGGGTCGCGGAAGGCGACGAGCACGCCCTCGGCGAGCGCGGTCACCGTGTACGCACCCTCGAGCCGGGCCATCGTCGCGGCCACTGCATCGGTGAGGGGGGCGGGATCGCGTGCGATCAGCGCCGCGATCACCTCCGAGTCCGAGCCGGACATGAGCTTCACACCGTCCTCCTGCAGCTCGGTTCTCAGCGCCTCGACGTTGACGAGGTTGCCGTTGTGCCCCAGTGCGATCGTGCGGACACGCCCGTGGTGGATGAGCGGCTGTGCGTTCGCCCAGCGATTCGCCCCGGTAGTCGAGTAGCGCGTGTGGCCGATCGCGACCTCGCCGGGCAGCGCTTGCAGCTGCTGCTCGTCGAAGACCTGGGCGACGAGCCCCATGTCGCGCACGACGGTCAGACGCCCCCGGTCGGAGACCGCAATCCCCGCTGACTCCTGGCCGCGGTGCTGGAGCGCGAACAGGCCGAAGTACGCGAGACGCGAGACGTCCCGCTCCTCCGAACGAATCCCGAAGACCCCACACATCAGTCGCTCGCCTCCCACGCGCTTCGCAAGCGCTGGAGCTCCACTCCCAGCAGGGTACCCCCGCCAACTTCACCCACGCGCCGCACCGGAACGCCCAGCCCGGTCGCAACCGACTCGAGCTCGGGAGCGTCGACCGGCGCGCACGCAACGATCGCTCGCCCGCCCACCTCGCCGAAGAGCTCGACCGGGTCGTCGCGCAGGTCGAGCGCAGCTCCGACACCCGAGAAGAGCGCCGCCTCGGCGAGACACACGGCGAGGCCGCCCTCCGAGGCGTCGTGTGTCAGCGTGGCGAGCTGCGCCGCCTGCCAGAGGAACGAGATCAGGCGGGCTTCGGCCGCGAGATCGAGCGGCGCCGGCGTGCCACCTACCTCGCCGAACCGGGCCTGGTACTCCGAGCCCGGGAGCGCCGCCTGCGAGGCGAAGGCGGCGTAGAGCACGTCACCCTCGTGCCAGGCCTTCGGCACGCGACGCACGTCTTCGACGAGGCCGACGGCCCCGACCACGGGCGTCGGATGGATCGCGCGCCCATTCGTCTCGTTGTAGAGCGACACGTTCCCGGACACGACCGGGGCGCCGACTGCGTCGGCGGCGGCGGCGATGCCGTCGATCGCCTGTGCGAGCTCCCAGCCGATCTCGGGCTTCTCCGGGTTCCCGAAGTTGAGGCAGTCGGTGAAGCCGATCGGCTCGCCACCGACGCACGCGACGTTGCGCGCCGCCTCGAGCACCGCCAGCGCACCCCCGGCGAACGGATCGAGCCGAGCGATGCGTCCCTGTCCGTCGAGCGAGACGGCCAGGCCGCGCATGGTCGGGCGGAGCCGGATCACGGCCGCATCGAGGCCCGGCCGGCGGACGGTCCGCGAGCCGACGAGCTGGTCGTAGCGGCGGAACACGAAGCGACGACTCCGGAGCGCGGGTGAGGCGAGGAGCTCGACGAGCGCGTCGTGTGCCGCAGGCGCGTCGGCGATCTCGCGAGCCGGAGGCGCAGGCCGCCGCGTCTGTCCGACCTCGTAGCGCGGACACTCCTCGGTGAGGAGTCTGGCCGGGATCTCGCCGACGATGTCGTCGTGCCAGAAGGCGCGGAGCTTGCCGGTCGCGGTCACCTCGCCGACGACGGCGTGCTCGAGCTCCCACCGGTCGAGGACTGCCTCGACCGCCTCGAGCATCTGCGGGCGTACCATCGCGATCATCCGCTCCTGGCTCTCGGAGATCATCACCTCCCAGGGCTCCATACCGTCCTCGCGAAGCGGGACGCGGTCGAGATGGACGTCGATCCCGAACTCGGCCGCCATCTCGGACAGCGACGAGGCGATGCCCGCGGCGCCGCAGTCCTGCAGCGACTCGACGAGCCCGGTCGACGTGAGCTCGACCGACGACTCGATGAGCTTCTTTCCGGTGAACGGATCGCCGATCTGCACCGACGGTCGCTTGACTGCAGCCGCGTCGTCGAGCTCCTGACTCGCGAGCACGGACGCGCCGCCGATCCCGTCGCGGCCGGTCGTCGCGCCGTAGAGGACGACGAGCTGACCGGCTGCGGTCGCCTTCGCACGCAGGAGCCGGTCGGCGGGGAGCAGCCCGACGCACATCGCATTGACGAGGCAGTTCTCACGATACGCCTCGTCGAAGACCGACTCGCCACCCACCGTCGGAACACCGACGCAGTTACCGTAGTGGCCGATCCCGCCGACCGCCCGCGAGAAGTGCCAGTCGGGCTCACCGAAACGAAGACCGTCGAGAAGGGCGACCGGGCGCGCGCCCATCGAGACGATGTCGCGGAGGATGCCGCCGACCCCGGTCGCGGCGCCCTGGAAGGGCTCGACGGCAGAGGGGTGGTTGTGGCTCTCCACCTTGAAGGCGACGGCTTGCCCGTCCCCGAGGTCGAGCACGCCGGCGTTCTCGCCGGGACCCTGGAGCACGCGCGGCCCGGTCGAGGGCAGCCGCTTCAGGAGGAGCGCCGAGTGCTTGTAGCCGCAATGCTCCGACCACAGGAGCGAGAACACCGCGAGCTCGAAGTCGTTCGGATCCCGACCCAGCAGCGCGCGGATTCGCTCGAATTCTCCGTCGGTCAGACCGAGTGCGCGATGGAGCGCCGGATCCGTCACGCTGGTCAGAACGTCAGCGTAGCGCCGGAGCCTGACCACATCCGACGGATAGCCTCACGGCGTGCGCGGGTACTGGCCGCTGATCCTCCTCCTCGCGGCCATGTGGGGCGCGTCGTACCTCTTCATCAAGCTCGCAGTCGAGGACATCCCGCCGGCGGCGATGACGGAACTGCGCGTCCTCCTCGCCGGAGCCCTGCTGTTCGCATACCTCGCCTGGCGCATGGGCGCGACCCGCGCGATTGCGGAGCTCCGCGCCGCCTGGCTGCCGTGCCTCGTGCTGGGCGTCATCAACGCCGCGATACCGATGGGGCTCGTCGCCTGGGGCGAGACCCACATCGACTCGAGCGTGGCGGGCATCGCGCAGTCGACCGTGCCGATCTTCACGTTCCTGCTCGCGGCGCGCTTTCTCCCACACGAGCACGTGGGAGCCGTTCGCATCGCAGGGGTCGCGCTCGGCTTCCTCGGAGTGGCAGCGCTCACAGGCCTCGACGCCGGCGGCGGGTGGTGGGTGATCGCCGGCACGCTCGCGGTCGTCCTCTCGTCTCTGTCGTACGCGGCGGGCGGCGTCTACGGTCAGCTGCAGATCCGCGACGTCGCCGGGCCGGTTCTGGCCACGGGGAACATGCTCGCCGCAGCGCTCGTGCTCCTTCCGCTCGCGGTTCTCGACCCGCCGCGCGTGCTGCCCGGGTCGGAGGCGGTCGCAGGCCTCGTCGGCCTCATTGTGATTCCGACCTTCGCCGGCCAGCTGCTGCTGTTTCGCGTCCTGCGCCTGCACGGCAGCCGGAAGCTCTCGATCGTGACCTACCTCATGCCGGCCTTCGCGGTCGTGTACGGGGCGCTCCTCCTCGACGAGCCGGTCACGACCGCGATGCTCGTCGGGTTCGCGCTCATCGTCGTCGGGGCCGCTCTCGCCTCCGGACAGCGGTTCTTCGGCGTTCGCGTGCAGGAGACTCCTGCATGAGTGTGTCGATCCGGCGAGCGCGCCCGGACGACGCCGACTTCATCGCCGAGCTCGTGACGCACGAGGACGTCGAGCCGTTCCTCGCCGCCGTGCGGGCGAAGGATCGTGAGGACGTCCTCGCGGAGATCGACCGCTCGGGAGCCGAGCCCGATGCATTCGGCGTGTTCCTGATCGAGGTCGACGGCGAGCGCGCCGGGACGATGCGCTTCGAGCGCGGGAACGTCCGGAGCAGGATCGCGAACCTCGGCGGCCTCGCCGTGCACCCGGACTTCCGCGGCGCCAAGGTCGCGGACACCGCGGCGACGCTCTTCCAGCGGCATCTGTTCGACGAGCTCGGATTCCATCGTCTCCAGATGGAGATCTACGGCTTCAACGAGCGCGCCATGCGGCACGCGGAGCGCGCGGGCTTCGTGCGCGAGGGCGTACGCCGCAAGGCGTACTGGCGCAACGACGGGTGGGTCGACGGCGTCCTCTACGGCCTGGTTGTCGAGGACCTCGCGAACGAGGAGTAGCGGTCGGCGCGGCCGCTGTGCGGCCGCCTTCAGGGATTCTTCGCGTTCGGAATCCGCGCTCGCGGATTGCGAACTGCGGTCGTGAGTGCCTAGTGCGTGCCGTTGGACGTGGTCTGCGCGACGGCGCGTAGCACCGCGCTGCGGATCCATTCGGGCTCGGGCCAACCGCACGGGCCGCGCTCGGTGCGGTAGATCCGGTCGTCGGCGCTGTACCCCGCGACGGTAGGGTCCGGGTCGACGTCACGGCCGTCGACGAGGACCGTCGGAGAGCCCAGCACCCGGTACTCCTCCGCGTCCGAGTCCGACTCGACGTCGACGACCTCGATCTCGATCGGAATGCC